>PBLG01000045.1 GCA_002722315.1 Lysobacterales bacterium | reverse complement strand
CCCGACCGAAACGCGCAGGGCACCGGGGCGGAGGCTGCGCCAGCAGCCGTAGGACCGGCGGCGTCGCCCGGCAGCGTTTCTTGGTTACTTCTTGGGGCGCCAAGAAGTAACTCGCATCAGCTCGCGAAGCGAGCGGCGAAACGGCATTTGACTTTAAAGAGCAGTCGGCACCCGACAATGATCGCGGGCGAGATCGAAGATCACGCCCCCCGCGGCGGACGCCGCTTCGTCCTCATGGTGGCATCCGCAGCCATCGGATCATCCGGCCACGGATGTTTCGGATACCGCCCCCGCATGTCCCGGGCCACTTCGGGATAGGCATTGGCCCAGAAGCTTTCGAGATCGGCGGTGATGGCGAGCGGTCGGCCGGCCGGGGAGAGGAGGTGCAGCACCACCGGTATTCGGCCGCCGGCGATGCGCGGGCTTTCGCGCCAGCCGAACACGCCCTGCAGCTTGACCGGCAGCACCGGCTGATCGCCGGCGGTGTAGTCCAGCCTGATCTCCGGGCCGGCCGGCACGGCGAGGCGCACCGGGGCGAGCTGGTCCAGTTTTCGCTTCAGTTCGTAGCCGAGCCGGCTTTCCAGCGCCGGCATCAGGTCCAGCTTCGCGGCCTGGCGCCAGTGGGTGAGCCCGGCGAGGAACGGGCCCAGCCATTCGGCCAGTTCGGAGGCCAGCGACTCGTCGTCGAAGGCGGGCCATTGCTCGGGTTCCAGGCCGCGCATCAGTTCGACCCGCCGACACAGCTGCCGGGTCGCCTCGGTCCAGTTCAGCGCGTCCAGGCCCTTTGCCGCCACGGCGTCCAGCAGGCCGTCGGCGACCTGCTCCGGCGTTGGCGTGCCCGCCGGTTTCTGCGCCAGTACGAGTGCGCCCAGCCGTCTCTCGCGCTGGACGACCACGGTGCCGCGATGATCGTCCCACGCCGCGGCCTCGATCTCTTCAATGTGCTCGGCCAGCACGCTTTCGATCGTCGCCAGGTCGGTGCGCGCGGCCAGAAATATTCGCGCCTCGCGGGCCTTGCCGTCGAGTTCGGCCGCCACCAGCCATTCGCTGCCGGCCAGCGGATCGTCGTCGGGCAGCCAGGCGCCCTTGCCGTTGCTCAGCTGGAACCGGGCCTGTCCGCCTTGCCTGCGCCTGGCGACGCGATCCGGGAAGGCCAGCGCCAGCAGCGCGCCGGGATCGATGTCTTGGGCCGTGTCCGTGCGCTTGTCGCGACGATTGTCGTGACGATTGTCGTGACGATTGTCTCGATAATCGCCGGCCAGCCTGCGCGCCAGCTTCTGCACCGCATGCATGCGGCCGTGGTGGGCGTCGCGGGTGCTTCCATGCGCCAGCGCCCGCAGCCGGGGTTCGATGTCGGAACCGGCCCCGGCGCCGAGCACGTCGCGCTCGCCCAGCAGCGCGGCGAGTCGCGCACCGGTGAGCGCCGCGCCTTTTTCGCGGCTTCGCACCAGCATGTGGGCGAGCCTCGGGTGCACGCCGGCTTCCAGCATTTCGCGCCCGGTCGCGGTGATCGCGCCGTTGTCGTCCAGCGCATCCAGCCACTGCAGCAGTTCGACGGCCTGGTTCCAGTGGGCGGCCGGCGGCGGATCCAGCCAGGTCAGCTCATCGGGTGAACGTGCGCCCCATTGGGCCAGTTCGAGCACCAGGCCTGCCAGGTCCGCTTCCAGGATCTCCGGCGGGGTGAATGCCGGCAGGGACTTCTGCTCCGATTCGCGCCACAACCGGTAGCAGGTGCCCGGTTCGATTCGCCCGGCGCGCCCGGCCCGCTGCTCGGCCGCGGCGCGCGAGACCCGGGTGGTGACCAGGCGGGTCATGCCCGAGCCCGGGTCGAAGCGCGCCCGGCGCTCCAGCCCGGCGTCGATGACCACGCGTATGCCTTCGATGGTCAGGCTGGTCTCGGCGATGGCGGTGGCCAGCACCACCTTGCGCCGGCCCGCCCGCGCAGGGGCGATGGCCGCGTCCTGGGCCGAAGGGTCCAGCGCGCCGTAAAGCGGCTGAAGGTCGACGTCTGCCGCCAGGCGACCTTCGAGGATACGGTGCACGGCCCGGATTTCGCCGACGCCGGGCAGGAACACCAGCAGCGAACCGGGCTGGTTGTCCAGCGCATGGCGCACGCCGGCGGCCGCCGCGTCGGCAAGTCGCTGCTCGCGCGCCGGCGGCCGGTATTCGATCTCGACCGGATGGGCCCGGCCCCGGCTGGTCAGCACGGGCGCATCGCCCAGCAGCCGGGCCAGCGGTTCGGCGGCCAGCGTGGCCGACATCACCAGCAGTCGCAGGTCGGGCCTGAGCGCCTGCTGCGATTCGCGCGCCAGGGCCAGGCCCAGGTCTGCGCTGAGCGATCGCTCGTGGAACTCGTCGAACAGCACTGCGGCGTAGCCGGAAAGTTCGGGATCCCGCTGCAGCATGCGGACCAGGATGCCTTCGGTGACCACCTCGACCCGGGTGCGCGCCGAAACCTGCGTTTCCAGCCGGGTGCGGAAGCCGATCGTCTCGCCGGCGTTCTCGTTCATGGACCGGGCCATGAAGCGGGCCGCGGCGCGCGCCGCCAGCCGGCGCGGCTCCAGCATCAGTATCTTCCCGTCGCCTCGCCAGTCGGCGTCCAGCAATGCGACCGGCACGCGGGTGGTCTTGCCTGCCCCGGGCGGCGCCTGCAGGACCGCCGTCGAGTTCTCGGCCAGCATCGAGAGCAGTTCAGGCAGCAGGGCGTCGATGGGGAGTTCATTCGAATTCATGGCTGGGGCGGGCAGGGCGCGGGTATCATGGTTCAGGCCGAATGGGATTGTTGCATGGCAAAGCCGTTCGAATGGGCACAGGTGTTGCGCGGGCTGCGCGAATGGCCGGCAGTGCTTTTGCTGTTGTTCGTGCTGATCTGGCTGGCGCTGGGGTATGCGCCGAAGTATCGCGACGACTGGATGCTGGAGAACGCGCTCGTCGTGGCGTTCGTGCCGCTGCTGGTCTGGGGCTATCGCCGCGTGCGCTTCTCCAACCTGGCCTACACGGCCGTATTCGTGTTCCTGGTGCTGCACGTACTCGGGTCGCACTACACCTATGCCGAAGTGCCCTACGACCAGTGGAGTCGCGACTGGCTGGGCTTTTCGATCGATGATGTATTCGGCTTCGAGCGCAATCACTACGATCGGCTCGTACACCTGCTGTTCGGCGTGCTGCTGGCGCCGTTGACGCTGGAACTGGTGAACCTCGAGGTCGACGCGACGGCATCATGGCGTCGTGCGATCGCGGTCAGCCTGCTACTGGCCTGTTCGGCCATCTACGAGCTGATCGAGTGGGCCGCCGCGATGGTGTTCGGCGGCGAGCTCGGGATGGCGTACCTGGGCACCCAGGGCGATGTCTGGGACAGCCACAAGGACACCGCGCTGGCGTTGCTGGGCGCTGTGTGCGCCACGGCGTTGCTGGCCTGGCGGCGGCCCGGGACCGCCGCGCACCGCCGGTGAGGACAGCGGGCAACCGGCCCGTTCCGATACAATCCCAATCTTTACCAGCTGCAGGTTTCGGTCATGAACAACCCGGGTCGGGCACGAGCGCTCAATCGTGCCGAGGTGGTCGACGCGCGCTTTCTCGAACAGCTCGATGAACTCGAAGCGTCGGCCGGCGAGCTGCCGGGTCGCAAGGGCGCGATTTCGGACTTCGACCTGCTGGAGCTGTTCGAAAGCCAGCTGATGTCGCGCCAGCTCGACCTGATGGCGCGGGTCAAGCGCGCCGAGAACAAGGTCTTCTACACCATCGGCTCGTCGGGCCACGAAGGCAACGCGATGGTCGGTCGCGCCACGCGCGCCACCGACCCGGCGTTTCTGCACTACCGGTCGGGCGCGTTCGTCGCCGAGCGCTACCGAAAGAAGGACGGGCTGGACTTCATCCACGACACCTGCCTGTCGTTCGCCGCCGCGGCCGACGACCCGGCCTCCGGCGGCCGGCACAAGGTCTGGGGTCATCCGGACCTGTGGATCCTGCCGCAGACCTCCACCATCGCCAGCCACCTGCCGAAATCCGTCGGCACCGCGCTGGCGATCGCCCACGGCAAGCGCATCGGCCACGCCATATCGGTGCCCGAAGACAGCATTGCCGTGTGCAGTTTCGGCGACGCCAGCGCCAACCACGCCACGGCCCAGAGCGCGTTCAACGCCGCGGCCTGGACCTGCCACCAGAACCTGCCGCTGCCGCTGCTGTTCGTGTGCGAGGACAACCGGCTGGGCATTTCGGTGCCGACGCCTTCGCAGTGGACGGCAAGATCCATGGCCGCGCGCTACGGCCTGGAATACGTCTACGCCGACGGGCTGGACCTCGAGGCCGGGTTCGAATCGGTGCAGCGCGCCGTCGAGACCTGCCGCGCCCGCCGCCGGCCGGTATTCCTGCACCTGAACACGACCCGGCTGATGGGGCACGCCGGAACCGATTTCGAGATCGAGTACCGCCCGCCGGCCGAGCTGGAGCGCGACGAGCTGATGGATCCGCTGCTGGTCTCGGCCAGGATCGTGGTCGAACGCGGCCTGCTGAGCGCGGCGCGGATTCGCGAGCGCTACGAGCAGCTCCGCACGCGCTGCCTGGAAGAAGCCGACCGGGCCGACGGCCGGCGCCGGCTGACCGCGGTCGACGAGATCGTCCGGCCGCTGGCGCCCTATTCGCCCGAAGAAGTCGCGCGCGAGGCCGAACGCACCGTCGCGGCCAGCGCGCGCGCCGACGCGTTCGGCGGCGAGGCCCGCCTGCCCGAGAACGATGCGCCGAAACACATGGCGATCCAGATCAACCGGGCGCTGCACGACCTGCTGCTGAAGTATCCGGAATCGCTGGTGTTCGGCGAGGACGTGGCGCGCAAGGGCGGCGTCTATACCGTCACCAAGGGCCTGAACAGGCAGTTCGGCAACGCGCGGGTGTTCAACACGCTGCTCGACGAGACCACGATTCTCGGCCTGGCCCAGGGCTACGGCAACATGGGTTACCTGCCGATTCCCGAAATCCAGTACCTGGCCTACTTCCACAACGCCTGCGACCAGATCCGCGGCGAGGCCTGCTCGCTGCAGTATTTTTCCAACGACACCTACCGCAACCCGATGGTCGTGCGCATCGCCGGGCTGGGCTACCAGAAAGGCTTCGGCGGCCACTTCCACAACGACAACTCGATCACGGCATTGCGCGACATCCCGGGTCTGATCATCGGCTGCCCGTCCAGAGGCGACGACGCGGCGATGATGCTGCGCACGCTGGCCGCGCTGGCCACCGTCGATGGCCGCGTGACCACCATCATCGAGCCGATCGCGCTCTACATGACCAAGGACCTGTACGAAAAGGACGACGGCCTGTGGAGCTTCGATTACCCGGCCCCGGACGAGTCCCTGGAACCCTGGCAGCCGCGGGTCTACAACGAGGCCGCCGCCGACCTGCTCATCGTGACCTTCGGCAACGGCGTGCCGATGGCGCTGCGCGCGGCGCGCGAACTGAAAAACATCGACGGGGTCGAGGCCCGGGTTCTCGACCTGCGCTGGCTCAAGCCCCTGAACACGCAAGCGATCGCTCAACATGCCGGGCAATGCGGCGCGGTGCTGGTGCTCGACGAAGGCCGTCCCGACGGCGGTATCGGCGAGGCGGTGGTGACTTCACTGGTCGAACACGGCGGCGCCGACCGGCCGATCAAGCGCGTTACCGGCGTGGACTGCTACATCCCGCTGGGCGACGCGGCGAAACTGATGATGCCGGACGAGGCGAGGGTGGTCGAGGCCGCGCGGGCGCTTCTGAAGTGACATCGACGCGCGATACTTTGTATCACCGGGGGGGCAGTATTCAACCAGAGTAGATATGTCCGAGGATACCCTGAATGTATTCCATTTCGAGGGGGCTATGGTTCGCGAACACAAATTGCTCATAACTCCAGCCCGGTTCGCATCCAGGATTAAAGGCGCAAATGCGTAGCACTTTCAGTGAATCTGGTCCGCAGCCTCCGAATATCTGGCATGAATAAAGTTCAAGCGCGACCTGTTGCAATCTGGCGATTACCGCATCGGCAACCTCTACACCCCCCACCTCCGGGCGCCATAGAATCTGGCCGGTGTTCTTGTAGTATTCGGCCAGATACTCGCCCACCGATTGGATTTCTTCCGGGGTATTCGCAGACCTTAGTCGGCGCACCAGAAATTCGTCTGTTTCTGATGGACTTATATCGGACAGATTCCTCGATAGTTGATCTCTTGATCGGGTGCGCACAAGGTCAAGGAAGTTCTGATCAAGTTCTTCGATGGCCATTGGCCGAGCAAAGTTCGTATCAGGAACATAGCCATTGCAGTACGAGGACAGTTTTTGCGCAAAGTATTGGCGACTCCCATGCGTCTGGCCTGAAATATATTCCAGCTCATCTGGGTTGCAGGCTACGTCAAGCTGCATCCGCCAATCAGCTGAGACAGCCAAGCCATATGATTCTGCTTTGAGAATTGCATCTTCGGCGTCGATCGCTCTGGAGGCACTCAAAAAAGACGCGGCCAGGTCAACGACTTCATCATCCGTGTGAGTTGTCATGTCCGAATTGCGATCAACAGCCAGGTCGTTATCCCCATTCTGATTCTCTTCGTGAACTTCCACCAGGGGGTCCTGTTCAGGTTCGAGCTCTTGCAAAACCAGGGGAGATGTCTCCCCTGGCTTGCTTGATGCCGGATCCTCGTCAGGCCAAAGCCAAATAGCGATGGCAAGCCCCGCGGATAGAGTCACGATCAGCGGAAGGATTAGAGGCATTCGTTTACTCATTAATGACATGTACCCGGTATCGGTGAACCCGCGGCAATCGTTGGAGACCCGTATGGGCCCGCAATGAAGGATTCGCGTTCGCCGTTGGAAAATTGAACGGTATAAGCAGTCGCGGGGGCAGGGGTTCCATTCAATGGGTTGCCCGTAGTCCCGCTGTTTTCCCGGCTATAAACCGCTTCCACGCCTGCGTACGCCCATCGAATTTCGCCAATGGAGCCGCAATTTACTTCATCGTCAGCCAAAGGAGATTGTTCCAACACTGGTCCCTGCTGGGGTGTCGGCCCTGAAGGTCCTCCACCGCCTCCAAATCCACCGCCCGAACCCGGTGTGGTAGTCCCACCGCCACCACCTCCGCCGCCACCGCTACATCCGGTTGTGAATCCATGAGTTGGCTGGCTGCCCGAACATCCTGAAGAGCCTTCAACTGTAATCGGTGGAAGGGTAGTGGTGTCGTCGTCTTGGGCAAAGCCGATAGACGGTAAACTTATGACAAACACCAAGCCTATGGTGCCGGCAATCGTTCTAAAGCAAGTTAGATATTTGCGAACCGCGAACCGCGAACCGCCTGAGCAGAAAATTCTGCCGTCCCGCTGATATTGGTTTTCATTGGTTATTCTTCCTGTATTGGTTGTTTAACTAACAAATACAGGAGCCACGACGACAGTGTCCGACGCTTTGCTCATCGCTATATCGCCAACTTTGATTTAGCTAACCCTGACATTGCCAACGTCCCATTGCAGCCCCTGCAACTTGTTTTTAGCATGAGGGCAGAGAGGTGTCAAGCGAGCAATTGAAAACGTTCCTAAGCCGCAGTACCACCGATCGCTGCATGAAAAGCATTGCCGAACAATGCGATCATCATCCACCACAGCGCGGTGACCGCCAGCGAGGCGGCGAGTGCGCCAAGGAGGTGTGCCGCGATCCTTTTTTTTCGCAGCAGCCAGAGGTTGACCAGCATCGAGACCGCAATGATGCCGAGCATCAGCCAGTCGGTGGCCTCGCGCATTTCCTCCGGCGTCCAGAACTGCGTGACGTAGCGGTAGTCCATCCAGGCCCAGGCGGCGCAGGCGCAGACGAGCAGGACCAGGTTGACGGCGGCCCAGGCCGTCTTGCTCAGGCGGGATTCGGTGTCGGTCATGAGCGTGGTGGTTTCGGATTCGACGGACGGACCTGGATTGTAACAAGGCGTCTTGCCGGACCGACTTGCACCGGAGCCCGGCCCCGGCGAGGCAGCCGGTGGCAAGGGCTGTAATGTGCGCTGCAACACATATAACGCTTCGGATTTGCGTTAACCTGTATCATCGAGCCGACTTTCACCGGACGGCAGGTTCGGCCATTCTGGCCAGTGACCAGCAACCACCGGGAGAAGTGCCATGCCGGTTTCCGAACAGACATTGACGAAAAATCGCCTGCTCGATGCCCTTCCGAAGGCGGCGAAGGCGCGGTTGTTTCCGCACATAAAGGAAGTCGAGCTCCCGCTGGGGACGGTGATCTACGAGGCCGGACAGCAGGTGGACTACGTCTACTTTCCGGTCGATTGCATCATCTCGCTGCTCTACGTGATGGAAGACGGCGCCTCGGCCGAGATCTCTGTGGTCGGCAACGAGGGCATCGTCGGTATCGCCGTGTTCATGGGCGGGGCAAGCACGCCGAGCCGGGCGATCGTGCAAAGTGGCGGGTCGGCCTGGCGGTTGCCCGCGGCCGAACTCAGGAGCGAATTCAACCTCTATCCCGAGATGCGCATGCTGATGCTGCGCTACACCCAGGCGCTGATCACGCAGATGGCGCAGACCGCCGTGTGCAATCGGCACCATTCGATCGACCAGCAGCTTTGCCGCTGGCTGTTGCTGTCCATGGACCGGTTGCCGACCCGAGAGCTCACCATGACCCAGGAACTGATTGCAAACATGCTGGGCGTTCGGCGCGAGGGTGTGACCGAGGCGGCCGGCAAACTGCAGAAGGCAGGCATCATCAGCTACCAGCGTGGCCATATCACGGTGCTGGACCGCCCGAAGCTGGAAAAGCGATGCTGCGAGTGTTACGAGGTGGTCAAGCGCGAAACCGATCGGCTTCAGAATTACGCCGTGTAGGAATAGTCCTGCACGGCTTGCCTGAAGACCCCGGATTTATTTCGACGGTTCCTTGTATTTCTTCTGCAGGTTCCCGGCCTGCACCTGTGCCTTGCCCGCGGTTTTCGTCATCTTCCCCTTGAATTTGAGGCTCTTGTTGCCGGTAACACGGCCGAACACCTCCTTCGCTTTTCCCTTGGCCTGCTTCATCCGGCCCTTGACCTGGTTCTTGTTCACGAGTCCTTTTTCCTGTTTGCTTCGAATTCGAACGAACAGTATCCCCCATTGACTCATCCGGCGTTTGTTCGACAGCGCACCATGGAGCGGGGCGGGCTGTACTGTTCGCTGGCGTACAGACGCCGAATGCCGCAAGCGTCATTGTGGCGCAGGTGAAGCAGCGCGCAGCCGGAAGCGGAACATTCGCAATCCGGCAATCCCTGCTCGATCCCCGGCCATCCGACGCGACAACCTGGTTGCAAAGCGAGAAGCGGCCCAGGTTCACCTTACTTTCCCGGAAGGGCCTCGCATGACGAGGCCGTTTCGGCACTCATGCCAGTAAAGGAAATGCTCATGAAAACGTTAATCAACCGAAAGCAAACGCCGATCGCAGTATTGTTGATCGCCGGGCTGATCGGATCTTCAGCGCTTGCCGCCCAGAGTGAAAAGGACGGTAGCGAAATGCCGCGACCCTCGGAGGACGTTTCCAGCTGCATGGATGTGGACTGGAACGAAACGCTGTTGACCAGGTATCCCTGGGTGATGGATTCATGTCGCGAAGTCATCCTTGTAGACGGTCAGAAGTGGGCTCGCTTCGAGGCCGAATTCGAGGGCATGAATCGTGATGGGACATTCGATGTCGATTTCCTGAATCGTCGAGGCCGTTCCCAGGGCGTGGTTTCGCTGAAGCCGGGTGCCGATCAAACCGTGCTGCTGGACAACCGCGAGTATGCGTTTTCCCAGCTGATCGACAACCAGAAGCTCAACTTCTACGTGCCTGAAGGCAGCTATGCCTTTGCCGTGGCACCGGGCGCAGCGCCCTCGGAAATGGTGGAAGTGGTCGAAACCCGCGCCCCCGCGGCGGAACCTGTCCGCCTGGCACAGGCCGAACCGCGCCCGGCAAGCAGGGCAACGGTCCTTCCTGCCACGGCCGGCCCGCTGCCGCTGTTTGCCCTCGGCGGTCTGTTTGCAATGCTCGGCGGTCTCGGCATGACGATGCGTCGCCGCAGCGCCGGCAAGAACGAATAAAGCTGGTTTGAGATTCGCCGGGCGATCGAATCCCGATCGCCCGGTTTTCAATATATTCGCGTGGCAAGGCTGGGACTGGCCCGGGTCTATCGGTACTGTTCAAGCCGGCGGAAAGCGGGACCCGAAAATGATGACCTACACAATGAATGGCCACCAGCACCCGACAGAGCAATTCCAGCCCGAGATTCTCTTGGGAATGGCGGGAAATCTGGCCGCGCAATTAACGCGGGCACGGGGCCGACTGCGAGCGTTGCCGGAGCAGTTCAGTTGCCTCGATAGCGCGGAACCCCGGATTCAGCTTCAGGAAGCGTTGAAGCAGATCGAGGCGCTACTGCAACGAAACTCGCAGCTTCTGGAGACCGTGTATTTGCTAGGCCAGGCGCTGGGTGATGCTCATTCGCTGCTCCACACGGATGCATCGATCTGCCGGTCGCAGCAGGAAAAGCTGCAGTTATCGTGTGACCTCGCGAAAAAATAACCCCGCATTTCATCAAACAGAAGGAGATAAAAATGGCGAATAATAAAATTCTGGGGCTCGTGTTGTTGGTTGTGGGTTTGATCCTGCTTTTCTTCGCATATCAGTCATCCCAAAGCCTTGGCGATCAAGTATCGGAGGCGGTTACCGGTCGCTTCACTGACTCCACCACCTGGTTCCTGATTCTTGGCGCGGCCTCTTCCGTGGCCGGTGTTGCAATCCTTCTGCTCGGTAAATCCGGACGCAGCTAGGACGGGAGGAAGTGATGCGGCATCTGCTGGCGACTCTACTAGTGCAGACATAACTGACGCCAGCTTCGGGGGCTGGACGGGTTCGCTTGAAAGGCCATGAATGAGTGGCGTGGTTCGGTTGTAGGTCCGCCAGCGTACCGACGCCGATTTGCGATCGCTCTAGGCTTGAAAGTCTGAAGTGCACTTCACGAGCAGCCGGTGCTTAAAGGCCGTGTCTGCGTGTATTCCCATGATTACGGAGCAAGAGAATGCGTAATTTGAACTCGTTCAACCCGGCCCGCCGCCTGTCCCCGGGTGCGGGAGTGGTGTTATTGATGTTGTTTTCGGTCGGTTGCGCCGTCACATCGCCGCCGCCGACGGCATCCCTCGCGGCAGCGCAGCAGGCCATCACCAGCGCAGAACGCTCGGATGCCCAGAAATATGCGAGCGGAGAGCTCAACGATGCGCGCCAGCGCTTGCAGATGGCCGAACGTGCCGTACGCAGCGAAAAGATGGTCGAGGCCGAACGCCTGGCGGAAGAATCGAAGGTTGCCGCCGAGCTTGCATCCGCCGCTACGGAAACATCCAAGGCACTGGAGTCCAACCAGGAATTGAGCCGGGGCGTACAAGCCCTGATTGACGAGATGCGGCGCACCGGAGGCCAGCAATGAAAAACGTGACCAGGATGAAATTCAACCGCGCGGGCCGGTCAGCGGCACTGCTGAGCTTGCTGCTGCTTCTCGCCGCCTGTGCAACCGCGCCGTCCAGTCCACCGGGGGCTGCCGATGCACGCAGCAAGCTGAGCGTGCTGCAAGCCGACCCGAACCTGGCCGGACGCGTGCCGCTGGAGTTGCGCGAGGCCGAGACCGCGGTTCGCGTCGCCGAGCAACCGCTGTCGGAAACCGAGTCCAGCCTGGGCGAGCATCGAGTCTATATGGCCGAGCGCAGGATCGATATCGCCAGGGCCAGGGCGACGGAGCGTTATGCGCTCGAGCAGCGCGCCGCGCTGGTAGAAGAGCGCGAACAGGTGAGGCTGAGGGCACGCAGCCGCGAGGCCGAGCTGGCCCGTGCCGACGCCAATCGCGCGCGCACCGACGCGGATCTTGCCCGAAGCGATGCCGGCCGGGCACGCGAAGCGGCCTCGTCGGCGCGCTACGCCGAAGTGCAGGCCATGGCCGACGCCGATGCGGCGCGTCGTGCCGCCAATTCGGCGCGGCTTTCGGAAGCCGAGGCCGTGGCCGGTGCCGACACTGCACGCCGGGACGCCGATGCGGCCCGCTCCGCCGAAGCCCTGGCCTCGGCCGAGGCCAGTACAGCGCGACGCGATGCCGAATCGGCGCGTCGTTCAGAGGCGCAAACACGCGCCGATGCCGAGTCCCAGGCGGCCGACCTGCGGCGCCAGATCGACGCGCTTGAGGCCGAGGTCACCGACCGTGGCCTGGTTCTGACCCTGGGCGACCTGCTGTTTGCCACCGATCGCGCCATTCTCGAACCCGGTGCCGATCGTCATCTGGACCGGCTCGTCGGCTTTCTCGAGCGCTATCCCGAGCGACGCGTCGAGATCGAGGGGCACACCGACAATGTCGGCAACGCCGGCTACAACCTCGGCCTGTCTCGGCAACGTGCCGAGTCGGTCATGAACACGCTGACCCAGCGCGGAATCGATCCGGGCCGGCTCTCGGCCATTGGCCTTGGGCAGGACCGCCCGATCGCCAGCAATCTGACGGCGGCAGGCCGACAGCAGAATCGGCGGGTCGAGATCATCATCGAGAATCCGCCGCGGGCGCTTGCAAGCGACTAGGCATAAGCATCCATGGAAAGGTCTGCACCCCAGGTGCAGACCCGTTCCTGGGCTTCCCTGGCCGCGGCGTCGTTCCCGGACTCGCGTTCGGCGGCCTACGATCGACAAACGGGAATGAGCCGACTTCGCATGAAACGAATTCACCGAGCCTCCGCGCTGGCGAACTGGGAGAACGAGGGCGGCAGCGTTCCGGCCGACGGCAGGATCGATTCATCCCGTTTGCCGGGCTCAGGCCGAACCGCTGGCCCGTTCGCGGTCGACGAACTCGCCCAGGTCACGCTGGACTCGATTGCAGACGCCGTGATCAGCACCGACATCGACAGCCGGATCGTCTACATGAACTCGGCAGCCGTCGAACTGACCGGCTGGAGCCTGCGGCAAGCTGCCGACCGGCCGCTTGTCGAGGTCTTGAGGATCATCGACGCCACCACGGATCCGGTAACGCCTGACCCCGCTCGACGTGCCATGACCGAAGATCGCGCCGTGTCGCTCGCGCCCAATTGCATCCTGGTTCGGCGTGATGGTTCACAAGTAGGGATCGAAGACAGCGCGGCACCGATCCACGATCGACAAGGGCGCATGGTTGGTGCAGTGATCATATTTCGTGATGTCAGGTTCTCACATGCCATGGTCGATAGGATGCTCTACCTCGCCCGCCACGACCTGCTGACCGGACAGCCCAACCGCTTCGCGCTGGATGAGCAATTCGACCTGGCGCGGCGTACGGCGAGGCGACACGGCTGGAAGATCGGTGTGCTTTTCATTGACATCGACCGATTCAAATCAGTCAATGACCGCTTCGGTCACCAAATCGGAGACGAATTGCTGGTACTGGTGGCGCGGTGCCTCGCGGGGTGCTTGCGCGAAACCGACACGCTGTGCCGATATGGCGGCGACGAGTTCGTGGTTCTGCTTGGACATATCCGCCAGGCCGGCGATGCAGCCAAGGTTGCGCGGAAATTGCAGTCTTGCCTGGCCGATGCCGATCTCCTTCCCGCACACGCCCTGAGCCTGTCCGTCAGCATTGGCGTCAGTGTCTATCCGGATGACGGGGCGGATCTAGGCTCGCTGCTGCAAAAGGCGGATGGATCGATGTTCGAGGGCAAGAAGGACTCGCCCCTGGATCCGGTTCTCCTGCCGGGCGCGCCCTGATCTACTTCATTGTCTGTCGGGAAGTATTCCACGCTCGTATGCCTCGACGCCGGCTGCATAGCATTCGCAGGAAACCTGTTCGAGACCGTACCGTGAAAGCAGGCGAATATGCCCGCGCGAATAGACGATGAGTTGCCGTTGCTGGAGGACACCGGCTGCGATCGTGACCGCGCTTCGGCGCACGCCCAGCATCGTGGCCAGGAATGCGTGGGTGAGCTGCAGGTCCTTTCCACCCGCACGATCGTGGGTCATCAGGAGCCAGCGCGCCAGCCTTTGTGAAACGTCATGGAAGCAGTTGCAGGCAATGGACTGTGTCAGCTGAACAAGGAGGACGTAGATGTAACGGTTGCATATTTCGCGCAGCACCGGACTGGCCTCGAGCTGCTCAATGAAGTCGGGGGCGGATATGCGCAATGCAATACCGGAACCCTGAACCGCGCTGGTGTGCGGCGCGAGCGCTGCGCCAAGAGCAAGCTCTGCGCCCAGCATTCCTTCGCTTCCAATCAGGTGGAGTTCCAGCGGTTTGTGGCCCGCGACCTTGATGACGAGCGATACGAAGCCGGACAATGGAAAATATACATGGTCAACATGCATTTCCTTTTTTCCCAGGCATTCGCCAAACTCCATCGCCACCGTTTCGCAGTGCGCGAGGAATTGGCTCCGCTGCGTTCGCGGAAGCGCATCGAGCAACCTGTTTCCGATTGCGTTTCCGGTACTGCCTGTCACTGGGAGCATGTCGTTGCGAATCCCCGGCTGGCGATGGTGAGCGTCCGGAGTGACTGTCTGAGGGAAAGCGGCATGGGTGTTCCCGGCGGGGTCGGTTCGTTCAAACGCGACAGTGGTTCTGCGAACGCTGTGCTCGCTCACAGGGATATTTTTTGGCGCTGCCCGGCAATCAGCCTCGTTCGTGCCTGAGCGATCGCGCCCTGGTCAGGGCAGGCAGTTCAAGTTGTTCGGTTTCAGCCTATCTTGCGTCCGCTGATCAACTGGAAAGCGACCATTATGACTGCGAGCACGAGCAGGATGTGAACGAAGCCTCCGATGGTGGTTCCGGAGACCAGCCCGAGGGCCCAAAGTACAACGAGGATGACGGCGATGGTAAACAGCATGATCGGTATTCCTTCGGTTCAACAACCGGGTTGCAGATAATTCGATCATGCGCTTTTGATTCATTCCTTACTGTGCGATTCCGCACACCCGGCATGTGCAGCGGTGCGATCGCGGGCAAGAGACAGGTCCGCGATGTTGCAACACGCTTCGGTACAAGGTTCCCGAGACGATTCACGACCGCCAGAAGAGCGCGAATGCGGGCTTGACGGAAAGACCGTGCACGAGTATCGACAATGCGACTGCGACAAGCGTCAGATGAAGCAGTTCGAGCGCCAGATCTTGCGGTAGTCCATGCTGAATTGCGTACATCAGGTAATACATTGAGCCGATGCCGCGGACGCCGAACCAGCCCGACAGGTGGCGGATGCGCATCGAAGTCCCGCTTCCCAGCAGCCCAAGGTAAACGCTGATCGGGCGGGCGACGAGAAAGAGGAATGCCGCGAAGACCACCGCGCGCCAGCTCCAGGAATTCCAGAACAGGGAACCGCCGATCATCAGCACAAGGACGATCTCCGATATTCGTTCGAGATGCTCGTTGAAGACCAGCGAGCTTTCGCTGACGTGCATGTGAAGATCACTACTCTTGGAGTCAACGGCCCCGTCAGCGGAGGCCCTCCGGATCGACGCCTCTTTCCGAGCGGCCAGCCTGATCTCGGTGTGCCGCAGTGCGATCGCTGCGCTGAACACGCCAAGAAAGCCCCAGGCGCCTGCCAGGAGACAGATCCCGTAGGCGAACGCGATCAGACCGAGACCGAGGAAGCTCTCGAGAAACGTCATGCCCGCGAACGCGGTGCGCAGGCGATGCACGAGCTGGCCGGCAACCCAACCGGTCGCGACGCCGATGCCGATTCCGGCCAGGGTCGCCCAGAGGACGTCCACGACCAGCCAGCGGCTTCCGGCATCGCCCAGGTCGTGCAGGCCCAGCAGGCCCAGCCCGAGCATCACGAACGGGAAGGCGCTGCCGTCGTTGATTCCAGCCTCGCATGTCAATGCGAAGCGGAGACGGTCGGAGTCATCGGCGTGACGGACCTGGACTTCGGTTGCAAGGACGGGATCGGTCGGGGCGAGCACGGCGCCCAGCAACACCGCTGCCCCGAGCGGCAGCGCGAGCCAGTAGTAGCCGAAAAGCGTCACCAGCCCGACTGTAAGCGACATCGATACAACCGCGAGCAGCACGGGTGTGCGCCAGCGCGGCCAGGTGATCGGCGCGGGCATCTTAACCCCGGCACAGTACAGCGAGACCAGAACCGCCAGCTCGGTCAAAAGCTCGAGCAGCGCGGATTCCTTCAGCGGATTGAAATGGAACAGCCCGAAGCCCATGGGTCCGACAATGCAACCGACCAGAAGGTACACGATTGCGGAGGTTATCGGCAGGCTCTTGAGCCAGGAGAACGTGAAGCCCACCACCAGGAGCAACAGCCCGATCAATATGAACCAGGTCGCGGTCGTCATGTATCGACAGACACTCTCAAAGGGCCGGTGCGAACAGGTTAGCTCCCCGGGACGCGAGTCGCAACCAGAGCGACATGTTCGCGACCGCGTCTGGGACCATTACGCGTGAATTGGCGAAATCATTCTCGAACATGTCCTCGACTTCTCGAGCAAATGCCGGATCGGCGACCAGCGCGGTCAGCTCGAAATTCAGTCGGAAGGAGCGGTTGTCCATGTTTGCCGTGCTGACGGCCGCGCCGCGGTCGTCGATCAGAAACACTTTCGCGTGCATGAGGCCCGGCTGGTAGCGGAAGATCCGCACGCCTGCGGCACTCAGTGCATCCATGTACTTGTACGCGGCCAGTCCTGCCAGCCGGCTGTCCGTCTTTTCCGGAATCAGGAGGCGTACGTCAAGCCCACCTAGGGCGGCCAGCTTGAGCGCCCCCATCACGCCTTCGTCGGGAACGAGGTAGGGGCTGGAAATCCAGATCCTCTTTTCGGCGAGATGGATGAACTGCTGAACCATCAGGCTTGCGGTTTCGAACTCGTCGGCGGGTCCGGATGGAAGCACCAGGACCGGCACGCTGCCGCCGCTTGCCGCCTGCGGCGTCCACGAGACGTCAGGCAGCTCGTCGGTGACCCACCGCCAGTCCTCCAGGAACGACAGCTGCATGTTCAGCACCGCCGGACCCTCGATGCGGACGTGCGCGTCCCGCCAGCCCTCGGATTCGTACTCGTCGCCTATGTTCAGGCCCCCGACCCAGCCGACCTTGCCGTCGGAGATCACGAGCTTGCGGTGGTTGCGGAAGTTCAGCTGGAAACGATCGACCCAGCTCTCATGCTGAAAGAAGGATCGAACTTCGACCCCGGCGTCGGTCAGCTCGCTTATATACGAATTGCCCAGGTCGAGGCTGCCGATGCTGTCGAACAATACGTAAACCCGTACGCCTTCCCGTGCTTTTGCGAGCAGCCTGCGTTGCAGCTCGCGGCCACGCTTGTCGTCACGAACAATGTAGAACTGGACCAGCAGATAGTCCTCTGCAGCATCGATGCCGTCGAAAATGCTTTCGAAGATTGCTTTTCCATCTATCAGAAGTTCGGCCCGGTTGCCGTCGACAAACGGGACGCGCGCAAGCTGTTCGACCGCGCGCAGCGTCGGATCGCGCCCGGTCCATTCGCTCCGGAAGGGCGCCAGTTGCTTCAGGTGGGATTCCAGCGAGCGGTTCAGCGATGTCACGCGCTTGCGACGAAGCTGAACATAGTCGTCGATCCTGTCGCGCCCAAACACCCAGTAGGCGGGAACGGCGATGTAAGGCATCGCATTGAGCGACACGACCCATGCAACGGTGCCGGGCGCGGTGCGGGTGCCCATCAGCGCGTGGAGTGACGTGGCGAAACCGACAAGGTGCGCCAATACAACGATCGCGGAGACCGTGAACATTCGCCTGAATTTTCCATGTCCGTCCATTCGGCAGGCTCGCACGCGTCGTCCATGACCTTCTGTACGCTGACGTACACAGCAACTGCGACAAGTGTTCTCGCGCCGGTGGAGGCACTCGTGCGATTGCCGGTCTGAACCGGCTTGGCCGCTCCGCGGCGCGTCGGGCCCGGGGCGCAATGTGGGGCAGCGAACAGCATTCGGAGCGCCGACAGCGCACAGTAAGCAATCCTTGAACACGGTCGTAGCGCTAATGAAAACGAACCAGCCGGATGCGCCACGACGTTGGCCGAGAATGGTCCTTTACGTCATGCTGATGTTGGTCGTCCCGCTCGCGCTGCCCCTGGGAATGGGCTTCGCGGCCATGGGCGCCCTGCTGGCGGTCAAGAGCGGCTCGGTCATCTACCTGCCCGTCGGCGCGGCGCTTCTACTGGCCGGACTGGCCCTGCTGCACGGACGCTCGACCGGAGACCTGGTCATGCTCGCTCTTGTGTCGCTCGCCCTGGCTGCATGGTGGCTCGCGGGAATCGATGCCAGAAGCAGGATGCTGAGTTCGCTCGTCGAGCTTTCGGGCCGGATCGAACTCATGCTCGGCCTGCTGGTGGTCATGGTGGCTGTCCTGCTGTTCGCGCACTGGCGCCGACTGGTTTCCGGCCCGGCGCGCCGGGCGCGGCTGGCGGCCGCGTATGTACGCTGACGCACCGACAGGGCATTCGCGCCGGCCCATGCTCCCGGCCAGAAGAGCAACATTCCTTCGAATTGAACGTTCGCCCCCTGAAATCCTGTCTGCATAGTCTGCCGGGCCCGGGAAGTCGAATGAAATCGCTGGCTGGCGTCGTGCCGATGTACCGGCCTTTTTTACTGTTTTTGCCACATCCTGTATGTGGAACGGGAGTATCCAAATGATCAGATCCATGATTACGAATGTTTTGGTCGCGCTGGCAATGATCGCCATGGTCATGCCGGCTCAGGGACAGCTTGTCTCGACCGGCGACGCGCTGGCGCTGGATGCCGGCAATCTTGCCACACGCGTCGAGGCCTATCTCCTGCGCGACGGCGTTGCCGCCGAACTGGCCGAGCTGGGGGTGAGCCATGAAATGGCGATGGCGCGGGTGGCCGACATGAGCGCCGCCGAACTGGAACAGATCGCCGGACGCATCGACCAGATGCCGGCCGCCGGCGACGGCATCATCGTCGTGCTCGGCGTCGTCTTTCTCGTCCTCATCATCCTTGAACTGGTGGGCGTCACGAACGTCTTCAGGCGGTGATGGCCCGAGACTGGAAATGAACCGCAACAATGGCGCGGCCGTCGTGGCCGCGCTTTTCCTGGTTCTTACCGGCTGCGCCGGCTTCGACACCAGAATCCCGGAGACCTGGGCCCCGCGTGTCGAGCTGAGCGAAACGCCTTTCTATCCCCAGCTGGAGCATCACTGTGGGCCGGCGGCGCTGATCACCGTGCTCGAAGCCTCGGGCGCTGCACCGAGCTATGACGAGGTCACCGAACGAATCTATATTCCCGAGCTGGAGGGCAGCCTGCAGGTCGAGCTGATGGCCGCGACCAGGAGCTTCGAACGCATCCCGTTCCGGCTGCCGGGTGAATTCACTTCGGTGCTGGCCGAAGTCGAGGGCGGCCGCCCGGTCCTTATTCTTCAGAATCTCCGCGTCCGCAGCTTGCCCGCATGGCACTACGCGGTGGTCGTCGGGTACGACCGCGAACGCGCCGAAATCCTGATGCGGTCGGGTGCCGAGCGCCTGCAGGCGACCCCGGCCGGGCGCTGGATGCGTCAGTGGGACTGGGCTTCGCGGTGGGCGATCGTGGTGCTGCAGCCCGGCGAGCTGCCGCTGGATCCGCATCTCCCGGCGGTGCTGCGCGCGCTGGCCGACTTCGATGATCACGCCCCGGCCGAGCCGCGTCTGCGCGCCTGGCGCGCCGTGTCCGAGCAGTGGCCGGGCGAGCCGCTGGCCTGGATGGGCGCAGGTAACGCGCAGTATGAGCTTGGATCCATCGAATCCGCCGCGACCGATTTCGAACACGCGCTCGAGCTCGACCCCGGCAGCTGGCCGGTACGCCTGAACCTGGCCCAGGTGCTGCTGGAACTGGATCGTTCATGCCGGGGCCAACAGGTCATCGAGGCCGAACCGATGCCGTTCGACCATCCAATGGTCGAAGCCCATGGCAACCTCGCATTGCGACTGGCCTCGGCTTGTGCGCGGCACCCTGGTTGAAAATGCCGTTTATGCCGTATGTGCGGTAGAGAACGGACCAAGCATGCCCGGAGCCCTATATTGAGCGTCTCCCACACGTCCGAGGAAGCCCCGAAATGTCCCTTATCAATCTGATCATTACACTGGTCGTCGTTGGCGTGCTGCTATGGCTCATCAACAGCTACATTCCGATGCAGGCGACAATCAAGAAGATCCTGAATGTAGTCGTCATCATCGTCGTCATTCTCTGGCTGCTGTCTGCATTCGGAGTTCTCGATACCGGACTGCGAATCGGGTAGCGCACAGGTCCGAGCGAAAGATAATCCGCGCGGCATTGTCCGGGTGTTTCCCTGCGAACATTCGAACAGTGCTGCGTGGAGTTTTTCAGGGAACCTCTGAAAAGCTCCGCACGGGTGCGACGGCACCTTCCCGTAAGTTCTGTACCGTACAGACGGCAAGCGCTCCATTGCATATCCTGATGACCGTGCGCTCGCTTCGAGCGCCGTCACAGGACACAGAAAATGTTTACCCAAAGCAGAAAGATCGACCGAGCTACATTCATTTCCCGGTTTCTCGTGTCAGCCGTTGGCCTGGCCTTCCTGGCCGCCTGTACTACAGCACCGACTAGCGTAGACGACAGAAGCGACCTGCGAAAGGACGCGACCACTGCACTCAGTCTTGCAAGGTCTTCGCACAGCAGCTTCAACAAGATCATTGCCGCCGCCCCCGGCTTCGCGGTATTCCCCAGCGTCGGCAAGGGCGGCGCAGTCGTCGGTGGTGCTTATGGTCGAGGCATCGTCTACAAGAACGGAACGCAGATCGGCTACACGGATCTGAGCCAGGCCACGATCGGCTTGCAGCTGGGCGCACAGGCCTACACCGAGATCCTGGTGTTCGAGAGCGCCAGTGCCCTGGACAAGTTCCGCAAGGGCAACTATGAATTCAGTTCCCAGGCCACCGCCGTGGCATTGAAGTCCGGTGAAGGCACGAACGCGAAATTCCAGGACGGCGTCGCCGTCTTCACCATGGACGAAGAGGGTCTTATGCTGGAGGCCGCCATCGGTGGGCAGAAGTTCTCCTACCAGGCGTTCTGACGCCGGGTAATCCCGTTCGCGCAAAACTCGTAGATTCAATCACGGCACCTCCACAAGCGAGGTGCCGTTTTTTTTGGCCGATCGAACCACTGACGTTTCGATTGGAAGGAGGCGCGAAAGCGTGCCAGCGCACCGACACGAACCCACGCATTGGATATCGTACATCTCGGGTCGTCGTAGGGACTGCGCTAATCGCGGTCTGAGTCGACCTGGACCGTCAATAAGGAAAATCCATGAACAACGCAATCAACGAAAAGTCGTCGGAACGCAAGCCGCAGCCGGTACAGGCGGGCGTGACCGCTGGCCAGGACAAGCCTTCCCAGCCGCAGCAGCAGGGAAAGTTCAGCCAGCAGCATGACGCCGAGAAGTCAAAGGCTGCAGCGCCGGCGGACAAGGGCAAGAGCGCACCCGCGGCCGACAACGGCAAGAGCGAATCGCACAAGACCGACTCCCCGAAGAAGGATGGCAAGGCCTGCTGAGCAGGCCGGCGCGATTGATTGATTCGTCGCATGACCGCCGCCCCCGGGCGGCGGTTTTTTGCTTTCCAGAGTTCACGGCATTGGCACCTGACCGCCGCCGGCGGGTTGTCGGCAACCCGGCTTTGCGTGCGCTCGCGTACAGACAGACGCGGGGATCGCGGCGACCATGGGGCTCTATATTCTCATCCCCGGGAACCGCTGAAGATGGTCATTCGCCGAACACAGTCCCGCGCCGAATCCAGGCGCCCTGGAAAACGGCGGGCGTTGTGAGTGCCGGACCCGGCAGACTTTTCCTCGAACTTGCCTGCTGGGGAGTTGGTCTGCTGCTGATTGCCGTGTACTTCGGTGCGACCATCGGATTTGAAAACGAGCGTCGCGAGGGCATCGAAGTGTTTGCACGGGCGCAGGCGGCGGCTGAGAGTACGTCCGAAGCTGAACTTGTCGTGCTGCCGCAGGATGTCGACCGAGCCGAGCCGCCCCGCGAGCTTGATGCAAAGCTCGATTCGCTGCCCGTTGCGGTGCTTCGCATGCCCGGGCTCGGTCTCGAAGTGCCGGTCTTTTCCGACATCAGCGAGCGCAATCTCAGCCGGGGCGCGGGATGGATTCCGGGAACCGCTTTGCCCAACGACGGCGGCAACATGGCCATCGCCGCTCACCGCGATCAATACTTCAGGGCGTTGAAGGATGCAGCTGTCGGAGATCTCCTGGAGCTTGAAAGCCTTTCCGGCCAGCGCGCTTACAAGGTCACCAGCATCACCATCGTCCAGCCAGAAGAGCTGTGGCCGCTCGATGCCAGCGACATGAATACGGTTACCTTGGTCACCTGCTATCCGTTCTATTTCATCGGCAGTGCGCCCCAACGCTACATCGTACAGGCGGTCGCAGTAAATTGATTGCGGCTTGACGACGAGTTGGCGGCGGCACGTTACGCGGCAAAACGCGCACTCGATCCCGGACGCGACACTCGCGAATAATTCACCCACCCGGCGATTGCAGTTCGATCTCCGGGTGTTCCATACAGCCGTCATTGCGACGGTAGAACGCACAGGAATTCATAATGACCATTGCCAAGATCATCGAAATATCGAGCGACTCGCCGACCAGTTTCCAGGATGCGATCGAGTCCGCCATCAAGCGGGCTGAAAAGACCGTCAAGAACGTCAAGGGCGCCTGGATCTCCGAGCAGAAACTGAGTATCGAGGGCGGCAACATCACGAGCTACCGCGTCATCATGCGCGTAAGTTTCGTGATCGAATAACACAGGCGGGATCGAAAAAAAACCCTGGCCGACCGGCCAGGGTTTTTTTTTGGCCCTGCAGCTCTGCCCCTGCTATCTTCGAGGAAACCCCGAATGCTGCAGGAATAATCCAGCAATCAAGGACATCATCAGCAGCAGCAATGCAGTGCCACCCAGTGAAAGCGTCGGTATGCTGCGCGCAGCCTGAAGCGAATTGGTGAACGTACAGCTCACGCTTTCGCCGGCCGCGAGGTCGATGGCGCCAACCGGTGATCCGTCGTCGCATACGGCGCTGTCCAGCTGCCAGCCGGCCGGTACCGTTTCGGCCACCGCGTAGACACCGGGCGCCCGCGTTTCCACGACGAATTCTCCGTGCATCAGGCTGAAGGCTCCCAGGTCTCCGGTAAAGTCGAAAGACCGACCCGTAGCGGAGGGACTGGCCTGCTTGAGTATCGTGATCGTTCCCTCAGTGGCCGTGAGCGAGGTGTTGATGAACACGCAGGTCACCGTCTCGCCGGCGTCGAGAACGAAGTTCGCGGTTGCCGAGCCGATGTCGACGGTACTGTCGCCGTCATTGCAGACGATGTCGGACAATTCCCAGCCTGCCGGCACCGATTCGGTCGAGCTGTAATTGCCCGGCGTGAGGTTGCCGACCACGATCTGCTGGTCGTCGCCGATGCTGCCGGCGGCGTCGCCGGTAAAGTCGAAGCTCTGGGCGCTGCCTTGCGGATTGGTCTGCTTTTCCACGATGATGGTGCCCGCTTCCTCGCACGCCACGGGAACGGCGATGGCGTTGTTGGCCGTTGTGACCGTCGAGCCGAACGCCAGGGCTCTTCCTTCAAGCGAAGCCGAATCGCCCAGCGTAATGCTGAGACCGGCTGCCGTACCACGAAACACGGTACCGACAAAGGCGGCATTCGCGCCGATCGTCGTGCCGCCTGCCGGCGCCCAGAAGACGTTGTCCGAGCACGCCCCGCCAGCGGTCACGACGCTGGAATTGGCGCCCGGATCGAGTGCGCCGCCCGGCCTGAAGATGAATACGCCGTCACCGCTGAGCGTCAGCGTCGCGCCTGTGGTGATGCTCATGGCTCCCGTGCTCGAGTAGCAGCCGGGCGGGAATACGCCGGGCGTGTCGCCCCCGATGCTGATCGTGTCCAGCGCTACCGCGGCCCCGATCGAGGTACATGACTGCGCGTCCAGCTCACCGCGGGCCGCGTTCTGGTCCAGCCCGACCTGGGCCGGGCAGGGCGTCTGCACCGTTCCGTTGATGGTGGGATTCACCGAAGGTCCGGTCGTGAAACACACGTCGCCGTCGACAACGGTGCCGGCGGTGGAATTGCTGAAGGTCTCGGATACGATGGCGAATGGGGCGGTCGATCCAAGGTCGGGTGCGGTCTGCGAGAGTGCAGGGACGGCGAGCAGCAACATCGCAGCGCCGGCACTGGCTCGGAGAATAAGGCTCGGCAGCCCCGGGGACGCGGTTGCACCCGGAGCGGTCGGTACGAAAGAGTTCCCGGGTGGGGCGCGCAATCCTGTTGATCTCATGCTGTTTCTCCTCTGCCTGGTTTCGACTGATAAATGTCGAACAAGACTAGTCCGTAGCGCCTCGCTTTTCGGTGCGATACCGCACATTGCATTGGCGTGCGAAGTCAGAAACTGAGTCCGAACAGGCCTATCACGCCGATGGCGATCAGGTAGATGGCAACTATCAGCCTGAGCAGGCTGGGCACGAACAGAATGAGAAGCCCGGCAATCAACGATATCAAGGGGGTCAGAGTCAAGGTCATGAACTACTCCTGCATTGGCGAGGCGCACCAGGCGGCATTGCTGGTGCCAGAGCCAAGTCTGCCCGCGGTCTTCGGCGTTCGTCCGTGCGCTGGCGTACCCAGGGTCGCTGATGGAAAACCGGAGATTCGGGTTGTTTCAACCTGGCCTGGCGGTATGATCGAGGCCCGGGCCCGTGGTCGATTCAATCCGCGCATGTCAGAGCCGCCATCCGAATCCCGTTTCCCGCAGCCCGACTGGGTCGAGCACCTGCAGACCGCGATCCTGCTGCTGGACGCCGAGGATCGCGTGCGTTTTCTGAACCCCGCGGCCGAGGACCTCCTGGGTGTCACGGCCAGCCATGCTGGCGTTGCGTTGAGCCGTGAACTGCGGGCCAGCGGGCTTGGCGAACTCGTGGCGCGGGCCTCCCGCGAGCAGCGTGCGCTCTCGGCCCAGGATATCGAGTGGCAGGACGCCGGCCGGGTGCAGTGGCTGGACGTGCAGGTCACCGCGCTGCCGGGCGACCTGACCCTTCTGGAACTGCACGACGCCGGGCTGCGCAGGCGGGCCCAGGAAGATCGCCTGCGGCACGACCGGCAGGCGCTTTCCAGGCGCGTGGTGCGCCAGCTGGCACACGAGATACGCAACCCGCTGGCCGGTCTGCGCGGGGCGGCGCAGCTTCTTGGGCGCGACGAGCCCGATCCCGGCCGGCGCGAGCTCACCGACATCATCTGCGTCGAGGCCGACCGCCTGCACGCGCTGGTCGACGAGATGCTGGCGCCCGCCGGTCCTGCCCGGATGGTCCATGAGAACGTTCACCAGCCGGTGGATCGCTTGCACGCACTGCTTAGCGGAGAAGCGGGCGAGGGTGTGAGCGTGGAGCGCGATTACGATCCCAGTCTTCCGGAGCTCGAGCTGGACGCCAACCAGCTGTTCCAGGCGCTGTTGAACCTGGGGCGCAATGCGTTGCAGTCGGGCGCCGATCGGGTCGTTCTGCGTACACGGTCCGCCCGGCGCGTGACATGGGACGGCAACCTCCACCGGCTTGCCGTTGCCGTGGAGATCGCCGACAACGGCCGCGGCGTGCCGCCCGAACTGGCCGAGTCGCTGTTCTTCCCGCTGGTCACCGGCCGGGACGAGGGCAGCGGCCTTGGGCTTGCGATCGCCCAGGAAATCGTCGATCGCCACGGCGGGCGCATCGAGTTCGAAAGCGAGCCGGGCGATACGGTCTTTCGCCTGCTGCTTCCGGTACCGGAATAATCCGGGATAATCGAGTGACCATGAACGATCCAACATGAACGATTCGAGATGAATGCGCGCGACCCGGAAGTCTGGATCGTCGACGACGATGCGTCGGTGCGCCGGGTGCTGGCGCGTGCGCTCGAACACGACGGGATTCAGGCGCGCGAGTTCGAGGCGCCGGCCGCTCTGCGCGAGGCATTGGCCGGCGAAGCGTCGCCGTCGGTGCTGGTCAGCGACCTGCGCATGCCCGGCGAATCCGGACTGCAGCTTCTGGAGTACGTCAGGGCGGAACACCCCGACGTTCCGGTGATCGTCATGACCGCCTACGCTGACCTGGACAACTCGGTGGCCGCGCTGACCGGCGGAGCGTTCGAATTGCTGCCGAAGCCGTTCGATATCGACGAAGCGGTCGATCTCGTGCGGCGGGCGCTGGCCGATGCGACGCCGGGGCCTCGAGACGCCGGCGGGCAGGACGCTGCCGGCGAGGGGCCGTCGCTGATCGGCTCGGCGCCGACGATGAAGGCGTTGTTCCGGGTCATCGGCAGGCTTGCCGGCTCGGATCTCAGCGTGCTGCTGATCGGCGAATCGGGCAGCGGCAAGGAGCGCATTGCGCGGGCACTGCACGAGACCTCGCGACGGGCCGACCAGCCCTTCGTGGCCCTCAACGTGGCCGCGATTCCGGGCGACCTGCTGGAATCGGAACTGTTCGGCCACGAGAAGGGCGCGTTCAGCGGCGCCGACGAGGCGCGCGCCGGCTACTTCGAGCATGCCGCAGGCGGCACCCTGTTTCTCGACGAGATCGGCGACATGCCGGCCGCACTGCAGACCCGGCTGCTGCGGGTGCTCGCGGAAGGCGATTTTCACCGGCTGGGCGGCCGTACGACCATGAGAGCCGACGTGCGCCTGATCGCCGCGACCAACCAGGATCTTGCCCGCGCGGTGGCCGAAGGCCGGTTCCGCGAGGATCTCTATCACCGGCTCAACGTGGTCGAACTGGAAGTGCCGCCGCTGCGCGGCCGGCGCGAGGACATTCCGCTGCTGCTCGGGCATTACCTGTCCGAGGCGGCGCGCGAGATGAACACCGAGCCGAAGAGAATGACCGACGAGGCGCTCGATCATCTCGTGGCTCACGCCTGGCCGGGCAACGTGCGCGAACTGGTCAACCTGTGCCGCCGCGTGACCGCCCTTGTGCCGGGTCCGGACATCCGGGCCGAGGACCTGCCGAGGCTTTCGACCGGTCAGCCCGACGACCGGGACTGGACCGAGGCTCTGCGCGCGTGGGCGCGCGACCGGCTGGCGACCGGATCCACGGCGCAACCCGATGGATTGATGGCCGAGGCCGTCGAACAACTGGAACGCTGTCTCATAGAAGAAGCCCTGAAGGCCACCGGCGGCCGCCGCGCCGAGGCCGCCCGACTGCTGGGCATCGGCCGCAACACGCTCAGCCGCAAGACCTGATCTCGCAAGGCGGTCGACGACGGCACCAGCATGGTGCGCGGCGTGGGCCGGGGCGCACCAGCCTGGTGCGTCGCCCTGTTTTCTGAAGTCGTTCATTCCGAGTCGAATCAATAACCTGTAGCCGCTCCCGGTGTTGGCACCGCTCTTGCAAATGGCTTGTAGTCATCCGCATGAGCGACGCCAATGAAACTGATCACCGCAATCATCAAGCCGTTCAAGCTCGACGATGTCCGCGAGGCCCTGGCCGACGCGGGCATCCAGGGCATGACGGTCAGCGAGACGCGCGGCTTCGGCCGCCAGAAAGGCCATACCGAGCTTTACCGCGGCGCCGAGTACGTCGTCGACTTCCTGCCCAAGATCAAGGTCGAGATCGCCGTGGCTAGCGAAGACGCCGAGCGGGTCATCGAGACCATCATCGAGACCGCGCGCAGCGGGCGGATCGGGGACGGAAAGATATTCGTCACCGAGCTAGAGCGCGTGGTGCGGATTCGCACCGGCGAAGTCAATGAATCGGCGATCTGACGCCGGACCACGCATCACTCGGGTTGAGGAAAAACCATGACCGAAATCGAATACGCACTCAATACTTTCTACCTGCTGGTCTGCGCCGCGTTCGTGATGTGGATGGCGGCCGGCTTCACCATGCTCGAGGCCGGACTGGTGCGCGCACGCAACACGGTCGAGATCCTGACCAAGAACGTTGCGCTGTATGCCATTGCATGCCTGATGTACTTCCTGGTCGGCTACCAGCTGATGTATCCGGGCGAAGGGGTCAACGCCTTCTGGCCCGGCATCGGCTTCGGGCTGGGCGCCGACAATACCGCCGAGGCGGTCACCGCGGCCGGCAGCGAGATCACCTACTCGGCCATGGCCGATTTCATGTTCCAGGTGGTGTTCGTAGCCACCGCCATGTCGATCGTTTCCGGCGCGGTGGCCGAACGCATGAAGCTGTGGTCGTTCCTGGCCTTCTCGGTCGTCATGACGGGCGTCATCTATCCCTGGCAGGGCTACTGGTCCTGGGGCGGCGGCTTCCTTTCGGCGATCGGCTACTCCGACTACGCCGGCGGCGGCATCGTGCACATGGCCGGCGCTTTCGCCGCGCTGGCCGGTGTGCTTCTGCTCGGCCCGCGCCAGGGCAAGTACACCGCAGACGGCCGCGCCCGAGCGCTGCCGGGCGCCAACCTGCCTTTGGCCACGCTCGGCATGTTCATTCTCTGGATGGGCTGGTTCGGCTTCAACGGCGGTTCGGAATTGATCATCTCCGACGTCGGCTCGGCCAACAACGTCGCGAAGGTGTTCGTCAACACCAACCTGGCCGCCGCGGCCGGCCTGGTCGCCGCGCTGCTGGCCGCGCGCCTGACGTTCGGCAAGGCCGACCTGACCATGGCGCTCAACGGCGCGCTGGCCGGGCTGGTCTCGATCACCGCGGGCCCGCTGGCGCCGAGCCCGCTGCTGGCCATTTGCATCGGACTGGTCGGGGGCGTCCTCGTGGTGTTCTCCATCATCGCGTTCGATCGCGTCCGCATCGACGACCCGGTCGGTGCGATCTCGGTGCACGGGACCTGCGGCATTTTCGGCCTGCTGGTCGTCCCGATCGCCAACCCGGACGCCTCGCTGATGTCGCAGCTGGCCGGAATAGGCGCGATCGGCGGATTCGTGTTCGTGTTCAGTCTGATCGTCTGGGCGGTGCTGCGCATGACGATGGGGATTCGGGTGAATCCGGACGACGAGCGGGCGGGGCTGGATTTTGCCGAGTGCGGGATGGAAGCGTATCCGGACTTTGCCCACGGAGGAGATTAGCCACGTCTACCCCGAAGCGGCGTTGCGGTCACCCTCCGCGCCGTTTTCCTTGGGCCTGCCCGTTTGGGTGGGCCTTTTTTTGCCCAATGTTTGGTCGCCGAGGCTCCCCCCGCGGGTGCGTTTCACGTCTTTGACAGATAATTCCTGCGATCTGGAACAAGGAGAATTCCTGAATGTTTGCACCGATTCGCCTGGCAACTCTTGCGGTTTCCCTCCTGGCGCTGGCCGGGTGCAGTATCCAGGTTTCAGGCAAGGACGGCGCCGACGGTCGCGACGGGCGACTGGTGGCGGCCGAACGCGATAATCGGCTCGCGCTGGAATCTCTCAGGCTCGGCATGGGCTTGCGCGAAGTCCAGGCGGTGATGCCGCATGAACCGGACTTCAGCGAGGCCTTTACCGTCGACGGCGCGTCGTATCGGGCGTTGTTCTATCGCACGCAGCCGGTTACGCGTGACGGCGTGACGACGCGTGACGAAACCACGCCGCTTGTATTCAGAAATGGTGAATTGACTGGCTGGGGGGAAACGGCCTGGTTCGAGCTGACCGGCCGGCCGCTGGCCGGGGATTGAGTCCGGCCCGTCTCGGTAGCGCAGTCCGATCGCCCGGAGGGTGGACAAGAAAAGGCCCGTGCCGACTGGCGGCACGGGCCTTGCTTTTACTAGAGCAGACTTGTCGTCAGGCGATCAGAAGATCACCGTGACACTGTCGGAACATACGCTGCTGCCGGCTTCGCAGACCTGGTAGGTGAGGCTGCCGCCGCCCTTGAGCGACGTCGCGTCGGTGTAGGCGCCGTCGTTGGCAGTGGTGGTCAACAGGCCGCCGTCGCGATAGATGTCGACGTTGTTCGTCGTGGCGCCGCTCCAGCTCAGGTCGGCCGTCCAGCGGCCCTTGTCCTTGTAGCCGTTGGCCGACAGGGTTACGTCTGCGCCACCGCCTGTGTTGGCGGCCACGGTGACCGTCTGGCTGCTGGAGCCGGTGGCGCCGGCATCGTCGGTGACCGTCAGCGTGACCGTGTAGCTGCCGTCGTTGGCGTAGGTGTTGCTGGCGGTGGCCCCGCTGGCCGAATTGCCGTCGCCGAAGCTCCAGCTGTAGCCGGCGATGGTGCCGTCGCTGTCGCTGGAACCGCTGCCGTCGAAGCTGCATGCCAGTTCGGTGCAGCTGAACGAGAACGATGCCGTCGGTGCGGTATTGCCGCCACCGCCGCCACCACCGCCGCCCAGGAAGGCAACCGCGTCGGCAGCCTGGACGAGCCCGAAGCCGTAGCTGTTGTCGCGACCGGCACTTCCGAGGTCTTCGGCGGTAGCCGCCAGTGCGTTGCGGATGTCGGTTGCGCTTGCGGTCGGCACCTGGCTCCAGACCAGCGCGGCGACGCCCGCGACGTGCGGGGTGGCCATCGACGTGCCGTTGAAGAACTCGTAGCCGTCGGCCGGCGCGGTCGTCTGCGTCGAAACCGTCGCGCTGGCGCCGATCTTGTTGGCTGCCAGGAACTGCCCGTCGGCCTGGCTCATGCTGACCGCCGGGATGTTCGAACAGGCCCGGAACGATGGGCCTTTGCAGTCAAGCGTGCCGAGGAAGCTGCCGGAGACGTTGTTGTAGATGATGGCTGCATCGCCGCCGCCGGCCTCTACATTCGCCACCTTGTCGCTGAACGAGATACTGCCGCGCTCGCACAGCACGGTATTGCCGTTCCAGTTGCCGGCGCTGTCGCACAAACCGCCGAACACAAGGCTGCCGCTGGCGGTGGTGACCGCCGCGCGGTCGAAGGACGCTACCGAATAGCCGGTGCCGTCGACTTCGGCGTTCGCGCTGATGGTCGGGACCGTGCTCAACACGCCGACGCCGGGGCCCGACAATTCGACCGCGCTGTTTTTCTGCGAGAAGTCCGCGACCGCCTTGTTTTCGTCGATGGCGGCAACCGAGACGACCGCAGGATAGCTGGCCGGATAGCTCAGCGTCGTGGTGCCGTCGTTGCCGGCCGCGGCGATGGACAGGACGCCCTGGTCGAGCAGGTCCTGGAAGCCTTGTTCGGCAACGCTCGAAGCGCCGCCGCCGCCGAGGCTCATGTTGATCACGTTGGCGCCGGCGTCGCGGCAGGCAAATGCCGCGTCGATGACGCTGGAGGTGTAGCTGTAGCCGCAGGAACCGGAGGTCCAGCTGTCGTCGCCGAAGATCTTGGCGATGGTCAGGGTGATGTTGCCGCTGGGCAGCACGCCGATCACGCCGTCGCCGTTGTTCAGCGCCGCGATGGTGCCGGCTACGTGCGTGCCGTGTCCGCAGGAGTCGATGAACGGGTCGCCGCTGCCCGAAAGCTGCAGGCCGATCACATTGGTGTCCTGCAGGTCGAAGTGGCCGATGTGATAGCCCGAGTCGATGATGCAGACGTTGAACGCACCGGCGTTGGCGTCGCTGACCAGGTCGGACTGGGTCATGGTGATGCCGAACGGGACGGTCTCGGCCATCGGGTAGACACGCGAATCGGGTTCGATATTGACGATGTTCGGGTTGTTGCGCAGGCCGTTCAGCGCGGCTTCCGGGATCGTGATCGCCATGGCGTTGACGGACTCGCCGGTCAGGTCGACCTCGATCCTGCCGCCGGCGGCCTGGACCGCCGCGGCGCCGTTACCGGCCTGGCCTGGCGCGAACTGGATGATCCAGCGATTGTCGTCTGCCGACGCGCTGGCCGCGCAGGCTATGGTTCCGATGGCGCCGATCAGGGCCGCCAGCTTCCTGTTGACTCGATTCATTCCGAATGTGCTCCTCTTTTTCGATTTTTTGGGTTGGGCGCTCAGTCGTTCGGATGGGCGAGCCCTGGTGCGGGCCGGACCAACGGGGTCGAACGCTGCGCTTCCTGCCGGGCGACGAGCCCGGGATCCGGCTGCCTGCATGCCTGCACGACGAAACCGCTCCGCCCTCCCTCGGCGGTCGATTCCGGATCGCGCGACCATGACTTCTGGCACGGCCTTGTTTTCAGGGTGAACAGCGCGTGAGGGTTTTGTCAAGTGCTTCGGTTGGTTCGGCTGCAAGGTGTTGTTTTTACGATTCCTTCTTACGGTCCGAAACCGCCCGACCAGGCTGGAAGCCAGAATCCGACGAAAGATCGAACGACTGGTCGACGCCGCCAGGGCGGTGTCGGAGCGGCAGGATCGCACGCGATTCATGACTTCTCGCTCAGGCGCCGTTCAGCTTTTGTCGGGATAATTCAGGCTCCGCTCTCAATAACAATTCAACAAGGATTATTCGCATGCAGCAGTCGACCCGTCTATTGGTTCTTGTATTTCTTGCAGTCTGGCTGTCGGGTTGCGTCGTGGCAATCGGCAACGACGGACCCGAGTCCCGCGACTCCCGCTGGGCTGAAATCGAGCGCGACAACAGGCGCGCGATCGACTCGCTCCTGATGGGGATGGGTATCCGGGAGGTGCAGCTGGCGATGCCGCACGAAGCCGACTTCAGCGAGGCGTTCATGGTCGACGGCGTGGCCCACCGGGTGCTGTTCTACCGGACCCAGCGCGTCGAGGGCGACGGCGTGACCTCGCGCAACGAGACCACGCCGCTGGTATTTGCCGACGGCCAGTTGGTGGGCTGGGGCGAATCGGCATGGTTCGACGTCACGGGCCGGACCCTGGCCGAAGTCGACTGACCGCGCCGCGACGGCCGGGGCCCTATCGGTGCAACACCGCGAAAGGGCCCCGGCTGGCGCGCCGCCGTTCGTTTTTTCGTACACAGGCGCAAGGGTCGAGTTCCGAGGTCGATGGATTCGACCCGCCGCGAAACCGGATTGATCGTTCCGGTTCATCGCGTGTAGAGTTGCGGCTCGTGACCGCGAGCACATTCCGTGGTCCAGCGGGCAAACGATTCATCAGAAATTCAATTGAATTACCAGGGGATCCGAATTGAACTCATACAGCAAGACCGCGCTCGCCGCGGCCATCTGCACGGCACTTGCCGCCGGCCAGGCCGGGGCAGCCACTTTCAACGTCACCAATACCAACGATTCCGGTGCCGGCAGCCTTCGCGATGCGCTGGTACAGGCGAATTCGAACGCCGAGGCCGACGTCATCGACCTGTCCACGGTTTCCGGGCAGACCATTTCGATCACGTCGGGTCAGCTGGAAATCGATGACGACGAGATCACCATCAACGGTGCGGGCGCCACGCTGGATGCCGGCGGCAACTCCCGCGCCCTGGCGATCTACTACTCCGACGTCACGCTGAACGACCTGACGATCACCGGCGGCAACGGCGAGTCGACGCAACCCCTGCGCGGCATCAGCCAGATCGGCGCCGGCGGCGGTATGTACTCGATCGAGTCCGATCTCGAGGTCAACGACTCGGAAATCTCGGGCAATTCGGGTGCGGTCGGCGGCGGCTTGTTCTTCTACAGCGAGTACGGCAGCCTGAGCGTCAACGATTCCGTGGTCAGCGGCAACGATGCGCTCTACGCCGGCGGCGGCGTTTATGGCGACACCAAGTACGGCGACATCACGTTCTCCGGGACCGAAATCTCGTCGAATACGGCGGGGGTCGAGGGCGGCGGCATCAATGTTTTCGGTTTCGAGGGGACCGTCAGCCTGGTCGACAGCGTCGTCAGCAACAACGCCGCGACGGGTTCCGGCGTGCCTGATCGCCAGCTCACGGATCGCCGCGCCGAGTTCGAGGCGGCGCGCGGCGCCCGCGGAGACGGGGCGTCGACGTGGGGTACGCGGGGAGACGGTCCGGGCGGCTACTACGGATACGCCGGCGGCGCCGGAATGTACACGCAGTTCGGCGGCGTCGAGATCATCCGCTCGACGATCAGCGGAAACAACGCATTTTTCGGCGGCGGCGTGCTGGCCAACGGCAACGACGGCGCCATCCTCGTCGATTCGTCCACGATTTCGGGCAATTCCGCGGTCCAGTTCGGCGGCGCGGGCGTGCTTCGAGCCAAGTACGACCTGCTGGTCACGAACAGCACGATCTCCGGCAACACCTCGGGCGGGCTGAACGGCGGCCTGGTCATCTACAGCGACATCTCCGATGGACCGCAACAGCCGGAGCGCGGCACGCAGGCGCGAAACCTTGCAATCGAGTTCACGACGATCACCGACAACAGCGCCGGGGACATCGGGGGCCTGGGGATCTCGGCCGATTTCGCGTTGCCGATCACGGCGAGCGTGATTGCGGGCAACTCGGCGCCGACCGACCCCGACATCGGCTTCAATCCAGCCAGTTTCCAGCAGGCCGATCTGTCGTTCTCGCTGGTCGGGGTCGATTCGACGACGGGCACGCTGAATTCCGATGCCGCCAGCGCCGGCCTCCTCGGGCAGGATCCGCTTCTGGGTCCGCTGGCCGACAACGGTGGACCGACGTTCACCCATTTGCCGGGCGTCGGCAGTCCGCTGCTCGATGCGATCCCGTCGGGAACCGCCGGTTGCGGGACTGGGGTCGCGGACGATCAGGGCGGGCAGGTCAGGCCCTTCAACGGTGCCTGCGATATCGGTTCGGTCGAGCGTGGCGTAATCGAGCCGCCGCCCCCGGCCGTGGCCGTGCCGGTCATGGATCGGATCGGTCTGCTGCTGATGGCCGGCCTGCTGGGTCTTGCCGGCTTGTTCGGCTTCCGGCGACGGTCCGAAACCTAGGGCGCCTGGCTCTGATCCCGAATTCGGGTGTTTGCGCAGCGGCCGGGTCTTCCCGGCCGTTTGCTTTTTTGCTTGGGGGTCTCTGAACAACGCTGCGCGTAGCGCGCATCGGCGAGCCGGTCAGGAAATCCTGGCCCCTGGAAAATAACGTACCCTGCAGTGATCGCCGCGGGCGTTGAAGCCGGTGAATACCATCCCCGAGCTCGGCCAGACCGCCTCGTTGCGGTGGCGCTGGATGATCGGGTTCTCGATTTCCATGTAAAGCCCGCGGCCACTCGTGTTGGTGCCGTCGACGAATTGCGACTCGTGGTAGTCGATCGCCAGGTGCAGCAGGTGGTAGGCCACGTCGTTCTGCCGGTAGTCGGGCGCGACGAACGTGCGGAAGTGCCACAGCGGCATCTTCAGCGCAGGCGGCGTCCCCAGGTAGGTCGTGCAGACGCCCGCGACGTCGCCGTTCTGCTCGTCCATGGTTACGAACAACAGTTCCTCGGCGCGCTTTCTGGCCTGAGGTTCGGTCAATACCTTCTGCGTCGTCCAGAGCTCGACGACCTTCTCGACAAGCGGCGCTTGCCGGTCGTCGCGCAGGTTGTGCATCCGGAAGCCTTCGAGCGGTTGTCGGTTCATGTCCTTTTCCTCTGGTCGCGCTTGATTGACTGTAAAACTAGACTGAAGTTCTCCGATAGTGCTGCGATAAAACGTCTCTATTTCAATGGCATAGCGGCATTCCGCCGTGCGCTGACTGGCTACAGCCTGATTTGGG
>PBLG01000044.1 GCA_002722315.1 Lysobacterales bacterium | reverse complement strand
CTGGAACCCGCTTCAGCATCCACCGATGATCACGACACCCTCGATCGAAGCGACCCCGCTCCGATAGGGATCGAAGCCGGAATCCCGTCACCGCCCGCAAAGCACGCCGCCCATGACGCTCGGGCAAGAAGATCTTCAACCGACGCCGCGATCAAACACCTAACCACCGACCCCATCGACCCGCACCGCAACTCTCTGCTGCCTGTAAGAAGCGCTTTTGCCTACTTTTCAGGCGCTTGTGAAAAGTCGGTCGCCAGCAAGCGCGAAGCGCGTGGCGAAACGGGTTTTGAACTTGAGGTTGAATTAGAAAGCCACTTCACCCGGCCAGGGTGTCCTCATCATCGCGTGGCGAAACGGGTTTGAGGTTGATTTTGAGTTTGAAGAGCCGTCCGCACCCGGCCACGGGGTGCCCATCACCACCTCGCGACACAAAGCTGAGGGCAAATTCAAAGCCGGGGCACCCGCCACGGGGTGCCCACCACCGGCGCCGGGCGGGCGCCGAACCCCGCCTACAACTTCAACGGCATGACCACCTGGCGAACGTCGTCCCTGTCGACGGCCGTGATCAGGCAGGAACTGTCGGCGCTCTTGAGCGAAAGCCGGGCCTGCTCGCCGTCGATGGAGCCGAGTGCGTCAAGCAGGTAATTGACGTTGAAGCCCACCACCAGGCCGTCGTAGTTGTGCTCGGCTTCGACTTCCTCGGTCGCTTCTTCCTGCTGGGGGTTGTGCGCGATGATGCGGATCGTGCCGTCGTTGGACTCGATTCGAACCCCCCGGTACTTCTCGTTCGACAGGATCGCGGCGCGCTGCAGTGCGCGGATGAAATCCTGCCGGACCAGCGTCATGCCCTTGTCCTGGCTCATCGGGATCACGGCCTCGTAATCCGGGAAGCGTCCGTCGATCAGCTTGCTGGTCAGGGTCAGCCCACGACGCCGAACCTGGACGAAGTTGTTCCCCAGCGCGATTTCCACCGGCTCGTCCTCGGAAGACAGGATCCGCGCCAGTTCGACCACGCCCTTGCGCGGCAGGATCAGCGAACGCCCATCGCCCTGTACGTCGGCTTCGATCTCGGCCAGCGCCAGGCGGTGGCCGTCGGTCGCGACGGCGCGCAGCATGCCGCTGCGGAATTCCATCAGCAGGCCGTTGAGGTAATGCCTGACGTCCTGGTTGGCCATGGCGAACGACGTCTTTTCGAGCAACCAGCCGAGACGTTCCTCGGACACGGTCAGCCGGTCGGCGTCGCTGCCTGAATCGCTGGACGGGAACTCGGCGGCCGGCAGCGTGGCCAGCGTGAACCGGCTGCGACCGGCGTGAACCGCGAGCTTTTCCCCGTTGAGCTGGATATCCAGGCGCACGCCTTCGGGGAGCGCCTTGCAGATGTCGACCAGCTTGCGCGCAGGCACCGTGACGCTCCCCGGTTGCGCCACGTCGGCCGATACCTGACCGACCATCTCGACTTCCATGTCGGAGCCCGTGATCTTCAGCCCGTCGTCGTCGACTTCGAGCAGAAAGTTGGCCAGTACCGGTAGCGTTTGACGACGCTCGACGACCCCGACCACCTGGGTGATCGGCACCAGCAGCGCTTCGCGTTGGATGGAAAACTTCATGGCTACTCCTAGGTCACGGCCAAATGGTTCCGATTATGGTTTTTATAGTCTTTTTTAAAAAACCAGTAACAGTAACGCCTGTGGGTTAACGCAAAGTCCTAAAAAAACCTTTACTTTCAAAACGTTGAATCAACCCGACGGTTGTATGCCCTGCTTGGCAAGCTGTGGATAAGCACTGGATGAATCGATCGTCGAATTTCATCCCCACGTTATCCACAGGCTTTCGCGGGCCCGGTCAACAGCTTTATCCCGCCAGTTCCCTCAACAGTTTTGCCTGATCCTCGCGCAACCGGGCGTCGGTTTCGCACAAGCTCTCGATTTTACGACACGCGTGCAGCACGGTGGTATGGTCCCGCCCGCCGAATGCCTCGCCGATTTCGGGCAGCGAATGCTGGGTCAGCGCCTTGGCCAGGAACATCGCCATTTGCCGCGGTCGCGCGATGTTTCGCGTCCTGCGCTTCGACAGCAGATCGGTTACCCGAAGCTGGTAATGCGCTGCAACCACCTTCTGTATATTCTCCAGCGTCACCTGGCGATCGTGCACTGCCAGCACGTCCCTGAGAATTTCGCGGGTGTAGTCCTCGTCGATGCTCCGCCCGGAAAAACGTGCATTGGCGATCAGTGAATTCAGCGCCCCCTCGAGGTCGCGCACGTTCGAGCGCATCCGTCGGGCGATCAGCATCGCGACGTTTTCGTCGAGGTCCATCCCCGCTTCCATCGCCTTCTTCATCAGGATCGCGACTCGGGTTTCGAAGTCCGGCGGCTCGATCGGCACCGATAGTCCCCAGCCGAAGCGCGAGCGCAGGCGCGCTTCTATGCCCTCGACTTCCTTCGGATAGCGATCGCAAGTCAGGATGATCTGCTGGCGCGATTCGAGCAGCGCGTTGAAGGTATGGAAGAACTCCTCCTGCGAGCGGTCCTTGCCGGCGAAGAACTGGATGTCGTCGATCAGCAGCGCGTCGACCCCGCGATAGCGCGCCTTGAACGCGTCGATAGAGGCGTGCCGAAGCGCCTGGATCATCTCGCTGACGAATTTTTCGGAGTGCAGGTAGACGATCTTGAAATCAGGATTGCGTTGGGCAAGCTTGTGGCCGATCGCGTGCAGCAAATGGGTCTTTCCAAGGCCGGTGCCACCGTAGAGCAGCAGGGGGTTGTAGGCCTTCCCCGGATCCTGGGTGACCTGCTGTGCGGCGGCGAAGCCGAGTTCGTTGGATTTGCCGAGTACGAAATTCTCGAACTGGTAGCGTTCGTCGAGACCGGCGCTGAACCCCTTTCCGCCGCGCGATCGTGCCGGCGCGGCCGCTTTTTCGCCGTTGCCGCCGACGACGACCCTGATCCTGCTCTTGTCGAACCCGTTGCCCGCGAAGAAATCCCGGATCAGCGGCAGATACTGGTCGTTTACCTGTTCACAGACGAAATCGTTGGGCGCCAGCAGGCGAACCTCGCCCGAACCGACCAGTTCCGGCTGGAGAGGGCGCAGCCAGGTGTTGACCTCTTCGAGCGCGATTTCGCGCTCGAGACGTTCGAGACAGCGTTTCCACAATGTCGTCGGATTGTTCAACTTGGTCTGACCGGCCCAGGCTTTGCGCTGAAGTATGGACCAGCAGTATACGTGTCGGCAATTGCCGACGCACCACGGCCGGGGGGCGACCGGGCCCCGGTGCATCGAAGTTGCGCGCAGCCCCGATAAAACGGTATAATCTCGCTCTTTTTCGTCGATGGCGCCGACGCTGGTCGACGCGCCAACGTAATTTTTTGCCCGAGGTATTTGGACCATGAAACGTACTTTCCAGCCAAGCAAGCTCAAGCGCGCCCGTCGTCACGGTTTCCGCGCGCGCATGGCCACGCGCTCCGGCCGCGCGATCATCAATTCCCGCCGCGCCCGCGGCAGAAAGCGCCTGTCGGCCTGACTCGGCGGCCGAGCCGATCGCATCGCCGGTAGACTGCCGACGCGAGGCTACTGAAGCAGGCAAGGGAACAGCGGCATGATGACGGCGGGATTTCCCCGCGAGGCCAGATTGCTGTCCGGGGTCGAGTTCAAGCGAGTCTTCGATGCCAGGCAAGTCGAATCAAACCGCTACTTTCGCATCCACTGGGCCGAGCGATCCGAACCTGAACACCCATCGGCGCCGGGCTCGCCAACCGGCGCACGGCTGGGGCTGGCGATCGCCAAGCGGGTCGCCCGGCGAGCGGTGGATCGAAACCGCATCCGCCGAATCGCCCGTGAAACGTTTCGCCAGCGTCGCCGCCAACTTCGACCGGTCGATTTCATCGTGCTCGCCAAGCCACAGGCGACCGATGCCGACTCCCGAACGCTGAAACTCGCTCTCGAACAACTCTGGTTACGGTTTGAATCGCCATGAATACCCGAACGCTGCTCCTGCTTCTGCTCGCCTTCCTCGGCTTCATGCTTTACGTCGAATGGCAAAGCGATTTCGCCAACCCGGTCCCGCCCCAGGTCGAAGAGCTTCCGGGTGAAAACCGGGCGGCGACAGAGCGGGCCGAAGAGGAGGCCGATCTTCCGGAGCTGCCGGACGCCGGCCCCGAGACCCAGCCCCGATCCACGACCGAAACGGACGCCTCGGTTCCGAGCGCCGCAGTCGCCAGTTCGGGCCGGAGGATCAGGGTCGAAACCGATCGGGTCATCGCCGAGATCGATCCCACCGGCGGTACGCTCACCAGCCTGAAACTCAAGAAGTACCCGGTCAGCATCGACACGCCCGACGAGCCGTTCGAGCTGATCAGCGACGAGTTGACCGAATTCCACATTGCACAGGCCGGGCTCATCGATCCCGACCGGCGCGCGCCGAATCACACGACCGAATACAGCTTCGACCGCGAGTACTACGAACTCGCCAACGACGCCGACACCGTGGCCGTGCCGTTGACCTGGCGCGACGGAAACGGCCTGGAAGTCATCCAGACCTGGATCTTCCGGCGCGACGATTACGTCGTGGAACATCGATTCGAGATCCGCAACGAGGGCAGCACGACCTGGCAGGGCAGCCGATACCTGCGCCTGCAGCGTGCGGCAGGCACCAGCTCCGGCGGCATGACCTTTACCAATCCGGAGCGGATCAGCTTCAAGGGCGCCGCAGTCTACAGCCCGGAAGAGAAGTTCCAGAAACTGAAGTTCGGCGACTTTGCCGAAGAGCAGTATCGCAACACGATTACCGGCGGTTGGGCCGGGATGGTCGAACACTACTTCCTGACGGCCTGGATTCCGCCGGCCGAACAGTCGGCCCAGTACACGACTCGCCTGATCGACCGCCAGACGCCGAACCGCTACGCGGTGACCGTCACCTCGACGCCGGTCGCGGTGGCGGCCGGCGAAAGCCACATGTTCGAATCGCAATTCTTTGCCGGACCAAAGAACCAGAACCGCCTGGACGAAATCGCGCCGGGGCTGGGCCTGACCGTCGATTACGGCATCTTCACCGTCTTCTCCAAGCCCTTGTTCTGGCTGCTCGACCATATCCACGATCTGGTCGGCAACTGGGGACTGGCGATCATTCTGCTGACGCTGCTGATCAAGATCGCGTTCTACAAGCTCACCCAGGCGCAGTTCCGATCGATGGGCAAGCTGCGCAAGCTGCAGCCGCGAATCCAGCAGCTCAAGGAACGTTATGGCGACGACCGGCAGAAGTTCGGCCAGGCCATGATGGAAATCTACAAGAAGGAAAAGGTCAACCCGCTCGGCGGCTGCCTGCCCATTCTTGTCCAGATCCCGATCTTCATCGCGCTGTACTGGGTGCTGCTGGAATCGGTCGAACTGCGCCAGGCCAGCTTCCTCTGGGTGCCCGACCTGAGCAAGCCCGATCCGCTGTTCATCCTTCCGGTGATCAACGGCGCGTTCATGATCATCACGCAGCGGCTCACGCCGGCGGCGGGTATGGACCCGATGCAGCGCAAGATCATGCAGTGGCTGCCGGTCGCGTTCGCCGTGCTGTTCGCGTTCTTCCCGGCCGGCCTGGTGCTGTACTGGGCTTCGAACAGCGGTATCTCGTTGCTGCAGCAGTGGTACATCCTGCGGCAGATAGACGCCGAAGATGCGCGCGCAAAGGCCTAGGAAACCACGGCAAAACTACTGCGCGGGCGCCTGACGGCGTCCGGCGGTGCTCGAAATCCTCATGTACAAAATCGTACACTGCGGATTCTGCGCTCCGGCGGCCACCGTCAGCCACCCGCTCGCTACGCTTTGCCGAGGTTTCCCCCTTGGTGATATTGCCTAATCGCGGTTTTCATTGAATCATGACTGAAACCATCTGCGCCATTGCCACGCCGCCCGGCCGGGGGGGCGTCGGCGTGGTGCGGATTTCCGGAACCTCGATAGATGATCTTGCCGCCCGGCTGATCGGGCACCTGCCCGAGCCGAGGCATGCCGCCCTGGTCAAGGTTCTCGACGCCGACGGGCAGGCGATCGACACCGGGCTTGCGCTTTACTTTCCCGCGCCGCATTCGTTTACCGGTGAGCACGTGCTGGAGTTGCAGCTGCATGGTTCCCCTGTGGTGCTGGAGATGGTGCTGCGCGCCTGCGTCGCGGCCGGCGCGCGCCGGGCCGGGCCGGGCGAATTCAGCCAGCGCGCCTTCCTCAACGACAAGCTGGACCTGGCCCAGGCCGAAGCAATCGCCGACCTGATCGCGGCCAGCAGCGAGCAGGCCGCGCGCGCGGCGACCCGCAGCCTGGACGGGGTATTTTCGAAGCAGGTCCATGCGCTGGCCGACCGCATCATCGAACTGAGGGTGTACGTCGAGGCCGCGCTGGACTTTCCCGACGAGGAGATCGACTTCCTGGCCGAAGGTGACGTGCTCGGGCGGGTGCGAATGCTGGTCGACCAGGCCGTCGAACTGCTGGCCCAGGCGCGCGCCGGCCGGTTGCTCAACGACGGCCTGCGTATCGCCATCGTCGGCAAGCCCAATGCGGGCAAGTCCAGCCTGTTCAATGCATTGGTCAAACGCGACGCCGCGATCGTCACGGAAATCCCGGGCACCACGCGCGACGTGGTCAGGGAAACCATCCACCTGGCCGGCATTCCGGTCACGCTCGCCGATACCGCCGGGCTGCGCGAGACCGAAGACGTGGTCGAGCGCGAGGGCGTCCGCCGGGCCAGGGCCGAACTGGCCGAGGCCGACCTGGTTCTATGGGTGGTCGACGTCAACGATCCGGAGCCAGGCCCGCCGCCTGAGACCAGCGTGCCGGTGCTGAGGATCGAAAACAAGATCGACCTGGCGAGCGTTCAGGGCCGGAGCGACCCGTCGGGGGCGAAGATCGATGCGGTCGCGCTGTCGGCATTGACCGGTGAAGGCATGGACGGCCTCGATCGGGCCGTGTCCGAACGTTTCATGAAAGCCGAAACCTCACTGGGCGAGTTCACGGCGCGGGCGCGCCACGTCGACCAGATCGAATCTTGCCTGTCGCATCTCGACGCCGCGCGCGGCGTGCTCGAACAGACCGGATCCGGCGAGCTCGCCGCCGAGGAATTGCGCCGCGCGGCCGAGGCCCTGGGCGAAATCACCGGCCAGGTGCATTCGGACGAACTGCTTGGCAAGATCTTTTCTTCGTTCTGCATCGGAAAGTAGGTTTTTGAATTTCGACCTGCCCGGCTATGTACGAGATTTAGCAACCTTTTCAAAAAGGCGTTTTTGCCGCGGATTCACGCGGAAAAATGCGGATGGAAAACCGAAAAGAGAGAACGCAAGGGAGCACAGGCGCGACGCTACATCGGCGAAAGCCACTCCCCCCGGAAATTTCCCATCTTGATCAATCATTCGCTTTTTATCCGGGTTCATCCGCGTGAATCGGCGGCAAAAAGTTGCCTCCATGCTCATGGGGAGCCCATTGACTCCCACTGCAAACCCAACCTATTCTCGACACTCGTTCATGTCGAGAACCCGAATGCCGGCGTCCCTTCAGCAACAGATCCTGGACCGGGTCCGCAAGACGCCCGATCAGCTTTACCTCTGCCAGCCGATCGATCGGACCTGGAAACACTGGACCTGGGCCGAAGCGGTCGACGAGGCCTGCCGGCTTGCCGCGGGCTTGAGGAAGCTGGGCCTCGGGCCGGGTGACCGGATCGGGTTGATCTCGAAGAACTGCGCCCACTGGGTGATCGCCGACATGGCGATGATCCTCGCCGGCATGGTCAGCGTCCCGATCTATCCGACTGCCAACGCACGCACGATCCGCCAGGTGCTTGATCACAGCGAAGCGCGCGCCTGCATCATCGGCAAGCTCGAACACGCCGAAACCCAGTTGCCCGGCATCCCGGATGAACTGCTGACGATCGCGATGCCGTATCCGGGCGCGAAGGCCGATCACGATTGGCCGGACCTGGTTGCCGAATCACCGGAACGCTTCGAGGTGCACGACGCTGCCGAAGACGACCTGGCGACGCTGCTCTACACGTCGGGCTCTACCGGCGAACCCAAGGGTGCGATGCACAGCTTCGACAACTTTTCGTTCGTCGGTGAATCGCTGGCCACGGCAATCGGCGTGAGGGACGGCGACCGGATACTGTCCTATCTGCCGCTTTCGCACTGTACCGAGCGCGCCTATGTCGAAGCTGGAAGTTTCTATGGCGGTTCCACGCTTTATTTCGTCGAGTCGCTGGAGACCTTCATGGAAGACCTTCAGCATGCCGAGCCGACACTGTTCGGTTCGGTGCCCAGGCTCTGGAAGAAGTTTCAGCTGGGCGTGCTCGAGAAGATTCCGCACAACAAGCTCGAAAAGCTGCTCAAGCTGCCGATCGTCAACATGCTGATCCGCCACAAGATCAAGAGGGGTCTCGGGCTGCACAAGGGTGAATGGTTCGCCAGCGGCTCGGCGCCGATTGCGCCAGTGCTTCTCGAATGGTGGGACAGGGTCGGCGTCACGATCTGTGAAGGCTGGGGCATGACCGAGACCTTCGCCTACGGCACCCAGGTCGGTCGCGGCGAAAAGCCGAGATTCGGCACCATCAGCCGGGCATTGCCGGGCGTCGAACTGGATACCGGCTACGACGACGAGCTCCTGATCCGCTGCCCGTGCATGATGCAGGGTTATTACAAGCAGGAAGAACTGACCGGGGAGAGTTTCGAAAACGGCTATTTCAGGACCGGCGATCGTGCCTTCATCGACGCAGATGGCTGGGTGAAGATCACCGGGCGCGTCAAGGAGGTCTTCAAGACCACCAAGGGCAAGTACGTCGCTCCGGTGCCGCTGGAAAGCCTGCTGGCGAAGAACGAACTCATCGAGCAGGCGTGCGTGGTCGGCGACCACCTGGATCAGCCGGTTGCGCTCGTGCAGTTGGCCGAGCACATCGAACTGGAGATGCGCGAGCTTCGGCGCCAGCTGGTCGAGACGCTGGATTCGGTCAACGACGAACTGGAGCCGCACCAGAAAATCAGCCACATCATCGTGATTCGCGAGCGCTGGACCGTGGACAACGAACTGCTGACGCCGACGCTGAAGATCAGGCGACCACAGATCGAGAAGCGCTACCGACCGGCGATACGGGAGGCCAGCGACAGGATCTCGTTTTACTCCGGCCCGGAGCATGACTGAACGACGTGTAAAGGCTTGCTCTCGCAGACACGCGGAGACGCAGAGAAGGACCGATCAAATGCAGATCAAAATCAAACCAGCTCTCGCGAAGGCGCAAAGTCGCCAAGAAAAAGCCGTTCAAAAGCTCCTCTCTGCGCCTATGTGTTTCTGCGAGAGAAAAACTTTGTATATAGCCTTTCTTCGCGGCTTTGCGCCTTCGCGAGAGCTGGTTTTGCATTTTTGAATCTCAGACCCGCCACCGGGTTTTGAACCCTGCCCAAAACCCGTGTAACCTGTTCCACTTCCCGAGCCCACCTCCGGTAGCCCGATGACCAGACTCACCGCAACATTGCTGCTTCTTGCCGTATCGCTTGCCACTGCCGCCCACGCCGAAATCGAGCCCGCGCCCGACCGCGACCGCGGCGAGGGGCCGTTCGAGCAGCTGATCCTGCGCGGCGGCATCCTGGTCAACGGCACCGGGGCGCCGCCGATCGGGCCGGTCGACATCGTCATCGAGGGCAATCGCATCGTCGATATCGCGATGCTGGGTGCGCCCGGCGTGCCGATCGACGACGGCGATCGCCCCGAACTGGCCGCCAACGGCCGCGAAATCGACATCGCCGGTCAGTACGTGCTGCCCGGCTTCATCGACATGCACGGCCACATCGGCGGCAAGGCCCAGGGCACGCCGGCCGAATACGTGTTCAAGCTCTGGCTGGGCCACGGCATCACCACGGTGCGCGACCCGGGATCTGGCAACGGTCTCGACTGGACGATGCGCGAGAGACAACGAAGCGCCGACGGCGAAATCGCCGCGCCGCGCCTCCAGGCCTACGTCAGTTTCGGCCAGGGCAGCGAGCGTCCGATCACCACCGCGAAGCAGGCCCGCGAGTGGGTGGCCGAGGTCAAGGAACGCGGCGCCGACGGTATCAAGTTCTTCGGCGCGCGTCCCGAGGTGTTGCTGGCCGCAATCGAGCATGCGAAAAAGCTGCGGCTGGGCACCGCGATGCATCACGCGCAGATGGACGTCGCGCGCGCCAATGTTCTCGATACCGCGCGCGCCGGGCTGACCACCATGGAGCACTGGTACGGGCTGCCCGAAGCCTTGTTTGCCGACAAGACCATCCAGCACTACCCGGCCGACTACAACTATGCCAACGAATTCCACCGCTTCGCCGAGGCCGGCAAGCTCTGGCGCCAGGCCGCCGGACCGGATCATCCGCGCTGGCAGGCGGTACGCGACGAGTTGATCGAGCTTGACTTCACGCTGGACCCGACGCTGACCATCTACCAGGCCAACCGCGACTTCATGGCGGCACGAACCGCCGAGTGGCATCCCGATTACACGCTGCCCAGCCTTTGGGATTTCTATGCGCCCAGCCGCCAGGCGCACGGCAGCTACTGGTTCGCCTGGGCCACCGCCAACGAAGTCGACTGGCAGCAGAACTACCGCCGCTGGATGGAATTCATCAACGACTACAAGAACCACGGCGGACGCGTCACGGTCGGTTCCGACTCGGGCTACATCTACAAGCTCTACGGCTTCGGCTATGTCGAGGAACTGGAGCTGCTGCAGGAAGCCGGGTTCCACCCGCTGGAAGTGCTCCGGGCCGCAACGCTAAGCGGTGCCGAGGCGCTGGGCATCGCCGATACCACCGGCTCGGTGGAAGTCGGCAAGCAGGCCGACCTGGTGGTGGTCGGCGAAAACCCGCTGGCCGACTGGAAGGTGCTTTTCGGCACCGGGGCGATACGCGTGACCGAGGACAACCGCGTGATTCGAACCGACGGTGTTCACTACACGATTTCCCGCGGCATCGTCTACGACGCTGCCGAACTCCGGCGCGACGTTCGAGGCATGGTCAGTGCGGCCTGGAAAGACGCCGGCCGCGAACTGACCCAGCCCGGGGTGAGCACCGCGCCTTGAGCCTCGCGCTCGCTGCGAGCGGGCAATCGCGCGTCGTGAGCCGGAGGCTGCCCGTATTCGTGCGGCCGTGACGATCAGCCGCCCAGCCACTGCATCGCCAGCGCCGTGACGAGCGAGCCCGCCAGCGCGCCGATGAGCGCGGCCATTCCCGCGATGCGGCTGCTGCGCTGGGAGGCGCGCTCGTCCTCGGCGTCCAGCGGCGGCAGCACGAGCAGATCGCTCCGATCGACCTCGAACACCGAGCACAGTGCCGATACGGTTTCGTTCGACGCCACGCCGAGCTTTTCGACCCGCTGGATGGTGCGCAGGCTCAGGTCGGCGATCTCGGCCAGCTGCTGCTGCGTCCAGCCGCGCGAGGCGCGCAGGTTCCTGACGTATTCGTGCCGGATATCCATCAAAAGCCCCCGCAGGCATCGACGAACGCCTGGTAGGCGCCGGCGGCGGACAGGACCGTGCTCACCACCGGAATCCGGTGAAGGCCCCGGCGAATGATGGCCCGCGCTCTCGACAGCAGTCTCCGGATGCTCATGACAACCACCGTTCGACCAGCTCCGCCGCGGCGTAGCCCAGCGCCGCGCCGAACAGGCCGCCCACCACTGCCCAGCCGATGATCGCCTTCCACCCGGCGCGCCAGTCGATCTTGCCGGTTGCGGGGTCGATCTTGATGCTCCGGCGGCGCGCTTCGTCGAAGTCGATCAGCTCGCCGTCCCGGTACAGCTCGATCCGGGCCAGGCCGGTCGCCATCGACGCGATGATGAATCGCACCCGGTAGCGATGGCCCCGGTGCTCGAAGTCGTGGGTGGTGGAAAACCGGATGCTCAGCTTGCTCGAGACGACCCGGTCGTCGACCTTCACGATCTCGCGGCCGGTCCACGCCGAACCCCATACGCTGATCGTGAAATCGTCGACGTCGAAGTAGCACTGGATGCCTTTGCGGGCGCTGACGATCATTTCGGGTCTTGTCTCTTTCCGGGCGATGCGGTTGGGTGCGTTCATGATATGTCCTTTGTGTGACCTCGGTTGGTGAGGCCATTGGACACGCGCGGGCCGTCGCTGAAAACGCCAGGAATGCGCAATGGCGTAAAAGCGTCGTGCGTCACCAATGCGACACCGGGGCCGGGAACGGCCCGGGGGCGTCACTGGTCGGGTATCCGTAACCGGGCTGGTGTAACCTTTGCGCCTTGATTCCAGACAGGTGAATTACGTTGAACCCGAATTTCAGACTCTTGCCGATGCTCTTGCTGGCCTTCGTCCTGGCCGGCTGCAACTCTTCCGACACCGCCGCGCCGATCACCGAAACGCAGGCGCCGACCGCGCAGCCGCCCTCGGCCGGCTCGGAACTGCCCGAGGGCGTGACGCTGGTCGAGCGCTTCGAAGGCGACGACAGCGGCATTTCGATCCCCTATGAAAAATATCGCCTGGACAACGGCCTGACCGTGGTCCTGCACAAGGACACGTCCGACCCGCTGGTGCACGTGGACGTGACCTATCACGTCGGCTCCAACCGCGAAGAGCCCGGCCGCTCCGGGTTCGCCCACTTCTTCGAGCACATGATGTTCCAGGGCTCGGAGAACGTCGCCGACGAAGAGCACTTCAAGATCGTCTCCAACGCCGGCGGCACGCTCAACGGCTCGACCAATTCGGATCGCACCAACTATTACCAGACCGTGCCGGCCAACCAGCTCGACACCGTGCTGTGGCTGGAAGCCGACCGGATGGGCTTTCTGCTCGACGCCGTGACCCAGGAGAAGTTCGAGGTCCAGCGCGAGACGGTCAAGAACGAACGCGGCCAGCGGGTCGACAACCAGCCCTACGTCCGCGCGGGCGAAACGCTGAGCAAGTCGCTGTACCCGGAAGGCCATCCGTATTCGTGGCCGGTGATCGGCTGGATCGAGGATCTGAATCGGGCCGACCTGAACGACCTCAAGCGCTTCTTCCTGCGCTGGTACGGACCCAACAACGCCGCCCTGACCATCGGCGGCGACATCGACACCAGCGAGACGCTGGCATCCGTGGTCAAGTACTTCGGCCCGATTCCGGCCGGTCCCGAAGTCGAGAACCTGCCGAAGCAGCCGGCCGAGCTCGACGCCGACCGCTACGTGACGCTCGAAGACAATATCCACCTCCCGGCGCTGGCGATGATGATGCCGACGGTCCATTCCAGCCACCCGGACGAGCCGGCACTGGACGCAGCGGCCAAGATACTCGGCCAGGGCCAGGCCTCGCTTCTGTACCAGCGCCTGGTCCAGAGCGGACGGGCCGTCCAGGCGAATGTCTTCCACTCGTGCAAGGAACTGGCCTGCGAGATGTTCTTCATCGTCATCCAGAACCCGGCCTCGGGTGAGAGCCTGGCCGAAATGGAAGTCGCGGTGCGCGAGACGCTGGCCGAATTCGCCGAGCGCCCGGTCAGCGAGGACGACCTGCAGAAGTTCAAGGCCCAGTACGAGGCCCAGCGCGTGTTCGGCCTGCAGTCGGTTGCCGGCAAGGTCAGCACGCTGGCCGCCTTCGAAACCTACACCGGCAGCCCGGCCGGCATCGCCGAGGAAATACAGCGCTACCTGAACGTCGAAATCGCCGACGTCGATCGCGTGTTCGAGCAGTACATCGAGGACCAGCCGGCGGTGATCCTCAGCATCGTGCCCAACGGCCGAACCGAACTGGCCGCGGCCGAGCCGAACTACAACGCCGGCGAGCGCGACCTGCCCGAATCCTACGGCGACGAGGGCGAAGAGCTGGCGCTGCGCGAAGCCGAGGACAGCTTCGACCGAAGCGTTCGCCCGACCCCGGGCATGAACCCGCAGGTGGAACTGCCGCCGATCAGCGATTCGACGCTGGAAAACGGCGTGCGGGTGCTTGCCGTGGCCAACGATGAAACGCCCACCGTGACGCTGCGCGCCGTGTTCGCGATGGGCCAGCGCGACGAACCCGCCGGCAAGGCCGGGCTGGCCGCGCTGACAGCCGCGATGATGGGCGAGGCCACCAGGCAGCGCAGCGCCGGAGAGTTTGCCGAAGCGCTGGAGCGCATCGGTGCAAGCGTCAGTGTCAATACCGGCACCTACCAGACCACCGTCACGCTGAATACCCTGTCCAAGCACCTCGACCAGGCCATCCCGCTGATGATGGAGCGGATGCTGGAACCGGCCTTCACCGAAGAAGACTTCGCGCGGGTCAAGCAGCAGACCATCGAAGGCCTGATGCAGGCGCGCAAGACGCCGGAGGGGCTGGCAAGTCGCGCCCTGGGCGCGGTGATGGAAGGTCCCGAAAATCCCCTGTCCTATCCGCAGGCGGGCATCCCGCGCACGGTCGAGGCCATCACGCTGGAAGACGTGCGCGCTTTCCACGCCGACCACATGCCGGCGCACCTCGAAGGTGTGCTGGTCAGCTCCAGCCTGCCGCAGGCCGAGACCATGCAGGCGCTGGCGCCACTCGCAGCACTTGCCCCCGCGATGTCCGAGCGCCGGGAAATTCCCGCTCGGCCGGAAATCCAGGGCCGCACGCTGTACCTGGTCGACAAGCCCGAAGCCGCGCAGTCGAGCCTGCGCACCGGCCAGCACGCCATCCCCTACGATGCGCTGGGCGATTTCTACCGCGCGGGCCTGGCGAACTTCGTCCTCGGCGGCACCTTCAACAGCCGAATCAACCTGAACCTGCGCGAGGACAAGGGCTACACCTACGGCGCGCGGACCGGGTTCGGCGGCGGGCCGGAAATGGGCAGCTTCGGCTTCTCGTCGGAAGTCAACCGGGATGCCACCGCCGCGGCCCTGGTCGAGGTGATGGCCGAGCTTGAAAGCTACGACCAGGCCGGCATGGAAACCGAAGAATTCGAGTACATGCGCTCGGCCATCGGCCAGCGCGACGCGCGCGAATACGAAACCCCGGGCCGCAAGCTGGCGCTGCTAGACAACATCCTGACCTATGACCTGCCGCTGGACTACCGCTCGCAGCAAAACGAGATCCTGCGCACGATCACGCGCGAAGAACTCAACCAGGTTGCCGCGCGCCTGATCGACCCGGAAAACATGGCGATTGTCGTCGTCGGCGACGAAGCCACAATCCGGGAAGAACTGGAAGCGCTGGAAATGCCGATCGTCGAACTCGACGAGGACGGATTCGTCAAGCAATCGTCCGAATAGCCGCCCGCAACGCCTTTCTCCCTCCCCCGCCCGTGTATGTACCGGGAACATGGTGGACGGGTGTTCGGAGACATGGTGGACACTATTTGGCGTGTCAAGCACGGAGAGATGGCATGCCTTGGAAAGAGGTTTCCGCGATGTCTGAGAAACGAGAGTTCGTGGCTTTGGCCACGATGCCCGGGGTGAATTTCAGAGCGTTGTGCCGTCGATTTGGCGTCAGTCCGACGACCGGCTACAAGTGGATCGGGCGCTACCGGGATGGTGGCGAAGCGGCCCTGGCTGAGCACAGTCGGCGACCGCATCACAGTCCGAAGCGGGTCGAATCCGAGGTCGAGGATCTGGTCCTGGAGCTGCGCGATCGGTATCCGTTCTGGGGCGCACGCAAGCTGCGTCAGTGGCTGATTCGCAAGGGCCACACCATGCCGGCAATCAGCACGGTTCACGCCATTCTCCGGCGCCATGACCGGATTCCGCCGGAGGCCGGCGAGATTTGCCGACCCATGTGCAGATTCGAGCGCGAGGAGCCCAACGATCTGTGGCAGATGGACTTCAAGGGTGACTTTCGTCTGGGGCGCGGCGGGCGCTGCTACCCGCTTACGATCCTCGATGACCATTCGCGCTTCAGTCCGTGTGTCCAAGCCTGTACCGACCAGTGCCACGACGGGGTACAGAATGCGCTGAGCCGGACGTTTGAGCGCTATGGCCTGCCCTGGAGCATTCTCGCCGACCACGGCCCACCTTGGGGAGACGACCGCTCCAGTCCCCACACCCGGTTGACCATCTGGTTGTTGCGACTGGACGTGCGCGTCATCCACGGACGGCCCTACCATCCTCAGACCCAAGGCAAAGAAGAACGCTTCAACCGCACGCTCAAAGACGAGGTTCTGCGCGGCAGGCCGCCGCCGTCCGATCTGGCCAGCGCCCAGGCAGCGTTCGACCGCTTCCGGGAACGCTACAACTTTGAGCGCCCTCATGAAAGCCTGGACGATGAGCCGCCGATCATCCGCTATCGACCCAGTCAGCGACCCATGCCGGCCCGGCTGGAGCCGCTGGAATATCCCGAAGGCTTCGTGCTGCGGCGAGTCAACGGTGCCCGCATCAACTTCAAGGGCCGACGATGGCGCCTGGGCAAACCGTTCGAAGGTCAACTGCTTGGCCTGCGTCCAGAGGCCGAAGACGGACTCTGGTCGGTCTACCTTGGTCGCCATCCTGTCGCCAAGTTCGACCTCCGAGCGCAGCAAGTCAAAATGATCATAAAATGACCACAGGAAGGCGTCCACAATGTCTCCGAACATATGTCCACCATCTCTCCGGAATGAACACCCGCGGGGGAGGGTTGGGGTGGTGGCAAAGAGCCAGGCCATTCGCAACGCCCGCCCCCACCGTCGTTTCAACTGAAGCAGACGTCGGGCCGTGAATGAGAAGCGTATGACACCAAAAATCCCCCCTGTTCTCGTCGTGATCGTTGCCGGCCTGCTGATATGGGCGATCTCGCGCTACGTCCCATCTCCATCCGTGATCGTTCCCGGCAAGGATCTCGTTGCCGCTGTGCTCGTCGCTGTCGGGGCGGTGGTCGTTGTTCTGGGCGTTGTTTCTTTCCGCCGTGCCAGCACCACGGTCGACCCGCTGCATCCGGAGCAGGCATCGGCCCTGGTCGTGAGCGGCGTCTATCGGGTCACCAGGAACCCGATGTACCTGGGATTTGCCATCGTACTGCTGGCGTGGGTCTTCTACCTGTCGGCATGGCCAGCCCTGGTTGTCGTTGTTGCGTATGTCGCCTACATAAGTCGATTCCAGATCGAACCCGAGGAGCAAGCACTCGAAGCGCGATTCGGCGAAGCGTTCCTCGATTACAAGCAATCGGTCCGCCGGTGGCTGTAGGAGGTTCGCCTGCACCCTCGTGTGCGCCGGTTCCGAAAGGGCCTCTTTGTTGAACGGATACTGACGCGACTGAAACGCAACTTGAATAAAGCGGTTAGGCTTTGAACATGGGGATCTCCATCGGAATCGAGGGAAAAACATGAAAGCCGTCGCATGGACAAGATACGGAAAACCGGCAGACGCCCTGGAGATCGTGGACGCGCCGAAACCGATACCTGGACCGAACGAGGTCTTGATAAGGGTCCACTCGAGAACGGTCACGGCCGGAGACGCCCGGCTCCGGGGATTCAGAATTCCGGTGGGCTTCTGGCTGCCGACGCGGCTGGTATTCGGCCTTTTCAGGCCGCGCAGGAAGATACCGGGGATGGACTTTTCCGGAGAGGTGGAAGCCCTGGGGAAAGAGGTGAAGTCGTTCACTGTCGGTGACAGGGTGTTCGGAACAGCGGGAATGCGTTTTGGTGCGCATGCCGAGTACCTGTGTCTCCCTGAAAAAGCGGTATTCATCGAAAAGCCGGACGAGATCGATCATGATGCTGCTGCCGCTGCGATATTCGGTGGACAAACGGCAATACACTTCCTGAAGAAAAAAGCCAGGCTCGAACCAGGACAAAAGATACTCGTGAACGGCGCGTCGGGGGCGGTCGGGACCGCGGCTATCCAGCTGGCCAAGTACCTGGGGGCCGAGGTAACCGCCGTATGCAGCACCGGCAATATCGAACTGGTGAAATCCCTTGGCGCGGACAAGGCCATCGACTACACCAGGGAAAACGTCGAAGCAAGTGAAGAAACCTATGACTTCGTACTCGATACCGTCGGCAATATGCCGCTGTCACGCTGCAGAGGCCTGTTGAAGGAAAAGGGGCAGCTGATTTCCATCGCTTCGGGGCTGTTCGCCAACCTTTCGGCGATCTGGAACAAGCAGCTGATCAGTGGCGTTGCCGGTGAAAGCAAGGCGCATCTCGAGCTCCTCGAGAAGCTCATCGCGGGCGGCGATATGAAACCGGTCATCGACAGGATCTACCCGCTGGAAAAGATCGTCGAAGCGCACGAATATGTCGATGAAGGACACAAGAAAGGCAACGTCATCGTCTCCGTTGTGGGCTGAGCGGATAATTGTCGGGTTGCGGCGCAACGAAATTACCCGCGCTCCCGGGTCTTACATTTTCAGCGGATCCTCAACCGGGCTGCATGCATCCGCAAGCTCGATAGAGAGCTTGCCGTGGGCTTCGACCAGCGGGTGGTCGAAGGGCATTGTCGCCGCCTGAAGGGCTCGGGCTCCTTCACAGTAACGGTGGAGTTCCAGCAGGACCTGTGCGAGGTTGAGCCTGGCCGGCCAGTGCTCGGGTTCATGGTTCAACGCCTCGCGGAAGTCTTCGACTGCAGCCTCGTGTCTGCCCAATTCGTAGTGCGCGTTGCCCAGCCCCATGTGAACGAGCGCGGTGTCGGGCCAGTGTTCGGCGGCCCCGGCCCAGGCGGCCAGGCGCGATGCGGGGTTGGCGTTCTGGTCGAAATCCGCCAGCGCGCGAAACACCGCGGTACGGTCGGGCTGCGCCGGGAGTTCGCCGGGCTCCAGCACCACGATGGCCCAGCGCCCGGCCCAGTCCCACTGGCGCATCCATTTGGATACGGACGTTTCCTGCATTCGCTCGGTGCCTGAGCGCATCAAGATCGTTTCGTCCTCGCGGTCGTAGCCCACAACCACCGCGTAATGCCATGCGGGAAAGCTTCTCACCCGAAGGTTCTGCAGAATGAGCACCGGGTGACCGGCTTCGACCTCCGCCAGTACGGCGGAAAGTTCACCCGGCACGCGAAACGGAATGCGGTCGAAGCTTCTCGCCCCGGCCATCATTTCAACTTGCAGGCTGCCCTCCAGGTCCGGCACGTAGACCCGTTCAGCGACGGCATCATATTCGGGCGTTGCGCCGCTGGCTTCCAGGACGGTGGTGAGCGCGGCCGGCCCGCAGTGGTGTTGCTGTTGCGGGTGGAAGGGGGTGTCGGCCAGATCGACGTGCGGCGGCAGCGACTCGGGGATTCGGGCGTCGTAGGTTGCGCAGCCTCCGGCAAGCAGCATCAGCGCGACCGTGGCGGCCGCGCCGATGCACCGGCTGGTCTGCATCAGGCGGACTTGAATATGTCTGTGACGCCGACGAGCTCCAGGATGATCAGCACGACGAAGACGATGCCGGCGATGACGATTACGCCGTCGCCCGCGGCCGGAAGCTCGTCGATGCGTCCGGAAAGCTGCTCCAGCTCGGCGGCACTCATGTTGTCTACTCTTGCCATTGCCCGCTCGTGGCTGATGCCGTACTGGGCCAGTTCGGCGGCAACGTCGTCGCGCAGCAGGAAGGCCTCTACGCGCTGCTCCAGCTGGCCGGTCTCCAGGGCCAGCGCATCGCCGGTGGACACAAGCTGCGCATGGGCCGGCAAGGTCATGGCTGCGAGCAGCAGTCCGATCATCGCGTTTCGAACAATCACTCCAATCATCAGGTGACTCCCGTGTGGGTGGACTCTGAACATAACACAATGACAGCGGACGGGTCCTGTCTGCGATATTTGAGAAAAACGTCGCGTTATCAGTTCATTGCGTCCCGTTCGGGCACCTTTTCCCTGGGTGGGGGGCGTTGACATTGCGCTGTCGGGTGCTGCAAGTCATGTCCCGCTGCGGTGACTTCCGGCCCTTACGCACGCCACCCCAGGTCGCCGATACTGACGGTCGACAATTTGAAGATATCGGCCAACAGGGAGCCCCAATGCTTTCGATTTCATCGATTTCCAAGACCTATCCGAACGGCGTTCGCGCGCTGGATGACGTGACCATCGAAATTCCGGTCGGGATGTTCGGCCTGCTCGGACCCAACGGCGCCGGCAAGTCCACGCTGATGCGCACCATCGCCACGCTGCAGCAACCCGATTCGGGGAACATCGTGTTCGACGGCATCGACGTGCTGGCCGAACCGGACCGGCTTCGTCGAACGCTGGGCTACCTGCCGCAGGACTTCGGCGTCTATCCGCGGATTTCGGCCGAGGGCATGCTCGATCACCTGGCCGTACTCAAGGGCATCGTGTCGAAATCCGAGCGCAAGCAGCTGGTCGACGCGCTATTGCAGCAGGTGAATCTTCATTCGGTACGCAAAAAGGCGCTGGCCGGGTTTTCCGGCGGCATGCGCCAGCGCTTCGGCATCGCCCAGGCGCTGATCGGCGATCCGAAGCTGCTGATCGTCGACGAACCCACCGCCGGGCTGGACCCGGAAGAAAGGGTTCGCTTCCACAACCTGCTGTCCGAGATCGGCGAAGACCGCGTGGTGATCCTGTCCACCCACATCGTCGAGGACGTGGCCGACCTGTGTCCGCGCATGGCCATCCTCGCCAACGGCCAGATCGTTCGCGAAGGCGTGCCGCAAACGCTGACCGCCGAACTCGAGGGCAAGGTCTGGCGCAAGGCGATCGACCGGGGCGAACTGGCGCAGTGTCGCGAACGGCATCGGGTGATTTCGACCCATTTGCGCGCTGGCCGAACGGTGGTGCACGTGGTCGACGATTCCGACCCCGGCGAAGGGTTCGAGCGACACTCGCCGATGCTCGAAGACGTCTACTTCGCTTCGCTGCACGAAAAGACGCCTGCCGGCAACGCCCGGACGACAGCCGCCTGAAGCCCCCACCCGAATCCGTTCCAAGGACCCGAATCATGAAGAGTCGATTCTTCCCGATCGCGCGTTTCGAGGCGGCCTACCAGCTGAAAAGCCCGGTATTCCTCGTCTCGTTCGTGCTGTTTTTCCTGCTCGCCTTCGGCGGCATCACCTCCGACAACATCCAGATGGGCGGCGTGGGCAACGTCAACGTCAACTCGCCCGACGCCATCACGCAGAACATCCTGATCTTCAGCCTGATCGCGATGTTCGTGGTCATCGCGTTTGTCGCCAACGTGGTGTTGCGCGATGTCGAGTCGCGCTCGGCCGAGATGTTCTATTCGACGCCGATCGGCAAGTTCGAGTACCTGCTCGGCCGATTCAGCGGCGCGTTCGCGGTTTCGGTCCTGTTGCTGGTCGCCATTCCGCTTGGCATCATGGTCGGCGTGCAGATGCCGTGGCTGGACCCGGAACGCCTGGGCCCGTTCGCCCTGTCGCACTATCTTCAGCCGTTCGTGGTCTACGGCGTAGTCAACCTTTTCTTTGCCAGCGCGATTGCCTTCGCCCTGGCCACGCTGACGCGCAGCATGGCCATGACCTACGTGGTCATCGTCGGCTACTTCCTGCTGACCGGCGTCATCGGTGCGGTGACCGACATCTTCAACTCCACAGAACATCGCGCGCTGCTGGCGATGTTCGATCCGTTCGGCAGCGCGGCCTACCAGGAAGTTGTGCGCTACTGGACCGCTTTCGAACGCAACGAGCAGCTCGCGCCGCTGACCGGGCTTATCCTGGGAAATCGACTGGTCTGGCTTGCGCTGAGCCTTGGCGTGCTGGCGTTCACGGTCAAGCGCTTCCGGTTCGATGTACAGCCGCGCGGCAAGAAGGCAAAGGCAGGAAAGGAATCCGCCGAGCCGGTTGTCGCGGCCCCGCAACAGGTCACCATTCCTGCCGTGCGTGCAGCCTACGGCGCCGGCGTCAAGTGGAAGCAGCTCGTCTCCCGGGTCGGCTTCGAAGTTCGAAGCGTCGTGCTCAGCGTGCCTTTCCTGGTGCTGGTGCTGTTCGCACTGATGATCACCATCCTGAACTTCCTGTCGCTGGACCAGTTCTTCCAGACTGCGGTGTATCCCGTTACACGGCTCATGACCCAGATAATGCAGGGCACGTTCACGTTGTCGATCCTGATCGTCGTCATTTACTATTCGGCCGAGCTGGTCTGGCGCGAGCGCGATGCGCGCATGCACGAAGTGATCGATTCCACCCCCGTGCCCGGCTGGGTGCAAGCGGGCTCGAAGATGATCGCGATGATCGTGGTGCTGATGGTGCTGATGACCATCGGCATCGTATCTTCCATGCTGTTCCAGCTCAGCCAGGGCTATACCGATCTTCAGCCCATGGTTTACCTCACCCGTCACCTGCTCGACTACGGCATGTTGTTCTATGTCATGGCGATCTTCGGCGTGTTCGTCCAGACGCTGGTGCCCAACAAGTTCGCCGGCATGGGCGTGTTGGTGCTGTTCGTCATTTCGCTGTTCGTGCTCGATCCGCTTGGACTGGAAGATCCGCTTTACCAGCTGGGCGCGGCGCCGGGCGCGGCCTATTCGGACATGACCGGCTGGGATTACTTCGCCTGGATCCAGTCCTGGTACAGCGTCTACTGGCTGTTCTTCTGCCTGTTGCTGTTCGTCGGCGCCCACCTGGTCTGGCGGCGCGGGGGCATGGACAGTCTGCGGTTGCGCGTTCGACGCGCCGGCGCCAACCTGACGCCGGGCATCGCCACGCTCGGGGTGGTTGCGCTGGCCGGTTTCCTGGGCGCGGGCAGCTTCATCTTCTACAACACCCGCATCCTCAATGACTACGTCACCGACAAGGATCTCGAGCTGATCGCGGTGGAATATGAAAAACGCTACCGCGAGAACGAGGACCTCCCCCAGCCGCGCATTGCCGCTATCGACAACCGGGTCGACCTGTATCCGTCCGAGCGCCGCTATGCGGTACAGGGGACCTATCGGCTGGAAAACCGGAGCGGCGAACCCGTGCCCAGCGTGTTCGTCGGCTTCAACCCGGCCGTCGAAGTGCTCTCGGTTTCGCTGGCGGGCAAGGCCGCGGAGGAGGTCGACGACGAGTTTGCCGTCTACCGCTTCGACCTCGACCAGCCGATGCAGCCGGGCGCCGAGATGGAATTGACCTTCAGCACCGAGCGCGTCAACCGCGGCTTCAAGCACGCGCGCAACGCCCAGCCCGCGCTGGGCGGCGGCAGCGCGACGGTGCTCGGAAACGGCAGCTTCGTGTACGGCGGCGACGCGATGCCGTATATCGGCTTCAGCCGAGGCCAGATCATCACCGACCGAAACGACAGGCGCAAGTACGACCTGCCGCCGATCGACCGCGCACCCGACCTGGACGACCTGGACGCCGCGCGCAACAGCTATCTGTCGCGCGACTCGGACTGGATGGATTTCCGTACGGTCGTATCGACCGAAGCCGACCAGGTTGCGGTCGCGCCCGGCTACCTGCAGCGCGAATGGGAAGAGGGTGGCAGGCGCTATTTCGAATACGAGATGGATGCGCCGATGCAGAACCTCGTCGCCTACCTTTCGGCACGCTATGCAGTCGAGTCCGAAACGGTCGACGGCGTCGAGCTCAGCGTCTATTACCACCCCGAGCACGACTGGAACGTCGAGCACATGATGGAGACGATGCGCAAATCGCTGGACTATTTCCAGGCCAACTTCAGCCCGTACCAGTACCGTCAGATGCGCATCCTGGAGTTCCCGGCGTTCCTGGGCAACTTCGCCCAGTCGTTCCCCAATACCATCCAGTGGTCCGAGGGGCTGGGCTTCATCGCCAAGCTGGACGACCCCGGCGACATCGACTACGTGTTCTACGTCGGCGCGCACGAGATGGCGCACCAGTGGTGGGGCCACCAGGTCTCGAGCGCCGACGTCCAGGGCGGCACCGTGCTGGTCGAAACGCTGGCGCAGTACTCGGCCCTGATGGTGATGGAAGACGAGTACGGCCCGGACATGATGCGCAAGTTCCTGGCCTTCGAGCTCGACAATTACCTGTCTTCCAGGGGCAGCGAATCGCGCGAGGAACTGCCGCTGGTTCGCGTCGAGAACCAGGGTTACATCCACTACCGAAAGGGTTCGCTGGTGATGTACGCGCTGAAGGACTACCTCGGCGAGGACCGTATCAACCAGGCCCTGGCCAGACTGATCGACGAGGTGGCCTACCAGTACGACCCCTACCCCAGGAGCGTCGACCTGATCCGCCACCTGAAGGCCGTGGCCGAGACAGACGACGAGATCAGGCTCATCGAAGACCTGTTCGAGCGCATCACCTTGTGGGATCTCGCGACCGAGGATGCAGCGGTCATCGAAAACGAAGACGGCACGTTCACCGTGACTATCGATATCGACGCCTCGAAGCTCGAAGCCGACGGCCTGGGGCGGGAAACCGAAGTCGACCTCGACATGCCCATCGACATCGGCGTGTTCACGATGCGACCGGACGACGACGAGTTTTCCAGCGAGGCCGTACTGCACCTGCAGAAGCATCGCGTCACCAGCGGCGAGAACCGCTTCGAGTTCACAGTGGACCGGCGCCCGGCGACGGTGGGAATCGATCCGTACCACAAGCTGATCGACCGCAAATCGGACGATAACCTGAAGTCGCTCTGACCTGGAAGACAGGCCTCGAAATTTCACCAAATCCGGATGACCTCGTACCAGGCGCGGGGTTATCCGGAATTCGATCATCGCCTACGGGTGATCCAGCGCAATGCCCGGTTGCGATCTGCCCTCGATCGAGATCGGGTGGCGCGCTTGGTCGTGTTGCTACGTAGTCGGAGGGTAGGGAACGATTCCATTGGCTTCAGGATCGCTTGAAGTCCCGGGACGAACCTGAAACCCGATGACAAACGGAGGACCGAGTCATGCGCATAGCAAAACAGGACATTCCGGTTCGAATCGACGTGCCGGGCGCCACGGCCCGCCAGCAGACCGACTTCGGCGACGTGACCGGATACGGAACCATGGGGGCCGAATATTTCTCTTTCGGCGCAGGCACCGACATCACCGAACTCCTGCACGGACTCGAAAACGACAGTTGTCAGAGTCCTCACTGGGGGTATGTGGTCAAGGGTGCGATCACGGCGCTGTACACCGACGGCAGCGAGGAACAGTCGCGCGCCGGCGATCTTTTCTACTGGCCGCCCGGCCACAGTGTTCGTGCCGACGAAGACACCGACATCGTAATGTTCAGCCCCCAGGCCGAGCACGGCGCGGTGATCGATCACATCAGACGCAAGGTCGAATCTTAGGTTCTTCGGGCTTCGCGGGCAGCGTGTCTATAATTGTCTCGCGCTCCGGAGGCGCATCGTGATGCAACGAATCGGGACTATCCATGCCCAACGACCTCGCAGCGCTGCTGCTACGACAACATTCAACGGCATGGAAGCTTGCCTCGTATCACCTCGACGGCCTCAGGCTCGAGGAATGCCTTTGGCGGCCTTCGACCAAAGGGCTTCACGTCGCGATATCCGATGATGGCTGCTGGCGGGGGGAATGGCCCGAACACGAAGGCTACGAACTGGGCCCGCCGAGCATGGCCTGGCTGCTCTGGCACATGGTGTTGTGGTGGTCGATGGTCGTCGATCATTCCTTCGGCGAGGCCGCCCTGGATCGCGACTCTGTCGACTGCCCGTCCGATCCCGACCGGGTCGGCGCCCTGCTTCGGGCGCTGCATGAGGAATGGACCGGCCACGTCTCGCGCCTGTCCGAAGACGAGCTGCGAACCTCGCAGCGCACCCGGTGGCCGTTCACAGATCGTCCGTTCGGCGACGTGGTCGGCTGGGTCAACGTCGAACTGACAAAGAATGCCGCGGAGATCGGCTACGCCAGATTCCTCTACGCGACGCGGTCGTCGTCATGAGTGACCGGGGCCCCCTTGAACGAAAAAAGCCCGGCACGCGGCCGGGCTTCGGATCGATCAATCGGCAGGTGCCCGGAGGTTACTGCCGTGGAACCCGACTACAGGTACAAGGTGGGCGCGTTGTCATCGAAACTGACGGGAGTCTTCCGGCCGCTGTAGGGGCACGCGCCTTGTTCATTCGATCCGGCAGTCTCGTTGCCGCGTCGAATCACGTCCGAGATCTCGGCGCGTAGCGCCATCCGAAGATCCCGGGCCTGCCGCATGGTTTCCGGGGCGTGGCCGTTCTCGCCGAGGCTCCAGTCGAGTTCCGCCAGCGCCGCGCGGTAGGCGCCGTGAAGCGCAATGATCTGATCGCGCTGGGTTTCGCTGATCGAAATGCCGGGCTTGCCGGAATTCGACCAGCCCGGCATGGCCGCAGTCTGGCCGGCAGTTGCCAAGGCCAGGGCGCCGAAGGAAATCGCAAACAGGACAACACCGAACAACTTGCCTTTCATCATGACGTCTCCGGTTGAACCAGCCATGACGATATGTCTCGCTTGTGATGAACGCGTCAGCACGCGGCGGCATGGGTGATTCGGGCCGGATTTCACCGCATTACAGTTGAAATCGCCGGAATTGACCAAGATCAGGCGGCGACAGGCATTGGCTTTGTATGATCACTGCATGGGCGCAGCCAAAGCTCAGGGTGGAACGACTGTTCGCTCACGGTTAACCTGGGCGGCGCAGGGGTTTTTCGTGTTGTTTGCGCTATGGCTGGTTTTCGACGGCCTCGATGGCTGGCCGGTCGGCCTGTTCGCGGCGATGGTCGGCGGGGGCCTCGCGGCGTGGCTGGCCGAGGGGCGGCCGTTCTGGTGGAACCCGTTTCGCCTGGTCGAGTTCGCCGGTTTCTTCATCTTCGAATCCTTCCGCGGCGGCATCGACGTGGCGTGGCGCTCGCTGCACCCGCGAATGCCGTTGGCTCCGCGTTTTTTCGAGCACGAGATCCATGTGCCGGAGGGCCAGCCCAGCACATTGCTGATCAGCACCATCAGCTTGCTGCCGGGCACCCTGAGCGCCGAACTGGTGCGCGGTGAGCATGTGCTGGTGGTTCATACGCTGGCCGACGGCGGCGAAGATTCGGTTGCGCGCCTGGAGCACCGGATTGCCCGGCTCTTTTCCGTGGCGGTGCCCCGGATGAAAGGCGGCAAACCATGACTGCAAGCGTGCTGCCATGGGCCGTCGTGTTCCTGCTGCTCAACCTCGGCGCCGGCCTCTGGCGCGCCTGGAAGGGCCCCACCGACGGCGACCGCCTCCTGACCACGTTGCTGTTCGCCACCACCAGCGTGGCGCTGCTTTTGCTGATGGCCGAATGGCTTGGAATGCCCGCTATCCGGACGGTGGCCCTGATGCTGGTGCTGCTCGCCACGATCATTTCGCTGGCGTTCTTCGGCATGCCGGAGCGCCCGCCCCAGTCCGACGGCGATACGTCTGCGGGGCCGGCCGATGACTGACCTCCTGGCGCTGATCGTCCTGCTGGCCGGCTGTTTCTTCATCTTCGCCGGCACCGTCGGCATGCTGCGCCTGCCGGACGTCTACTGCCGGCTGCACGCCATGACCAAGGCCGACAATCTCGGCCTGCTGCTGATCTGCCTGTCGCTGGCGCTCCTCGATGGGCAACCAAGAACCGCGCTGCTGCTTTTGCTGATCTGGCTGCTGGCGCTGCTGGCATCGACCGTCTCGGCACACCTGATCGCGCGCCACTCGCGGGCGCGCCGCCCGCCGACCGGAAACGGTCCGGTCGACTACGATTCGACGGGCGGGCCGCAATGACCGCGGGCGTGGTCATCGACGTCCTGCTCGGACTGATCCTGGTCGGCCTGGCCACCCAGGTCGCAATCGGCAAGCACCTTTTCCGGGCCATCGTGTTCTACGTGGCGTTCGGCCTGGCCATGGCGCTGATCTGGGCCCGGCTGGGCGCGCCCGACCTGGCGCTGGCCGATGCGGCGATCGGCGCCGGACTGACCGGGGCGCTGATGATGGTGGCGTTTCGCCGGCTGGTCGAAATCGATCCGAAGCAATCGCAGGCCCTGGTGACGCGCGGGTCGGCGCTGGCCGTGGTGCTCGCCGTGCTGGCCGCCGGCATGGTCGCGACGATCGGTTTGACCGCCCTGTCGCTGGAGCGGCAGCCGGGTGACGCAGGCCTGCAGGTGCTGGCCACGCTGCAAGAGACCGGCCTGGGCAACCCGATCACCGGCGTATTGCTGGTGTTTCGCGGCTTCGATACGCTGATCGAGATGGCGGTTCTGCTGACCGCGTTCATAGGCTCGCGTGTGATCACGACCCGGAGCCGCCTTTCGGTCACCACGGTTTCCGGCTTCGAACTGCCGCTGGTGCGAACCCTGGTCGCGGTCATTCTTCCGCTGGCGGTACTGATCGGCATGCACCTGCTGTGGATTGGCTCCGACCAGCCGGGCGGTGCGTTCCAGGCCGGCTCGGTGCTGGCCGGCTCGGGCGTGTTGCTGTTGCTCACCGGGACCCTTTTGCCGGCCTCGCGTTCGCGCGCCCTGGTACGGCTGGCGCTGGTCGCCGGCGTCGGTGCCCTGTGCCTCCTGGTGCTGGCGCCGCTACTGCAGGGTGACGGCCCGATGGCCTACCTGGGCCGCGGCTCGCTGCTGTTTGCCGAGACCGCCATGATGGTGTCGATCGCGGTGACGCTGACGCTGCTGTTCGCCGGCAGCCCGTCGCTGAAGGCCGGGTCCTCGTGACCAGCGCAATCTTCGTGCTGGTCGCGGCCGCGATCTTCGGCCTGGGCGTGCACGGCCTGCTGGTATCGGCGCACATCATGCGCAAGCTGCTCGCGTTGAACCTGATGCTGAGCGCGCTGTTCCTGTTGCTCATCGTGGTGCCGGCGTCCATCGACGGCCATCCCGACCCGGTGCCCCAGGCGCTGGTGCTGACCGGTATCGTCATCGCCGTCTCCACCACGGCCTTCGCGCTCGCCCTGATGGTGCGGCTGTTCCGCAAGCAGGGCCACGCGACTATCCACCCGGACCTGGATCCGGCGCTGCTGGGTCGAAAGCACGGCCGGCGAACTGCGCCGGAGGCTGAAGGCGAGCGGGCGCCGTGATGTCGTTCGACAAACTGCTGCTCGCGCTGGTGTTCATTCCGCTGGGCACGGCGCTGGTCGCGGTCATGCTGCCCCCGGCGCGTCGGCGCTGGGCGGTGCTGCTGGGATCGCTTGCCTGGCCTTGCTTCCTGGTGCCGCTGAGCATCGCGGTCGCGCGCGAGCAGACGCTGACCCTGGTATTCGGCGGCTGGAGCCCGCCGCTGGGCATCGGCTGGCGGCTCGATGCACTCGCGCTGGTCGTCCTCTGGGTGCACGCGCTGGTCGGGATCGCCGCATTGCCGGGCGCCTGGCAGCGATTCAAACCGGAAGAAACCGAATCGGGGCCGTTCTGGTCGCTGTGGCTGATCCTGGCGACCGGGGTCAACCTGGCGACCCTGGCGGCCGACCTGTTCAACCTTTACGTCGCGCTGGAGCTCACGACGCTGGCGGCGGTTGCGCTGATCGCGACCGACGACGGCATCGCGGCGCTGTCGGCGGCGATGCGCTACCTGCTCCTGGCGGTGCTCGGATCGCTGATGTACGTGCTCGGCGTCGGGCTGGTCTATGCCCAGACCGGCAGCCTGGCCATGCACCAGCCGGGCCTGGTCGAGCTCAACAACGTCGCGCTGGTGCTGATGCTGACCGGGCTGATGGTCAAGGCCGCGATCTTCCCGCTCCACGTGTGGCTGCCGCACGCCTACAGCAATGCGCCCGGCCCGGTCGCGGCAATCATGTCGGCGGTGGTCGGCAAGGTCGCGCTCGTCGCGCTGTGGCGCATCTGGTTCGAGACCGCGGTTGACCCACCGACGCTGTTGACCAACCTGCTCGGCCTGATCGGGGCCGGCGCGATCGTATACGGTGCGCTGGCGGCCTATCTTCAGCCGCGCCTGAAAATGGTGATCGCCTACTCGAGCATCAGCCAGTTCGGCTTCCTGCTGCTGCTGTTGCCGCTGGCCTGCCAGCAAGCCTTCCAGGGCGCCGGCTTTCATCTGCTGGCGCATGGTCTGGCCAAGGCCGCGATGTTCCTGGCCGCGGCCAACATCGTCACGGTGCTGGGCTCGGACAGCATCCGTCACCTGCCGGGCCTGGACAAGCGCATGCCGCTGGAAGCGTTCACGCTTGCACTGGCGGGCGTCACGCTGATAGGTCTGCCGCCCAGCGGCGGGTTCACGGGCAAGTGGATGCTGCTTTCGGCCGCATGGGAGACCGGCGGCTGGTTCTGGCTGGTGCTGATCGTCCTCAGCGGCCTGATGAGCGCGGCCTACGTGTTCCGGATCCTGGCGCTGACCTGCTTTCATCCGGCGCGGCGTGCGGTGCATCACCTGCACCCGAAGCCGCCCGCGATCACCAGCCTGGCGGCGCTGATGCTGGCGTTGCTGGCGGTGGTCATCGGTCTGTATCCGCACCCGGTACTGGACCTCCTCGGTAGCGGCGTTCTTATGGATGGCGGTGTTCGCCTGCAAAGCGGCGTTCCGGGAGCCGGGCCGTGATCGAGCCGTGGCTCGCCCAGGTGCTGCCGCCGGCCGTGGTGCTGGTCTCGACGCTGGCGGCGATCGTGATCTTCATCGCCGGAGAGGAACGGCAGCGCCTGAGGATCTGGGTCAACCTGGTGGCCGCGACGCTCAAGCTGATCCTGGTCGTCTGGATCGGGCTGTCGGTACTGGCCGGAAACGAGTTCCTGTTCCGCTTCGAGCTGCTCCCGGGGCTGGAACTGATTCTGCACGCCGACGCTTTGAGCATCCTGTTCGCCAGCCTCTCGGCGGTCCTGTGGCTGGTCACCACGGTCTACGCGATTGCCTACCTCGAGCACTCGCCGAACCGGGCCCGGTTCTTCGGCTTTTTCAGTCTGTGCGTCAGCGCCACCATGGGCATTGCGATGGCCGGCAACCTGCTGACGCTGTTCATCTTCTACGAACTGCTCACCCTGACCACCTGGCCGCTGGTGGTGCATAACGGCACGCCCGAAGCGCTGGCGGCCGGGCGCAGCTATCTTCGATACACGCTGGCCGGCGGCGTCGTGCTGCTCACCGCGCTGGTCTGGCTGTACGGACTGGCCGGGAATGCGGTATTCACGCCGGGCGGATTCCTGGCGCCGCTGGCCGCCGAGCATGCCACCGAACTCCGGATCATCTTCGCCATGCTCATCGCCGGATTCGGCGTCAAGGCGGGCCTGGTCCCGCTGCACGGCTGGCTGCCCAAGGCAATGGTCGCGCCGGCGCCGGTCAGCGCCCTGCTGCACGCGGTGGCCGTGGTCAAGGCCGGCGCGTTCGGCATCATCCGCACGGTCGAGGACGTCTACGGGCTCGAGCTTGTCGCCGGGCTCGGCATGCGCCTGCCGCTGATCGCGGTGGCCTGCTGGACCATCATCATCGGCTCGTTGCTGGCGCTGCGCGAGCACCACCTCAAGCGCCGGCTGGCTTACTCCACCGTCAGCCAGGTGTCCTACATCGTGCTGGGCATCGCGGTCGGCGGCCTGCTGGCCACCTCCGGCGGCATGGTGCACCTGGTTCACCAGGGCCTGATGAAAATCACGCTGTTCTTCTGTGCCGGCATTTTCGGCCTGTTGCTGGGGGTTTCGAAGATCGACCAGCTCGACGGCCTGGGACGGCGGATGCCCTGGGTCAGCGTCGCGTTTACCGTGGCCGCGCTCGGCATGATCGGACTGCCGCCGATCGTCGGCTTCATCAGTAAATGGTACCTGGCCTCCGGCGCGCTCGCCGTCGGCATGCCGGCGGTGCTGGCGGTTGTGATCACCAGCGCGCTGCTCAACGCGGCGTATTTCCTGCCGCTGGTCGGCCGGCTGTGGCTGGGGCCGCCGGGCAGCGTTGCCGCAGCGCGGATAGAGATCGGCCGGCTGCCGCGCCTGGCGCTGGTCTGTTCGGCGCTGGCGACTGCGTTCCTGACGGTTGCGCTGGGCCTGATGGCGGCGCATCCGCTCAGCCCGCTGAACTGGGTGATCAAGATCGCCGAAGGGTATGCGCCGTGAGCGCGCTGGCCGTCAACCTGCTGCCGGTACTCGCGCCGCTGGTCGCCGCGGCGCTGCTGGCATTTCGCGGTACCCCCCGCGCCCTGGCCATGACAGTTGCGCCCTGGCTGCCGCCGCTGCTTGCGCTGCCGCTGCTGCTCGGCAATTCCGAGGAAGTGGCCGGACTGCCGTTCGTTCTGCTCGACCTCCGCCTCGGCGCGGACCCGGTCGCCGCGCCGCTGACCGTCCTGTGCGCGGTGGCGTGGGGGCTGGCCGGCTGGTTTGCCGCCACTCGTGTGCACCGCGACCGGGTCCTGTTCTGGAGCGGCTGGCTGGTCAGCCTCGCCGGAATTTCGCTGGCCCTGCTGGCGCAGGACGTGGCGGGATTCTACGCCGGCTACGCGACCCTGAGCCTTGCCTCCTGGCTGTTGATAATCCATGCAAGGTCCGATGAAGCCTGGCGGGCCGGGCGGGTCTACCTGGTGATGGCGCTGCTGGGCGAGATGGCCGCGTTTGCCGGCATCGCGGCGATCGTCTCGCAGGCCGGCAACGTGGCGCTGTCCGAACTGGCCGGCAGCATCGATCTCGGGTCCGGCTGGAGCTGGCTGATCCTGGCCGGGTTCGGGGTCAAGATGGGCATCGTGCCGCTGCATCTCTGGCTGCCGCTGGCGCACCCGGTGGCCCCGGTGCCGGCCAGCGCGATCCTGTCCGGCGTCATCGTCAAGGCCGGCCTGCTGGGGTGGCTGCGGCTGGTCCCACCGGGCAGCGACGGCGCCGATACGGTCGGGCCGGTGCTGTTGCTGCTGGGCATCGGTACCGCGTTCGCCGGCGTGCTGCTCGGGCTCGCCCAGCGGCGGATCAAGGTGGTGCTCGCGTATTCGACCATCAGCCAGATGGGCCTGGTGTTGTCCGTCTATGCGGCGATGCTGATGGCGCCGGAACGGGCCGCGGCCTTGCTTCCCTGGTTGGGCGTGATGGTGCTGCACCATGGGTTGAACAAGGCTTCGCTGTTCCTGGCCTGCGGCTGCGCGCCGGGGCGGAGCCGCCTCAGGGGCTTGCTGGTGGCGATTCCGGCGCTGGCGATTTCGGCCGCGCCGTTGACCACCGGGATGCTGGCCAAGACCGGCCTCAAAGCCGCGTTTCACGACGCCGGCCTGGCCCAGGGCTGGACGCTGGTGCTGAGCCTGACCTCGACCGCGACGGCCCTGCTGCTGTGGCACTTCTGGCGACTCGTCCGGACCGAGCGCGGCTACAAGACCGCCCACCCGGCCTGGCTTGCCATGGTGCTTGCCGGGCTGGTCGTGCCCTGGGCCTGGGCAGTGGGGCACGGGTTGGAGCTGCACCTGGCGGCGGGCCTGTGGCCGGCGACCTGGCCGCTGGCGATCGCGGCGCTGGTGGTCGGGTTGAAGTCCGCATTGATGCCCGGATGGACGCTCGGCCTGCCGGCCGGCGACCTGGTCGTGTGGCTGGAACGATTCTTCGGGGCGGCGAACATGCGAGTCGCGCGGGTTGCCGAGGCGAGCCTGGGATCCCTCCCCAATCTTTACCCGGTTCACGTACGCATGACTCGGGCCTTGCTCTGGACCGAGCGCAAGATCACGTCGTTGCCGGTGGCCGGGTTCCTGATCCTGGCGCTGGGCGGATTGCTGTGGCTGGTCACACTGCTGTTCTGAAATCGTGGCTCACAGGATTCCCAAGGCCTCGATGTGCGCTTTCCCCCGACCGCGGCATTGGACAGCGATGAACCCATACCAGTCGGTATCGCCATGCCACTTCGAAACATCCGGAAAAATCTGCCGCCGCGCTCGCCGACCAGGCTTGCTGTCATGCCATGCCGGAACGCTTCGGGCGACGTCCGCGGCGGCCCGGGACAAGGCGCCATTCAGCGCACGCCGTTGCCGGGTGTTGCCGTATGAGCAAATACCGCACGCTTTACCTCTGGATGATCATCCCGATGGTCTTGATGCAGCTCGGCATCGCCCGGGACTACTGGGGAGACTTCACGGAAAACACCTGGGCGGTGCACGTTCATTACTGGTGCGCAACCCTGTGGTACGCATTTCTAGTCGTTCAGCCGTGGCTGGCGACCCACGGTCGCATGGAGCTCCACCGCACCAACGGCATGATCGGGCTGTTCCTGGCCGGCGGCGTGGCGATCGGCGCGTTGAGCATGATGCACCGAGACCTGGTTTACGTGCAGCTGGCAACCGAGGACCCGGTCCGCTTCGGGCCGTTCACGCCCGACTTCTTCTACGGTGTCGCGGTCGTGGAGATCCTGATGGTCATGCTGTTCAGCCTGGCCGTGGTCATGGCCATCGTGCGGCGCAAACAGATTGAGGAACACGCATGGTGGCTGGTATCCACGGTGTTCATCATCATGATGCCGGCGCTCGGCAGGGGCATCCAGGGCGTGTTCATCATGGCCCAGGCCGACCACTGGCCGGATGTCGAGATCTTCGCCGCGAACGTCTTGAGCCAGGCGATCATCATCGCCGTCACCCTGGCCTTTGCCTGGAAGTACGGCAAGCTGAAACATCCAGCCACCTGGTGCGCGGTCGCGATCAATCTGATTGCGGTGGCCGTTTTCCAGATCGGTAGCGTGTCCTGGATTCAGGTGCTGCTGAGCAGCGTCATCAAGGGCTAGGGAATCTCTGAACAACCCTGCACGGGCGCGACAGCGCGTTGTCCGACTGAAACGCGCCCCGCGCAGGGTTGTTGAGAGGTTCCCCGGAATTCCGAACGAGGCGTTGTCGCCGCGCAGCGTTCGAGCAGCGAAAACACCTCCTGAAAGCGGCTTGCGCGCAGCAAGCCCCACGAGCTGAGCCGCACCAGGTTGTCCGCCGAGCAGAAACAGTTGTGTCGAAGCTTTCTAAGGCGTTGCCTTTTCCTGAAGCGCGCGCGCCTCCAAGGTGTCCGGGTGATCGGCACCCAGGGCGTCCTCGTGGCGAAGGACCAGTTTCTCGAGGGTATCGGTTTGGATTCGTTCCGGCGCAAAGCCCTGCAGCGTCTTCATGCGGTTGCGTTCGACGACCAGCACGTACGGATGCTCGGTGCCGAGCTGGTCGGTCATTGCTGCAAGCGCCTCGTCGTGCATCGTCAGTGCCTGGTTCGAGCGGCCCAGGCCCGCCAGCGCCACCGCAAGGTTGTCCTTCGCCAGGAGGGTGAGGTAATGGCCCGCACCGAAGGCGTTGGCCGTTCGCTCGAAATTCGGTTCGGCCACCGCACGAGCTTCGTCGAACCGGCCCTGCTGGCTCAGCAGTTCGGCGAGGTTGTACTCCAGCGAAATGGTCAGACGGCTTTCCGGTCCATTAAGATCAATCGATCCCTCGAGCGTCTGTCGCAGGATCGCTTCGCCGCGCGCCTGTTCCCCGGTGGCGTTCAGCGCGTTGGCGAGGTTGATCATCAGGATCAAGCGCTGCTGCTCGGACAGCAGACCCGGGTGCGCCTCGATGGCATCGAGCGCCTCCTGAAGCGTGGAACGAGCGTCTTCAGGACGACCGAGGTCGTTCTGGATGGCTGCCAGATTGCTCAGGGCGGCGATGTGCTCGTTGGTGCCCGGTCCGTAGATGCGCGCCTGAAGCGGAGCCAACGCTGCGAATACCTCCACCGCGCGATTCATTTCGTTGACGCGCACCAGGCTGATCGCGAGGTTCGTCAAGGCATCGTTTCGGTCGTTCTGCGCGGCGCGCGGGAAGCGCTCCAGCCAGTCGACCGCTTCCTCGGCGGCTTGCAGCGCTTCCTCGAAGCGCCCCTGTGCTCGATACAGATTGGTTCGATTGCGCAGGATGTTGAAGCCGGCGTTGTTCTCGGCCGTTTCGGGCACCGGCACTTCGGAAAAGTGTTCGTCCAGCAGGGCTTCGGCGTCGGCGAGTCGACCCAGCGCGTTGTAGCTGTCGAGCTGGTAGGTCCGCGCGAATCGAACGTCCACATGATCGTCACCGAGTTCATCGGATTGACGGGCCAGGAACTGTTCGGCCAGCGAAATTGCGTCCTCGTAGCGCTGCTCGTTCATGGCAATCAGGATCTCGACCAGCGCCAACTTGCGTTCGATGGAAGGCAGGCGCAGTCCTTCCTCCTGCAATTCGGCGCGAGCGATCCGAATCTGGTCCTGGCCGAGGTCGGTCAGGTGCAAGGTATTGTACGAGGAGGCCAGAACGCGCCGAACGATGATCCGTGCTTCCGGCTGATCCGCGAGTATCCGTTCGACGTTGAGCGCCGCCTCGCGCAGCATGTCCTCGACCGTCAAGTCGCGCCCCCGCCCGCTGCTCGCCGGCGAAAACAGCACATGTTGCAGAAACTCGTTCACGGCAAAGGTCTTGCGCTGCTCGCGCTCTGCAACCTGGCGCGCTTCGTTGGCCCGGTAGAAGCCGATGCTGGTCAGCGTCAGGCCGATGAAAAGCGCCCCGGCGATGCTCCCGAGCGCAATGATCCGGAACCGGCGCTGCGGCGTCTCGCGAATCGCCTGCACCTCGTTCAGCACCTCATGAAGCGTCGGCCGCTGATCGGGTTCGCGGGCCATGAGCCTATCGATCAGACCGGCGATGCGCCGGTCGAGTGTGCCCGTGCTCGCTGCCGGCAAGGGACGTTCGCCGGCGCGGTGTTTCTCGGCCAGCTCCGACCAGTGCTCGGCCGGAAGCGGCAGCTTGCCGGTCAGTACGTGATACAGCGTTGCCCCCATGGCGTACAGGTCCGATCGGCTCGACGGGGCATGATCTAGAACGACCTCCGGCGCCATGTAAAGCGGCGTGCCCGAGGTCAGGTGCGAACCGCCGTGAGCCCCGCGCTGATCGAGGCTTGCGCCGAAATCCATGAGGATCCAGGTGCCCGAGGCGTCGCGCATGATATTGGATGGCTTGACGTCGCCGTGAACCAGACCCGCCGAGTGCACGGCCTGAAGCGCGCCTGCCAGTGACTCGACCAGATCCAGTACCGCTTCGAGCCGGTCGAACGACGCACGATATCGGTCGTCGTGCGCCGTTTCGCCGTCGATCAGGTCGGTCCAAAGGCCCGGCCGGCCGTCGTGCACCGCGGCGCCGTGGACGGCCAGGACGTTGCGATGCCTGACCAGGGCGAGCTGACGGGCCTCGTGCAGGAAAAGCCGGGATTGAAACGGTCGGTCATGGTCGGTCTTGAGCAGCTTCAGCGCGACGTTTCGATCCAGCGTGCGATCGTAGGCGCGGAAGACCTCTCCGAAACTGCCCTGGCCAAGTTGCTCCAGGACCTGCAGGTGGCCCCACTCGAACAGGACTTCATCCGGGTCGGGACCCGTCTCGCCGTTGCGTTCTCCGCCGTGCAGCAAGAACAACTGCTCGATCTGGTGCAGCCGATCGGCGACGCGCGCGGCGTCGATGCTGCCGGCCGATTCGTTCAGCGATTCACCCGACCCACCCAGCCGCTCGATGATCCTGCGCGCCCGGTCGCCGGCCCGGTCCTCGCGGCTGCTCACTTCATGGCCTCGGCCAGCTGGACCAGCGCGCGCGACACCAGCATGCGTGCGCTGTTGGCCGAAGGCGTGTCGGTCGCCAGCGCGATCTCGGCAAACGAATAGCCGAATTCGACTCTCAGCATCACCGCCTCGCGCGCTTTGTCGGAGAGCGTCATCAACGCCTCTTCATAGCTTTCGAGCACGTCCAGGCCGATCACCGCGCTCAGTATGGAGGCGTCGGGATCGGCCGGTTCGAGCTCCGGATCCGCGAATCCGTGACGGTTGCGGCGGGTGACGCGCCTGATCTCCATCCGGATGCTGTTGAGGAGAATCTTGCGCAGGTAGGCCAGGAAGGCGCCCTCGCGCAGGGCCTCGAACTCGCCGATCTGGTCGAGCGCCCGAATCAGCGCGGTCTGGACGAGGTCCTGGGTCTCGGCGAGATCGCGCGCATAGTCCGGAAGGCGGCCGTGAGCCCAGCGCGTCAGCATTGGCAGGTATTGGCGGCACAGGCGCTCGCGTGCCGCTTCATCGTCGTCAGCGACGCGTCGTAAAAGCGACGCTGTGGACTCGAGCGGCTGGTCCATGGGCTCGGGTACTCGACCGGTTGATACCAGCAGAGTATAGGCCACGACTCCGGCGGCCTCAAATGGCCGGTTTCTTTCCAGCGCCGGCATCGCGCAACCCCTCATATCGTCATGTGCTCAGGGCAGCCACCATGCCGCGCTGGTCAGCGACAGTCCGATGCCAAGCAGCACCAGCGCGATCTTCACGCCCTTGCTGAACTCATGGTCAAGGGCGGCCAGACGGGTATCCAGCGATCCGCAGAATGCCTTCATGCCGCCTCGTCGGCGACCGTCCAGCCCCTCGGAGCCTGCTGCGTAGGTCGCCAACAGCGTCACCTCGGCGTCGGCCGGCAGGACGTCCTCGATCACACTGATCGTGTTGTCGGTTCCGATGGTCGGGCTCACGTAGAAGTCCATCGACCGAGGCCCGGCCAGATTTCTGCGCGCCGATTCCAGCGCGCCGCGCGCCTCGAGGCCGCCGACCTGCGGCAGCGTGTCGGCACCGGCGCGGATCCGCTCGAGCGCGCGTCGACCCCAGGCGCCGCCCATGGCGGTCGACCGGAAATCGGTATCGACATCGGGTATGGCCCGTATCGGGAAGATGCGCGAACCGCAGTCGAGAACGGCCGCCGACAGCGCGAACCCGGCCAGGCAAAGCGTCGAGCGGTTGCCGCCTGCTCTGTCGCCTATTCCACGGCGCTGTCCCGTCACCTGGTAGCTGAAGCCGGCGCAGCCGGTGTCGCTGAACGGCGACTGCAGCGGCGTGCCCTCGACCCTGACGCGGCCCGACAGCGCGACCTGCTGTCCGTCCGTCATCGGCGCGCCGGGGTCGATTCGATGTCGCCTGAGCCCGCGGCGATCGATAAAGGTGACGAAGGTTGCCCCGGCCGCGATCAGCCCGGAAACGAGCGCGAAAAAGCCGATCAACCAATGAATCCAGCCAGCGTTGCCGAACCGTGTGGTTGTCGCCTCCAGGCTCGAGACGGAGACGGTGGCGAATGCACCGATCACCGCCACGATCAGCGCCGCCCTGGCGGCGAACCGAACTCGATTGATCTGGGGGCCTTGGGTGCTCATGGACGGTTGGTACGGCATCGGGTTTCAAGACTGCCAATGCCGGTGACCGGGAAAATCGCACATCGAAACGGCGCCCACGCAGTCGATCGCGCCTCCAGCTGCCGGATGTCTCGAGGCCTTGCCGGCGCCGCCGATCTCCCCGCCGGTGAATCGGCCAACCAGATCCCCGGTGAAACAGGCTTCGGCGTTAGAATTCGCTCCTGAGGCGGGGCGCGCTCGATCGACTGTCGATCCGGCTGTTTCGGGGTTACATAAAAAATACAGGACTGAAGATCATGCGGATCGGGGTACCGAAGGAAATCAAGAACCACGAATACCGGATCGGCCTGACGCCGGCCGGCGTGCGCGAGCTGGCCAGCCACGGCCACCAGGTGATGGTGCAGCGCGACGGCGGAAAGGCGATCGGTCTTACCGACGAACTTTACGAGCGCGCCGGCGGCACGATTATTGATTCGGCCGAAGAGATCTTTGCTTCGGCCGACATGATCATCAAGGTCAAGGAGCCGCAGCCCAACGAATGCGAAATGCTGCGCGAGGGCCAGATCCTCTACACCTATCTCCACCTGGCCCCGGACCCGAAACAGACAAAAGGCCTGGTCGACTCGGGTTGTACTGCAATCGCCTACGAGACCGTCACCGACAGGTCCGGCGGCCTGCCGCTGCTGGCGCCGATGTCGGAAGTCGCCGGGAGGATGTCGATCCAGGCCGGCGCCCATGCGCTGGAGCGCGCGCAGGGCGGTTCGGGCGTGCTGCTGGGCGGCGTGCCCGGCGTGCGCCCGGCCGAGGTGATGATCATCGGCGGTGGCGTGGTCGGGCTGAACGCGGCGCGCATGGCCATGGGCATGGGTGCCGACGTCACCGTTTTCGATCGCTCGCTGCCGCGCCTGAAATACATCGACGATCTTTACGGCGAACGACTCAACACGCTGTATTCCACCGAAGAGGCGATCGAGGAGCACCTGTCCACGGTCGACCTGGTGATCGGCGCGGTGCTTATTCCGGGCGCGGCGGCGCCCAAACTGGTGCGTCGCGACCAGCTGTCGATCATGGAGCCCGGCTCGGTGCTGGTGGACGTGGCGATCGACCAGGGCGGCTGCTTCGAGACCTCGCATGCCACCACGCACCAGGAGCCGACCTACGAAGTCGAAGGCATCATCCACTACTGCGTGGCCAACATGCCTGGCGCGGTCGCGCGTACGTCGACGTTTGCGCTGACCAACGCGACGCTGGCCTACGCGGTGCAGATCGCCAACAAGGGCGCGAAGAAGGCGATGCTGGACGACGAGCACCTGCTGGCCGGGCTCAACGTGCACAAGGGGCAGGTCACCTACAAGGCGGTGGCGCACGACCTTGGCTACGACTACGTACCGGCCGCCGAGGCGCTGGCGCGGGGCTGAAGCGGGACGGCCGGGGAGACGACCGGCCGACGCTTATTCGGAGGCGCTACGGCTGCTGCGCGACGCCATGCCGGCGCGCATCAGCTCGATCCCGTTGCCGATGACCTCGGCCCAGATGGCCTGTGTGCGGTCGTCGAATTCGGGATCGCATTCGGCCGCGGTTTTCAGCAGCGAACCTTTCCACAAGTCGAAGTGCGCCGGGTCCAGGTTGAGCCGGCGGTGGGTCTTGCCGAGAAAGCGCATGTAGTCGTCGGCGCCCGGCGCGTCGTCCACGGCCAGGGTCATCACGTGCAGCGATGATTTCAGCTTGCGTTTCAGCCGCGCCATGTCGGTGCCCTCGAAGACGCGCTGGATCTTCGGCGATATCGCCATGAACGATTTGTAGAACCGGTCCAGGAACTCGGGCTCCGCGGTGGCCCGCTCCAGGCTTCGGTGGAATTCGGCGAGACGTTCGGCGCGGGTCATCGGTCAGGACCAGATGCGCGAGAACCAGGCACGCTTGCCGCTTTTCGATTTCATGCCTTTGGACAGGAAGTGTTCCGAATACTCCTTGTCCGAATCCATGATGTGCTGGGTCAGCCACATCTTCAGAAAGTGCAGCAGCTTGAAGCTGATCTTGCGCTGGTTGTCGATGATCTCGTGGCGCATCGACAGCACCTCTTCGACCAGTTCCTCGTGCTCGGCCTTGTGATTCTCGTAGTCGGGATATTCGAAGATGCGCATCAGCGCTTCCTCGACCGCGAAGTGGATTCGCGTGTAGTCCACCAGCCGGTCGAGGATGGCCAGGCAGGCCTCGTTGCCGTGGTGCTCCTTGATGGCACGATCCAGGTCGTTGAGCAACCGGACCAGGACCTTGTGCTGTTCGTCGATCTCGTCGATGCCAACGCTGAGGCTGTCGTCCCAGGCGATCAGTTCGCTCATTGCGGGTTCTCCCCTGTTCTCAAGTTCATCGAAATTTGGTCGTCCAGCGGTCGATTGCCCGCAAGGGGCCCCATTGTGGCCGAGGGGTCGGCCTGCGAATTTGGGCTGGATCAAATCGCATCGAAGCCGAGGCCGGCGAAACGCCTGCCGACCCGGCGGGATGCGCTACCATCGAACCATCAGGCTTCAACTCGGGAGAGTCACCGATGAATCGTATTGCTTCGCCGACCGTTCCAACGCTGGTTTCCAAGGCATTTTCCGCAATGATCTGGCTTGTCGTTCTCGCGCTCCCGGCTGCACCGTTGCTGGCGGACGATCACGATCCCGCCGAGGCAGCCGAGTCGCCCCAGGCCAGGCAGTCGGTAACCGAGCACAGCATCCGCATCGACGGCCAGCGGGTCGATTACACCGCGACCGTCGGCTGGCTGATCATGGAAGAGGACGACAAGCCGATCGCGCGCTTCGGCTACACGGCTTACAACCGCAAGGGCGATTACGGTCCCGCCGAGCGACCGATCGTGTTTGCGTTCAACGGCGGACCGGGCTCGTCGTCGCTGTGGCTGCACATGGGCATTCTCGGGCCGCAGCGGGTGGTGGTCAACGATGCCGGGTACGCCGATCCGCCGCCGGCGAAGCGCGTCGACAACGAATTCAGCATCATCGACATCGCCGACCTGGTGATGATCGATCCGGTCGGCACCGGGTTTTCCAGACCGTTGGGCGAGGCCGAGGGCAAGCAGTTCTGGGGCGTCGACCAGGACATCGAATCGGTGGCTGCGTTCATCAAGCGATACATCACCGAACACGGGTTGTGGGCGGCGCCGAAGTTCATTCTCGGCGAGAGCTACGGCGGCGTGCGCGGCGCCGGGCTTGCCCATCACCTGCAGAGCCGCCACGGCATGAACCTCAACGGCCTGATCCTGGTTTCGCCGTTCATCGACACTGCCGCGGGCCGCGATGGCGGCGGGCTGGATCTGCCGCACGCGCTGTTCCTGCCCTCGTTCGCGGCCACCGCCTGGTACCACGAGGCGCTGGCCGACAGGCCCGATAACCTCGAGCCGTTCCTGGACGAAGTCGAGACTTTCGCGCTGGAAGAATACCTGCCGGCCCTGACGGCCGGATACACCATCGACCCGGGGCGCAAGCGCGAGATCGCCGAGCGGGCTGCCGCCTACACCGGCACGACCACCGATTACTGGATGAAGGCCGACCTGCGCGTCGACCACCAGCAGTTCCTGCAGGAGCTCGAGCGAAACAATCGGCTGATCGCCGGCCGGATCGACTCTCGCTTCATCGGCCCGTCGGTCAACCCGCTGGCCGAATCCATGGACTACGACCCGTTCTTCCCGGCGGTGGGCCCGGCCTACACAGCCGCGTTCTTCGACTACCTGCACAACGAGCTGGAGTTCGGCCGCGACGAGGAATACAAGACGACGGCATGGCCGCTGGACTGGGACTGGAGCCATCGCGACCCCGACGGCAACCGCCAGGTGGCGGTCAACCTGCTGCCCGATCTGTCGCGCGCCATGATCATGAACCCGGGCCTCAAGCTGCATATCCAGCAGGGCTATTACGACCTGGCCACGCCGTTCGCCGCGACCAACTATTACATCCGCCACCTCGACATCCCGGCCGAGGCGCGTGAGCGAATTCGTTACGACCTCTACCCGGCCGGGCACATGATGTACCTGCACGAAGAATCCATGCAGGCCTACCGCGACGACCTCGCCGCGTTCATCGTCGACGCCATCCCGCGCTGAAGCGCCGGGGAACCTGAAGCCCGGCCGCGCCGGCCTCTCCCGGCGCGGTCGGCACCGGCACTGTCAGCGGCCCTGTGAAGGCTGCATTGGCGCAACGTTGACGGCCGGCCGCTAGACTTCACTTATGTCAACGAAAACAATGAATCGCTTTTTCTGCGCGGCCCTGGCGTCTTTCGCCGGCCTGATGCTGTCTGCCTGCAGTTCCGAGCCCGAATCGGCTGCGCCTTCGACCGAGCGCGAGCGTTCGTCTCTTCCCGTGCGCGCCTACGAGGTCTCGCAGCGCGATCTGTCGCGCCGCATTCAGCTGTCTTCACCGGTCGAAGCGCTGAGGACCATCGCACTGGCCGCGCGCACCCAGGGCATCGTGCGCGAGGTGTTCGTCGAGACCGGAGACCGTGTGGAGGCCGGCCAGTTGCTGGCGGAACTGGACGTTCGCGAGCAGCGCGCCGAGCTGGCGCGGGCCGAGGCGGCCCTGCGCGAGGCCGAGGCAAACTTCGAACGGCTCAAGCGTTTGCGCGACAGCAATTACATCGACGAGGCCAGCTTCATCACCGCGCGCTCGACCCTGGACATCGCGCAAAGCGAAGTGCAGCTTTGGCAGACGCGGGTCGACTTCGGCCGCATCGTCTCGCCGATCGACGGCCACGTCATCGGCCGCATGGTCGAGCCGGGCGCTTCCATCGGCAGTCTCGCCACGGCATTCGAACTGGCCAACCTCAACGACCTGGTGGTCCGCATCGGCGTTTCCGAACTCGATGTCGGCGAAATCCGGGTGGGCACCGAGGTGCCGATCCGGGTCGACGCGCTTTCCGACACCGACACCATGACCGGCACGGTCCGCCGCATCTTCCCGGCGGCCGACGGTGCAAGCCGGTTGCTGACCGTGGAAATCTCGCTGCCCGCGGCCTTCGAGCGCGGGGTGCGCCCGGGATTCCTGGCGCGCGCCGACCTGCTGGTGGATTACAAGCAGAACGCGCTCGCGGTGCCGGCCGGGTCGGTCGGCATGGGCGAACAGCAGTACGTGATGGTGATCAACGAGGACAGCGAACTGGTCCGTCGCGCGGTCACCACCGGCGTCATCCGCGGTGACTGGCGCGAGATTCTCGGCGGGCTCGAACCCGGTGACAGGATCGTTTCCTCCAACCCGCTGGATCTGGCCGAGGGCGATCTCGTTCGCGTCGTGGAGACGGTCGGCGGTGGCGCATGAGCGGCCCAGGCAAGGACAATGAAGCGGCCGACTCGCCGCGCGGACCGGCGCGGAACGACGGCGATCCGGCGCGCGGCACGAAGTATTACCGCGGCCTGACCCACGCGGCGATTCGCCGGCCGGTGGGCACCACCGCGCTGGCCACCGTGGTGCTGGTCATGGGGCTTTTCTTCGTCGATCGCTTGCCCGTCAACCTGCTGCCGGAAGTCGTCTATCCGCTTATTCGAATCAACGTCAACTATCCCGGCGCCTCGCCGGAGGTGATCGAGGAGCAGGTCACGCGGCCGTTGGAGCGCGCCCTGGCCTCGACCGAAGACCTGATCCGGATCTCCAGCGAGGCAGAGGAAGGCCGGACCGACGTCAACCTGATCTTCGAATACGGCACCGACCTGGACACCGCGCTGCAGAACGCGTCCAGGCTGCTGGAGCGTGCGCGAAGCCAGCTGCCCGACGACGTCGAGCCGCCGCGGCTTCGCAAGTGGGATCCGGGATCCTCGTCGGTGTTCGAGGCCGGGTTCTCGTCGAACTTCAGGGCCCCGCGAGAGGTTCGCGACTGGGTCGACAACAGGCTGGCCCCGCAGCTCCAGTCGATCCCGGGCGTTTCGGGCGTCGAGGCGGTCGGCGGCCAGGAGCGCGAGCTGGAGGTCATCATCGACCAGCAGCGGCTGCGCTCCTACGGGCTGACCCTGGCCGGCGTATCGGAGCAGCTGGCACTGGAAAACCTCAACGTGGCGGCCGGCAACGTGACCGGCAACAGCCTCGACGTGATGGCGCGCACCGACGGCCGCTTCAAGTCGCCCGAGGACATCGCCAACGTGCAGCTTGCGGTGCCCGGCTCGGACCGCAGGATTCGCCTCGACGAAATCGCCGAGGTGCGCGACGGCTACCGCGAGCAGCGCCTTTTCGTGCGCCTGGGCGGCACCCCGGCCACCCAGGTCTCGGTGTTCAAGCAGCCCGACGCCAACACCGTTGCGGTCGTCGACGAGCTGATCGCGCGGCTGGAATCGCTGGCAGCATCGGGCTTCATTCCACCCGACATCGATTACCGGATCACCGAGGATGCCGCCTATTTCATCCGCGGTTCGGTGAAGTCGGTGTCGGCCGCGGCCGTGCTGGGCGGGGTCCTGGCGATGGTGGTGGTGCTGGCGTTCCTGGGCAGCCTGCGAAAGAGTTTCGTCATCGGCCTGTCGATCCCTCTGGCCGTCATGGCCACTTTCGCGATGATGGGCGCGGCCGGTCTTACGCTCAACGTGATGAGCCTGGGCGGCCTGGCGCTGGGCGTCGGGCTGTTGCTGGACAACGCGATCGTGATGCTGGAAAACATCTCGCGCCATCGCGAGAAGCTCGGCAAGTCGGCCGACCTGGCGGCCCACGAAGGCGCCGACGAGGTGATGTCGGCCATCACGGCGGGCACGTTGACCAACCTGGCGGCGGTCGCGCCGTTCCTGCTGATTACCGGGCTGGCAACGCTGGTGTTCCGCGAACTGCTGGTGACGATCTCATTCGCGGTGATCGCGTCGCTGGCCGTCGCGCTGACGCTGGTGCCGATGCTGGCCGCCCAGTTCGCCAAGGTCAAGTTCGAATCGGGCTTCAGTCGGCTGCGCATCTACCGGGCCTTCACCGGCTTGATCGAATGGCTTGCCGAACGCTATCGCGGCGCGTTGAACCGGCTGCTGGCCTGGCGCTGGGCGGTGGTCGCGGCCGGCGTCGCCGTGTTCATCGGCAGCCTGACGCTGGCCGGTCGCCTGGGCAACGAGTTCCTGCCGCAGCTCGACGACGGCGAACTCGGCATCTCGATGTCGCTGCCGGCCGGCGCGACGCCCGAGGAAACGAACGCCGCAACCCGCCTGATCGAGGAAGAAGTCAACAAGATGCCGCACGTTCAGAGCGTGTTCGCGCTGGCCGGCGGCAACGTATGGGGCGGCGTGGCCAACGAACGGCCGGGCCGGGGATACGTGCTGGTGCGGCTCGACGACGCTGCAGACCGTCCTGAATGGCCGGCCAGCCGCTGGGTATCGGAGATCCGCTCTCGCCTCGACAAGCTCGACATCGCCGGCGCGCGCATGTGGGCCTGGTCGCCCGGCATCCGCGGCCTGAGCTTCGGCGTCAGCGGCGACGATATGGAGCTCAAGGTGGTCGGCGACGACATCGGCGTGCTCCAGGACCTGGCGCGCGAGATCGTCGATTCGATCGAGACGATTCCCGGGTTGACCGGCGTCGAGCTCGACGACGAGGACCGCACCCCGCTGCTGAGCATCGAGGTCGACCGCGAACGTGCCGCGGCACTGGGACTGGACATCAGCAGCGTGGCCCGCTCGTTGCGCTCGGCGGTGTCGGGCTTCGTGCCCACCCGCTACAGCACCGGGATTACCGAGTACGACGTGCGCGTGCGCCTGCCGCGCGAGGACGTCAGCGACATCGACGCGCTGGGCCAGGTGATCGTGGCCAACGGCGTCAACGGCCCGATCCAGGCGCGCCAGGTCGCGAGTTTCAGCCTGGGCGAAGGGCCGGCCGAGATCAGTCGCGAAAACCAGGTCCGGATCCAGCGGATCGTCGGCAACTTCGACACCGCGCAAAACGATGTCGGCACGATCATGGCCGAAGTCCAGCGGCGCATCCAGGCGCTGAACATGCCGAACCAGTATGGCGTGATCCTCGGCGGGCAGTTCGAAACCATCCGCGAAACCAACCGCGAAATGTCGATCGTCATCGTGCTTGCGGTGTTCCTGGTGTTCGTGGTGCTGGCGGTGCAATACGAAAAGCTGTCCAATCCGCTGGTGATCATGACCGCCGCACCGCTGGCCGCGGCCGGCTCGGCGCTGGCGCTTTGGGTCACGGGCACCCCGATCAGCGCGCCGGTCTTCCTCGGTTCGGTGCTGCTGATCGGAATCGTGGTCAACAATGCGATCCTGCTGGTCGAGTACATCGAGCGCCGTCGCAACGAAGGCTGGGAAATGCAGCAGGCGGTCGTCGAGGCCGGCGGCATCCGCCTGCGCCCGATCCTGATGACCACGCTGACCACCGTCGTCGGCATGCTGCCGCTGGCCATTGGCGCGGGCTCCGGGGCAATGCTGATGCAGCCGCTGGCGGTCGCGGTGGTCGGCGGGTTGCTCTCGGCGATGCTGCTGACGCTGTTCCTGGTCCCGTGCCTGTACGTGATCGTTCAGAACGCGGCCCGCGCTATCGGCGATTTCCTCACCCGGCGCAAGTCTTTGGCCGATGGGTCGTCCGAAACGGCGTCGCAGGCGGGTTGACGCAGCTCTCGACCTTTGCGCTGTCTCGGCCGGGGCGGATGCATCGCGACTTCGCAACGCGATGTGATTGACATCACACTATCTTCCGTACTAGAGTTTCAGACGCAAGGGGTTGCGTTCGAAAGAGTGCAGGAGGAAGGCAGTGGTGGATCCTTCGTTTCGCGCAGCGTGGCAGGCAGGGCGCCGGTCGACGTTGTTGGCCGGGGTCTCGCTCGGCATTCTCCTTCATGTCGTAACGGTCATCACCGGAATTCCGGGGGCCCTCGCCCAGGAATCGACGCCCCAGGCCGATCGGGCGCAGGCGGGACCCGAGCGCGTCACCCGACTCCAGGATTCGCTGGACGCCGGCGAGGACTGGGACATTGGCGTGCCGCTGATGCCGCCCGATTCCACCGATGGTGACTCGTTTGCCGACCTGGTTCGCGCCGGGCGCGCGCTGGACTCCGAAGCCTACCTGGCGCTGGACGGCGAGTTTCGGCGCGTTCGGGAGCTGCTGCAGGCGCGGCCTGAAGATGAAGCGATACGGCTGCAACTCGAACAGCTGCAGGACGCGCTGGCGCGGCGCATCGAAATCAACCTGGAATTCGACTACCTTTACGCGGCCGCCGTCTACCTGGAGCTGTTCAGGCAGGCCGACGGCGCCCCCGAGACGGTGCGCCAATTAAGCCGCCGGCTGGGCGCGCAGCGAGCAACCCGGACCGAATAGATCGCGTGGGGTTGTCGGCCTGGGGCGCCTCCGCGCGGAGCGGTTCGGAGCTACCCTAATTCTTGGCCTGTTTCTTGTTTTCATCGTCGTAGATCACTTCGTGCTCGAAAAATCCGAGCACCACGACGATAATCAATGCGATGCCCGTGACCAGCCCGGCCAGTATGAAGTTTCCGGTTGCACACGCCACGCCGATCGCCCCGGCAATCCATATCGCCGCGCCGGTCGTGATGCCCTGGATGGAGCCGCGGCTCTGAATAATGCTGCCGGCGCCCAGGAAACCGATGCCGCCGATCACCCCTTCGACGATGCGGGTAGGATCGATGCGCGCCGACGGGTCGCCGACGGCGGTCGCGAACAGGATTTCGTAACCGACCAGCAGGAAGGCCGCCGCGCCGAGCGATACCAGCATGTGCGTTCGGAGTCCTGCCGGCCGCTTGTGCAGCTCGCGTTCCAGGCCGATGAGCGACCCCATCGCGGCGGCGGCGACCAGCCTGAGGACCATGTCCATCAACTCGATTTCGGATTCCATGTGCGCTTTCCCGTGTTCAGGTCGCATATCAGGGTAGCCTATTCACCTTTCCTTGCCCGAATGCCCATGAAACTCCGGATCGCGATCTTGACAATCGTGGCGCTGACCGCCTTCGCCGCAAACTCGATCCTGGCCCGCGCGGCGCTGACCCAGACGGCGATCGATCCACTCAGTTTTACCGCAATCCGGATCGTCGCCGGCGCGCTGATGCTCTGGCTGATCGTACGATTTCGGCCCGGCCTGGCCGATGGACGCGGCACCTGGGGTTCCGCGCTGGCCCTGTTCGGCTACGCGATATTGTTTGCCGTGGCCTATCTTTCGCTCACGGCTGCGACGGGTGCGCTGTTGCTGTTCGGCGCGGTACAGGTGACGATGGTCAGCTGGAGTCTTCTGACCGGCGATCGGCTGACGCCTCGACAGTGGATCGGTTTCGCGCTGGCGCTCGCCGGCCTGGTCTGGCTGCTGCTTCCGGGATTGGCGGCGCCGCCGCCGGTTCCGGCAGGCCTGATGATCGCCGCCGGTATCGCCTGGGGAATCTATACCCTGCGCGCGCGGGGCGCCGGCGATCCGACGCGGGTCACCGCTTCGAACTTCCTTCTGGCCAGTATTCCGGCGGTCTTGATCGCCGCGGTATTTTCCGGCCGTGCCTCGCTTGACTTCACCGGCATTCTGCTGGCTGCGGCATCGGGTGCGCTGGCATCCGGGCTGGGCTACGCGATCTGGTATGCCGCGTTGAAGCACATCCAGACCTCGACCGCCGCCGTGGCCCAGTTGAGCGTGCCGGTCATTACCGCCGTCGCCGGTGTAGGCTTGCTTGCCGAACCGATCAGCCTGAGGCTGGCACTGGCTGGCGCGGCCGTGCTCGGGGGGATTGCATTGGTCGCCGTCAAGGGCAATCAGGCCGCACCCCCGCAGCGTTGTTCAGAGGCTCCCGAAGACAAGGACTCGAAATGAACCGATTGCAGGGAAAGGTCGCTAGAACGACGATCCGGGCTGTTTCAGGAACTCGATTTCCTCTTCGGTCGATTCGCGTCCGAGGATGGCGTTGCGGTGCGGGAACCGGCCGAATCGGTCGATGATTTTCCTGTGCGCTTCGGCGTAGCCGACGAAACCCTCGAAGACCTCCGCCTGGTCCTTCGGCACTTCACGCACCAGGCCCCGCATCAGGTCCACGCACCATTCCTGGTCGTCGATGGACTCGGCGTGTTCCAGCGGCAGGTAGAAGAACACCCGCTGTATCGGTCGCAGGCGAGCGTCGATGCCGGTTTCCACGCCGTCCACGCACAGCGCGCGCGCCTGATCGTCGAACCTGAACATCGCCGAAGTATCGCGATAAATGTTTCGGGGAAACTGGTCCAGCAGCAGGATCAGTGCAAGCCATCCGTCGGGCGAAGACTTCCACTCATCGAGCTTGCCAGCACCGGCGGCCTGGACCTGCGGCTCGAAGCGCTGGCGTATCTCGTTGTCGGTGGCCTCATCCTTGCCCCACCACAAACCGGCCTGGCGTCCGGCGATCGTGGGATCGTCGAGATCGTGGAACCCCTTTCCGAACCAGAATTCCAGAATTTCATCGATGTTCGTCATCAAATCGGTCTCCGGGACTGCAGACCCGATCGTAGCGCAGCCGTGACTTCCGGCGCTATCGTCCCGTCGGCCGGATCTTTATAATTTGGGTGAACGAATCACGGTCGGCGAAAACCGCCCGCGCGTTGCCGCCCCCGGATTCGCCACCCATAGGAGCTGCCCACCATGAAAACGCTGTTGATCGCAATCTGCTGGTGCATCCTGTTCGTCCTGAGCTGGCCGCTGGCCCTGCTGGTGCTGCTTCTGTGGCCGGTGATCTGGTTGCTCCTGCTGCCGTTTCGCCTGGTCGGCATCGCGTTCGAGGGCGTTTTTGCGCTGCTGCGAGCGATCGTACTGCTGCCGGCAAGATTGTTGGGATATCGCCGCACGGCCGTTTCATAGCAGCACGGCCGAGGCCAGGCCCAGGAACGCGAAGAAGCCGATCACGTCGGTCACCGTGGTGACGAACGGCCCGGAGGCCAGCGCCGGGTCGATGTTGAGCTTGTCCAGCGCAATCGGGATCAGGATGCCGCCGAGGGCCGCTGCGATCAGGGTCAGCAGCATGGCCACCGCGATGACCGCGGCAAGCATCGGCACGCCGAACCAGAAGCCGGCCACCACGGCCATCAACAGGCCGAACGCAAGTCCGTTGATTGCGCCTACCGTGATCTCTCGCCAGCTCACGCGCAACGCGTTGCTCGCGGTCAGCTCGCGCGTGGCGATGGCGCGCACGGCCACCGTCATGGTCTGGGTGCCGGCGTTGCCGCCCATCGAGGCGACGATCGGCATCAACACTGCCAGCGCGACCATCTGGTTGATGGTCTCGGCATACATGTCGATGACCAGCGACGCGACGATCGCGGTGACCAGGTTCACCAGCAGCCACACCGCGCGGCCCTTGGTGGTCTGGAATACCGTATCGGCCAGGCTGGAGTCCTCGTCGACGCCGGCCATGCGCAGCATGTCTTCCTCGTGTTCCTCGTCGAGCACCGCCATGGCGTCGTCGATGGTGATCACGCCGACCAGCCGGCCGTCCTGGTCGACCACCGGCGCCGATATCAGGTGGTAGTGGTTGAACAGGTAGGCGACTTCCGATTCCTCGTCGGTCACCGTGACCGTACGGAAGCTCGGCTCGACGATATCCATGAGCTTGTGGTCGCGCCTGGACGACAGCAGCCGTCCGAGCGCAACGTACCCGGCAGGTTTCATTGTCGGCGAGACCAGGATCACGTGGTAGAACTGGTCGGGCAGTTCGTCGGCGCTTCGAACGAAATCGATCGCCTGGCCGACGGTCCAGTCCTCGGGCAGCGCGACCAGTTCGCGCTGCATCAGGCGCCCGGCCGAATACTCCGGGTATGAAAGCGAGCTCTCGACCCCGATGCGGTCGACCGCTTCGAGCACGCCGAGGATTCGGACCTGTTGTTCCTCCTCCAGGTCCTCGACCAGATCGACGACGTCGTCGGAGTCCATGTCCTTGATCGCCTCGGCCAGAGTTTCCGGCGATAGCGATTCGAGCAGCGGCTCGCGGATCGAGTCCTCGAGTTCCGACAGCACCTCGCCGTCGATGTTTTCGCCCCAGACTTCGACCAGCGCCTGACGATCGGACGCCCCGATCTGCTCGATCAGGTCGGCGACGTCGGCGGCGTGCAGTGGCTCCAGCAGTTCGCTGACCTGCTCGGCGTCGTTCGCCTCGACCGCATCGAGCACGGAGTTGACCAGCTCCCGGTCGAGGACTTCCCGTGTGCCGTCCTGCTCGCCTTGAACTTGCGCTTCCATCATTGTTCTCCAGTCCGCCGGCTGCCTGGCTGCAGCGGATATCGGGTCGAAGTTGGTGTCGGGGCCATTATCCGGGCAAAGACAGGTTGCGCCAAGACGCCCCACGGGAAATTGTGTGCATCCGGACAGAACCCCGGCCGGATATACTCGAAGCCAGCGTCCATTCTGCCCGGATTGAAACCGGCATGTTCGGATCGTTTACGCCGGTCGGAAGGCCGACAGGTTAGTCTCCCCCGTTTGGACTGGCGCAGGAATGGAGCGTCTTGATGGATTACCCGACGGACATCACCCCTGGCAAAGACGGTGTCGGCCGGCAACACATCGCCGCTTGCCTCGCCCTCGGTCTTGCGGTCGGTTCTGCAGCCGCGCCAGGACATGCCATCGAGTTCGACGACGTGACCGACTCGGCCGGGATCGCCCAGGCGCATCATGCGCGCTATTTCATTACCGGTCAGGCCTGGGGCGACTACGACGGCGACGGGCTTGTCGATCTCTACCTGACCGACAGCGCCGGGCCGAACACGCTGTTCCGGAACATCGGCAACGGTCGCTTCGAGGTTTCACCGTTGAATGCCGATGTCGCCTTGCCGGCCCATGTCAGCGGCGGTGCAACCTTTGCCGACTACGACAACGACGGGCGCGACGACCTGCTCGTGGTCGGGCAGGGCGCGCCCCGTCTCCTGCGAAATCGCGGCGACGGATTCGAGGATGTCACCGTCGACATGGGCCTGGTCCACGAGGCCCAGGGCGAATCCGCGGCCTGGGGCGATTTCGATGCCGACGGCTGGCTGGATCTGTACATCGTCTCCTGGTACTTCGGCGAGGACGAAACCGATCCGCGCCGGCAGGACAGGCTTTACCGCAACGTTTCCGGCCAGGGATTCGTCGATGTCAGCGATTGGCTGGACGTCCAGCGCCTGGGCGGGCCGGGCTTCGCCGCTGCGTTCAGCGATCTTGACCATGACGGTGACGTCGACCTCTACGTGGTCAACGACAAGCGCTTCGGCAACGTGCTCTGGCGAAACGACGGCCCTGGGTGCAGCGGCTGGTGCTTCACCGATGTTTCCGCGACGAGCGGCGCCGAGAGACCTGCCTTTTCCATGGGAATATCGGTCGGCGATTTCGATTCCGACGGCGATTTCGATCTCTATTATTCAAGCGTCGACGAAATGATTCTCCTGCAGAACGAAACGGCCCAGGGCGCGCTGAACTGGAACGACGTGAGCGAGGCGATGCAATGCACGTTGCCGGCGATCGGCTGGGGGTCCGTGTTTGCCGATTTCGACAACGACCGCGATCTCGATCTTTACCTGGCGACCGTCAATGATCAGCCGGGCCTTTCCAACCGACTGTATCGAAACGAGTTTCCGCAGCCCTTCGATGATGTCAGTGCCCATACCGGCGCCGCCGATACCGGGCCGACGATCGGTGTGGCGCGCGCCGACTACGATGCCGACGGTCGCGTCGACCTGGTCATCGGCAACATGGGTTCCGGTTATCGCCTGTTCCGGAATGTCACCCCGACGTCCGGGCACTGGCTCCAGGTCGAACTGGAAGGTGGGGGAACGGTAAACCGCAACGCCGTGGGCGCACGGGCGGTACTGCTGCTGGACGACGGGCGCGAACTGCATCGTGAAGTCCGGATCGGCGAATCGATCGGTGCCGGCCATGGTCGCGAGTTGCATTTCGGCCTTGGGGAGGCTGCACCGCTGCGCCTGCGAGTCGAGTGGCCGAACGGTGATCTGCAGCACCTGGAGAAGCCGCCGCTGAACAGGCGCGTTCATCTTCGGTCCGCCGACGCGGCACTGTTTTCGGACGATTTCGAGGCACCAGGTATCTCACTATCATACTGATTGATCCCGGGAACACTCACAGCTATACTCATTCTGTGAAATTTCTCACATCAGCTTGATTTAAGAGGGAGAAAAACATAATGAATCTCAAACCACGTCTGTTGGTCGTGGCCGGCGTTGCCCTGCTTGCCATGGTCCCCGCGTTCGCGCAGGAATCCAAGCAGGAAACGGGGCCTTCTGCCGGTGTCGACTTCGTCCGGGGTGCCGGCGATGCCTTCGGCTATACCGTCAGCGACAGCTCGAGCCCGGGCTGCAGTTATGACTTCATCGATATTTCGGGGACCGGCGCGTCGATCGCGACCGGCGACGACACGGCTTCCGCGCCGGTTGCCCTGGCCGCGCCGTTCAACCTGTACGGCACCAACTACACCCAGCTCGTCATGGCCACCAACGGCTTCCTGTCGACTGATACCGCCAGTCCGGGGGCTGGGGATCTGAGCAACGACTGTCCGCTGCCGGCTTCCCCGAGCACCGGCGGCGGCGCGCGCATCTATCCGATGCACGACGACATCATTACAACCGACGGCTACTTCGAGTATTTCGCCAGCTGTCCACGGCCGTCCGACCAGTTTCCTACTCTCGACCTCGGCTGCAACGTATTCCAGTGGAGCGGGGTAACCCACTTCGGCGGCGGCGGTCCGTGGGAATTCCAGGCCATTCTCTATGACGGCAGCTTCGAGATCGTGTTCCAGCACGGCGCCGGCAACCCGGAAGCGGGCTCCGGCTCTACCACCGGCCTGCAGAACGACGGCGCCACCGACGGCATCACCTATGCCTGCGATGCGGCTGCCAGCGTGACGGACAACACCGCGCAGTGCTTTGTCCACCCGGCACCGATCGTGTCGGCGGCACCCCCGGTCAGCGTGCCGACCGGCAATCGCTGGGGCATCCTGATGATGCTCATGGCGTTCGGCCTGCTCGCGTTCGGACAGCTTCGCAGCCGTTCGTAGCCGAAGGGTTGGGCGTTTTTCGGGCCGTGCCGTCTTCCAGGCGGCACGGCCCGCTTGTTTTAAAATCTCGCGAATTGCTACAAAAGCCTTTTTCATGCCGTCATTCCCGGTGCGTTCGGCCGCCGAACGGGCGCGCGAAAGCGCCTGTGCAAAACCCTGAAGACGATAGGCCTGATCGGCAGCATGGGTTGGGAATCGAAGTTGCCTGGGCGCACACCGAACCGAAGACCTGACTGCATTCCCCGGGGAATCCAATCGTGCGCACCGCCGTTACGGCGTGTTGCTATGCTTGATTCAAATCAAAGGGAAAATCCCATGACTCTCGTATCAGCCGGTCCGCATCGGACCGTGGCAGCACTGGCGTTGCTCGCGTTCTCCGGCCTGGCGCAGGCGGCGGGCACCGGGCAGCTGGGCACCGGGGGCGTGTCGACGTTCGAAGGTTCGGGCGGCGGCGGCATCGTTCCATGGGCAACGCTTTCAGGATATGCCACCCGGGAGGAAATCGACGCCACCGCTTTTTACACCCGCTCCGAGCTGGACGATTATCGGCTTGACGTCTACGGCGCTTCGGTCAATCTATATAACCGCCTCGAGCTCTCGATCGCTCGCCAGGAACTGGATCTGGTCACTCTCGGCCCGGCGCTCGGCCTGCCCGGGGCTTCGCTGGAGCAGGATGTGCTCGGCGCCAAGGTGCGGATCGCCGGGGACGTCGTCTACAGCCGGATGCCGCAGGTCAGCGTCGGCGTTCAGCACAAGCGCAATCGCGACTTCCTGATTCCGCGCCTGGTGGGCGCGCCCGACGACGACGGCACGGATGTCTACCTGAGTGCGGCCAAGCTGTTTCTTGCCGGTCTCGGCGGGGACAACGTTTTCGCCAATGCCACGCTGCGATCGACCAAGGCCAACGAGACCGGGTTGCTGGGATTCGGCGGTCCGGGCGGCGACAGCCGGCGTTTACGCGTCGAAGGTGCGGTCGGTCTGTTTCTGCACCGCACGTTCGTCATCGGTGCGGAATACCGCAGCAAGTCCGGCAATCTCCCCGGTTTGCCCGAGGACGACTGGTTCGACATCTTTGTCGCCTGGGTTCCGAACCGACACGTATCCCTGACCGCGGCCTATGTCGATTTCGGCGAGATAGCAACGCTCGCATCGCAGAACGGCTGGTACCTCTCACTCGAATTGAGGCCTTGAACGATGCCATGTAAAAAAACCGCACTTAATTTCGTCCTTGCCGCGCTCATCTCCCTGATCCTGGTCGGATGCGCGGGCGGTCGCGCCGACGACAGCCTTTATCAGCGTCTGGGCGGGGAGCAGGGCGTGGATCGCCTGGTCGGGGAACTGCTGGACGAGGTCCATGCCGACAGGCGCATCGCATTTCTGTTCGAGGGCACGGACAGAGACAATCTGCACGCGGTCATCGTGGAACAGATCTGTGCCGAGACCGGCGGCCCCTGTACATACCGGGGCCTCGACATGCGCGCCGCCCACTCGGGGCTGGATATTCGGCACGATGAATTCGATGCTTTCGTCGAGGACCTGATCGTCGCAATGGAGCGCGTCGGGGTTCCGACGCCGGCCCAGAACCGGTTGCTGGCCATCTTTGCGCCCATGCGCGAGAAGGTGGTATTCCAGTAACGCGTCGTGCAAGCAGCCGCAGAGGCGCAGGCGGACGTCAGCCGGTACGGATTTCCACCAGTTGTTCGAGCACCTCGTCGACCGACTGGAGCCGCTGGCGAGGATCTCGCGCCAGGCAGGTCATGATGAGGTTGTTCAGCCGTTCCGGAATTTCCGGCCAGAACTCCATCGCTTGCGTCGGCTCCTGCTTGAGGCGGGCTCGCAGCACGTCGCGCGATGAATCGCCTGAAAACGGCAGGTTGCCGGTGAACATCTCGAACATCATCACGCCCAGCGCATAAATGTCGGCGCGCTCATCGACGTTGTCGCCGCGGATCTGTTCCGGCGCGATGTAATCGGGCGTACCGGCAAACGAGCCCCGAGCGCTGCGTGCATCACGTCGCATGACCGAGGGTTGTGCGATGCCGAAGTCCATGACCTTGGCATTGAAATTGATGATCACGTTGGCCGGCTTGATGTCGCGGTGCAGCACGCCGACCCTGTGGGCCGCGGCGAGGCCGGCGCAGATCTGCCTGACAAGGCGCATCGCGGCAAAGTATTCGATGCTGCCGAATGCGCTGATGGCACGATTGAGCGTAACGCCGCGGACGTACTCCATCGTGATTACCGGATGATCGTCGATCTGGGCGAAGTCGAACGTGCGAACGACGTTCGGATGCGTGATCCGGCGCGCCAGCCTGATTTCGTTCTTCATCGCGCCGACGCCGTCGAAACCCGAAGTAATGCGAAGCATCTTGAGCGCCACGACTTCGTCCAGTTCCAGGTCCCGCACCTGGTAGACCACGCCCATTCCCCCGTGGCCCAGGCACTGCAGGATCTCGTAGCGATCGCCCAGCCGCGTGCCGACGGGGTGAACGTTGGCGTCGTCGGACCCGCCGTCGGCGAGCTCGGTTTCGGCACGCGCATCGGGTACGTCGACGTTCTCGACGCGTTGCCAGAGTTCGACCAGGAACTGCTCCATGGCGCGCTGCTCGCGCAGGTCGGCGACCACGCTGTTGAATGCGGTCTCGAGACTGGCGATCTCGCCGCTGCCCTCAACCTTGATCTCGCGTGGAAACTCGCCGCGAGTAGCGCTGGTGGCGATCGACGTCAAGCGCTCGATCGGTCGCAGGAATCGGCGGGCCGCCAGAATCGAAAAGATCGATGCGAATATTATTGCGGCACCACCGGCGATCAGCAGGACATTGGTGATCGCAGTGAAGCTCCCGACGATCTGTTCGCGTGGTACCGCCGATGCCAGCGCGCCTCGGCCCATATCGCCGATCGGATTGATCCGCAGGATCCAGGGCTGTCCATCCAACGATAATTCGACGCGTCTCAGTTCGCCGCCCGCCGCCAGTCGTTCGAACACGTCCGGGCGGGTATCCAGCGCACTCGCAAACGCCTGCATCCGGCCGGCATCGAGCGTGGAGACGATGGGTTGAAGGCCTGCTTCGTCCAGGTGCAGATAGGCCACCTCGGTGCGCGAGACCTGGGCAATGCTGCGCGCCAGCGCAGGCGAGATTACCTTTCCGGTCAGCAGGAATGCCTGCACGGTACGTCCGCTGACCAGTGGCACGGCGGCGATCATCATGGCCGCGTCCGGCTCGATCCACAAACCGCTGTCCACCGCAAGATCGTCGATTACCCTGGACACCAGTGGCAGTTGCGCCAGGTTGCGGCCGATACGCACCACGCCGCCGGTTTCCGCCAGGGTCACGCCGGACGGATCGAGCAAGGCCGCGAATTCGAACCCCTGTTCAGCCCGGCGCTCGGCGAGCAGGTCGGTGATCGAGCGGGTATCGACTTCGCCTTCGCTCATCATTGCCTGGGTTACGTAGGCCACGAATGCCCGGTCGCTGGCGACCAGTTCGGAGATCAATTCCAGTTCGCGCAACTCCTGATTCTGAAAGAAGTTCTGGACCGCTTCGCTGGAACCCAGCGCGCTCTCGACGGCATCGTCGAGCGCGTTCCGGCTGAGCCAGTGAGTGACGCCTATTGCCGAGCCGACGGCGAACAGGATCACCAGCGCGAACAGCAGGAACAGCCGGGTTCCAAGATTCATCGCGTTCTAACGGCGGCTCGGCCGTTCGGGTCGGTAGGGCTGTCCCGACTTGTTCAGGTGATCCGGGATGCGCGGGCGAACCAGGGTCAGTTCGAGCTCGAGCGGGGATTCGGTCGGGAGCGTGATCTGGCGGCGCATGAATCCGGCCCGGGGATGCCAGGCAACGAGTTCGCCGGCCTTGGCCTCCACTCCTTCCATGGAGAAACGACCGTCGGAATCGGCCCGGGCGAAAAACGGGGTATCGACAACCAGCACATCGGCGCGCATGGCATGGTGAACATTGCAATGAATCACGGCCAGGCCGGGCTCGCTGAACGTGTGCGACTTCGATTCGCCCTCGCCGTAAAGCCCGAGATCGAAATTCGCGGCCGGTGACACCGAAAAGACGTTGTGCAGAATATCGTCCTGGTTGGGGAATGCAACCGTGCTGCCAACCGGCACGACCAGCACGCCGGGCAGCAGGCGTTTTCGCTGCGTTCGGATTTCGAAATCCCCGGGTTCGACGGGCGGCGCGGCGCCGACCGGCTTGAAGTAGACGATGGTGTCGCGGATCGAGTCGTCGTCTACATCGTCGACCTGGGAAACGTCCAGCACGATTCGTCCATCCAGCGATGCGGGCGCCGGTGTCCGTGCAGGCGCGATCGAAGGCCGGGATTCGGCCGGGGCGGCCGAAGTTGCGGGCTCGGTTCCGGTTTCAGGCCCGGGTTCGGCAGCTCCGGAAACGTCTGCCGGTTCGCGTGCCGGCGGCGCCTCGGGCGCAGGCGCCGTCCGGACCGGTGTTTTCTCGTTTACCGGCCGCGGCGTCGATACCGGGTCTGGACGCGAACTCGATGAGCTCGCCTTCGGCTCGTCGTCGGTCCGGGGCGAACTTGCATCGGCCGGGTCCGGTTCAGCGCGTGGCGGGGGCGCCGTGGAACAGGCCGAAACGAGGAGCACTGTGGCCGCGACGAGCAGCGTCTGCCGCATTCCGGCTTGCCCGGCTACCCGGGCGATGAGTTTTCGCATGGACGCTTCTCGCGGATTTCTTGATTTCAATCATACCGAATGCCTGCCTGCATCCCGTGACTGCCTGTCCGTGCTTCAGTCGGCGATTTCGAAGGTGACGCCCGCATGGGTTTCAAGCCGTTCGAGCAGCTTGCCGCCAAGCGCCGTGGCAGGCGTCCAGAAACCGCCCTTGACGCCGTCGCCTATGTCGCGCGCCAAGCAGACCGCGGCTTCGCCGATCATCTTCGAGGTGGAGCCGTAGCCGGGATCACGGTCGCCCTTGACCCGGGCGCGAAGCGTGCTGCCCTCCGACGTGCGCCCTTCGACGATGATGTTGAAGAAGCCGGCTTCGCGCTGCTGGGGCGACGGACCCTCGCCGGGCTTGGGCAGCACCATCTTCTTGAGCAGCGAGCGCGTCGGCCCCATCGCGGCGCCCAGCGCGAAGGCACCCATGCCCAGCGATACCATGGTCGCCTTGGCCCGGCCGCCAAAGCCCTTGCCGGTCAGCACCGCCTCGTCGTACCGGAACCCCTTGCCGTAGGCGAAATCCTGCAGCGCGTTGGCGCGGTGGACAACGCGGGTATTGATCGCCGCCATGATGAACGGCGCCATCCAGCTGCCGATCGCGGCGTCGAACTTCGGACCGCTGACGTAGGGCTGCCGCGGTCCCTTGCGAGCCTCCGGCGGGCAGAGCGCAAACGGATTCTTCAGCACCTTGGCCGTTTCCGGATCGCGTCTCGATTCCTCGACGATGTTGAGCATGCTGGCGAAGGTACCGCCGCTCAAGCCGCCCTTGGCCGCCTTGACCCGCAGCCGGACGCGCTCCATCGGCTTGCCGAACTTTTCGGTTGCAGCACGCTGCAGGAACCAGACACCCATATCCGACGGAATCGAGTCGAAGCCGCAGCAGTGCACGATGCGCGCGCCGCTTTTCTTCGCCGCCTCGGCGTGCTGGTCTATCATCTTGCGCATCCACGGGACTTCGCCCGAAAGATCGCAGTAGTCCGTGCCGTGGGCGCAGCAGGCCGCGACCAGTTCCGAACCGTGCAGCGCGTATGGCCCGACCGTCGTGCAGACCACGCGCGTGCGCTGCACCAGCTGGTCCAGCGAACCCCGGTCGTGGCTGTCGGCGACGATCAGCGGCAGCGAGGACGCGCGGTCGCCGAGCCCGGTTCGAATTTCCTCAAGCCGGGCCTGGCTGCGACCGGCCAGCGCCCAGCGCAGATCGCCGCCCGAGCCGTGACGGGCCAGAAGGTGTTCGGCCACCAGTCGGCCGGTAAAGCCGGTGGCGCCCATGAGCACAACATCAAACTCGCGTCGGTCGGTCATCTTGCTTGCATCCGGTTGATCGGGATGCTCACCTTAACCGAAGTCGCACGTCCTGCGATTGCCCGCGCTAACGGTATCGAGCGGCGGGAATAGGTACCGAGACCTGTCGCGCCTCAATGGCGCAGGACCGGCGTCCGGAAAGGCTGATCGGAGGAAAGATGCATCAGGCAGGTGCCGTCCCGAAGCGACTCGGCCAGCAGGTCGGACAACGCGTCCACGTCGTTGATTCGGATGCGCCGGACCCGTACCGTGATCAGCCCCCGGTCCTGGAGAAAACGCAGCGTTCTCGAGAACGATTCCGGCGACATGCCGAGTCGCGAGGCCAGCGCCGTCTTGGTGAATGCCAGTTCGACCATGGCTTCCTTGCCCGATTGCGCTTCGGCGCGATACAACAGGAAAGACACGAGCCGTTGCGAAACCGTATAGCCGCTTGCGTACTTGATGTCCCGGACCAGCGCATCGAACTGTCGGCTGAGGCATTCGACCAACGCGCGGTTGAACCGGGCGTCGGCCTGGCTGACCCGTCGAACCGAATCCCGGGACACGGTCAACAACTCCACCTTCGATATCGAGTGCGCGTCGTAATGAAAAGGCTGCCCGGAGAATATCTCGGCCTGCCCGAAGGCCTTGCCTCGGTCCAGCATCGCGATGACCTTTTCCTGGCCCTGGTGAGAGTGGATCGAGAGCTTGAGCAAGCCGCAGCGGACCAGCCGGATGCCCGGACTCAAGTCACCTGTGCGGGAAATTCTGGCTTTTCGGTCGAAGCGACTCGATTTCGAGCCGGCCGCGAGCTGTTCGATACTTCGATCCTCGAGCGGGCTGAAGAGGTCTGCCTGTCGGAGCAGTTCGATTTTTTCGAGTTGGTTCATTCCGGGTCCATTGGAAGCGCAGTCAGATACCGGCCGCCCGGTCCTTCATTGAGGTCCTTGCGTCCGGTGAGCCGGCTCAAATCTAGATGAGCGTCAGCGGCTTGCTGTTGACCTGGATCAATCGGCCGGAGCGCTTCGATGTTCAAAGACCCGGACATTTCCCGAATATCCTCCGGTCCGGGTGCGGCTAGACTCGTATTCTGCCAATCGGAGAAATACGCCATGAAGCCAATGACGGGAACCACGCTCGCGGCGCTCGCAGTCCTCTGCGTCATGCGCATGGATTCGACGCCTGCGCAGGATCTCGAAGAGGTTCAGCCGGAGGCCCGACCGGCGCCGGCGTGCACGACAGAGGTTTCGCCTTATCGCGATTTCGATTTCTGGGTCGGCGATTGGGAAGTATTCGACCCCGAGACGGGGGACAAACTGGGCGACAACCGGGTCACGCTGCGCGAGAACGGCTGCCTGATCGTCGAGGAATGGACCAGTGCCGGCGGCGGCACCGGCATGAGCATGAACTTCCACGATCCGCTGCAGGGCGCCTGGCGCCAGGTCTGGCAGAGCGCGCCGGGCTTCATCGACTACGCCGGCGGCCTGGACGATGAAGGACGCATGGTGCTGGAAGGCACGCTGCATTCGAACGCGCGCGGCACCAGCGTGCCTTTCCGTGGTCGCTGGACCCCGAACGAAGATGGCACCGTGCTCCAGGAGTTCTGGCAGCGCGACGACAGCGGCGAATGGCAGACCTGGTTCAGGGGCCTCTACCGGCCGCGCTGAGCGCCGGCCGGGCGCATTTTCCCGGTATTCCGGCAGTTGACAAAAAGAATTCGGACAGGCCATAGTCGACGCAAGGACGGGTGCGGCCCGGCGCGCACCCAACGGGGCTCGACCAACTCAGGTGCCGCATGTCCGATCCGGAACTCGAATCCACCGCCACGCTGGTGCGCGCACTGCAGCACGGCGACGATGCGGCCCGCGAGCGGCTCTTTCAGCGTTGCTTGCCGCTACTGCGACGCTGGGCCCATGGCCGACTTCCGCAGCGCGCGCGCGACCTGGCCGATACCGACGACCTGGTCCAGGTGTCGCTGCTGCGCGCGCTGAACAACATGGACCGCTTCGACGCCGGTCGTCCGGGCGCGCTGCTTGCCTACCTGCGAACCATCCTCCTCAACGCCGTGCGCGAAGAGCTTCGCCGGAGCAGCCGTCGCGCGGCCGACCTTCACAGCGGGTTCGAGCCCGTAGACGATGCGCCCAGCGTGCTCGAGACCGCGATCGGCAGACAGACGCTGGATGCCTACGAGCGCGCGCTCGAACGATTGACCGAGAAGCAGCGGAACGCGGTCATACTCCGGCTGGAATTCGACCTGACCTATCCCGAAATTGCGGTCGAACTCGACGCCGATTCGTCGGACGCGGCGCGCATGCTGGTCGTTCGCGGCCTGACCGGGCTGACCCGGAGGATGCAGTGAACGCGGCGGGTCGCGACGCACTGGAGACCTGGAGCGCGCGATTGGCCGACGGCGAGGCGATCGACTGGGAGGCGGCTCGAGCGGCGCTGCCGGCCGAAGCCTTCGGTCGCTTGCGGCAGCTGGCCGAGCTGGCCGGGGTGATGCGGCACTGTGATCCGAGCGACGTCGGGCCGGGCGATCGGTGGGGCCACCTTGAAATCCGCGGCAGGCTCGGCCGGGGCAGCTTCGGCCTCGTGATGCTGGCGTTCGATCCGATTCTGCAGCGCGAGGTCGCGTTGAAGCTCAGGCGCGCAGATGGGCCGGCCTCCGACCCGGAGGCCTGGATTCACGAGGCGCGGCAGTTGGCTCGCGTTCGCCACCCGAACGTGCTGGCCGTGCATGGCGCCGACATCCGGGACGGCGTGCCTGGACTCTGGGCCGACAGGGTCGAGGGCACGACCTTGCGCGACCACGTCCGCGGGGGCGCGCCGACCTTCGCCGAAGCGCTTCGGATCGCGCGCCAACTGGCCGCTGCAGTTGCGGCGGTGCACGGCCATGGGCTGGTCCATGGCGACCTCAAGCCCGGCAACGTGATGATCGAACCGGGCGGCCGCGTCGTGCTGATGGACTTCGGCAGCGCGCGGCGCGAGGGCGGTCGCCGTAGCGGTGCCGGTTCGCCGGCGGTGATGTCGCCCGAACGACTGGCCGGCGGGCCGGCGTCGCAGGCCGACGATATCCACGCGCTCGGCGTGGTGTTCGCGTTCCTGGTGCGGGGCCGCTACCCGTTCGAGGCCGATTCGGTCGAGGATTTGCGTGCCCTGCACGCCGGCCGGTCGGACGTGGACGTCGACGCGCCCGGTACGCCGCGCGGCTGGCGCATGCTGCTTCGCGACATGCTCGCGCGCGAACCGGACAGCCGGCCGAATATCGACAGCGTCGTCGACCGCCTGGAGCGACTGCATACGGCACCGGCGAGGCGACGCCGCACGCTGGCGGTCGGGTCGATATTCGGGCTGCTGCTGGCCGGCCTCGCGATCGCGCTGACCGCCTACACCCGGGTGCGCGACGCCGAGAGCGAAACGTCGGCGGTCAACGAACTGCTTCGCGACGTGCTGGCTGCGCCGAGAGCCACCGAACTCGGCCGGGAAGCCCGGGTCGTCGATGTGCTCGAGCGGGCCGTGCCGGAAGCCGAACGGCGCTTCGAGAACCGACCGCTTGCGCTGGCCCGGGTCCGGGCGCTGGCCGGACGTACCTGGCTTTCGCTGGGGCCGCCGTCTGCTGCCGAGCCGCTGCTGCGGGCGGCATTGGCGACCTATACCGAGCGCCTCGGGCCGTCACATCCGCGCAGCATCGGGCTGCTCGACGCGATCGCGCGGGTCGAGCATGCGACCGGGCGTCGGCACGAGGCCGAGGCGACCTGGAATCGACTGCTGGAGATGGCCGATGCCGGGGTGGCGACCGACCGGTACGAGATGATTTACGCGCACGTCGGCAAGGCCGGGCTGCGGATGGCTGAGAACCGCACCGATGCGGCTCTGGCAGAACTCGATCGCGCGCTGGCGCTGCATGTTGACGCACGCACGGCACGTGCAGCCCAGAGCGCCCGTTCGCTCAAGGCGCTGGTGCTTTCGCGCGGGGGTCGGCTCGACGAGGCGGCCGAAGTCGGTGCCGCGGCCCTGGAAGAGAGCCTGCGGGTCAACGGCCGGCGGCACGTCAATACGCTGGTCGCGCGCGATCGGCTGATCCAGGTACGCCTGGGACGGGGCGAAATGGCGGAGGCCGAGACGCTGGCCCGGGACAACCTGGCCGATACCCTGGACTGGCTCGGCGAAGGCGAGCGCCGCACCGTGATGGCCCAGGTGGCGCTGAGCAACGTGCTGGCCGACCGAGGCCAGGTCGACGAATCACTTGCCCTGCTCGAAGCCGCATCGGCCGGGGCGCCACGAGCGTTCCCGCCGGATTCGGCGGAGCCGCTGGTGATCGACAGCAATCGGGCCGCCCGCTATCTCGAGCTGGACCGTCCGCGCGAGGCGGTCGAGCTGGCGACCGCGCTGGCCGCCCGCATCGAGGCCAGCACGGCGCCGGTCGGCCCGCTGCCCTGGACCAACGGCCTCAACCGCGCCGAGGGCCTGTACTGGCTCGAGCGTCACGACGAGGCGCTGGACGCGGCGCTTCGGATCCACGCTGACGTGCTCGCCGCGCATGGCGAAAACCATCCCCTGGCGCGAATCGCGGACAGTTATCGGGCTGCGGCGCTGAATCGCCTGGGTCGGCCGGAAGAGGCCGCGCCGCTGCTCGACGGTGCGCACGCCGCGCTGGCCGCGGCGATCGGCGGCGACCACCCTCAGACCCTGCTGGTCGAGGCCTGGCAGGCCGAAGCGATGGCCTTGTCCGGGCGCCACGACGAGGCGGTTGCGCTGATGGAATCGGTGCTAGAGCGCGCCCGGGCGGCGTTGGTGCCCGGCCACTACCGGTTGCGCGACCTGGACCGGATCGCGATGCGAATCCAGGCAGCAGCCTCGGGCTGAAGCCCTTCTCACGCACGAACCCATGCGGCCGGCTACTCGAAGCCGTCGCCGAATATCGCGTCGGGATCGAGTGTCCAGGCTTCGACGATTTCGCTCGGCGCCGATTCGGCAAGCCGCGCCGAGTGACTGGTGACGGAGTATCGGTGGCGTTGCCGAGGTTCAGCCGAGAAGTCCGCGAAGCCGGGGACCGATGTAACACCGACGTGGTGGACGCTGCCATCCGGATCCTCCCGGTAAACGCGATAGCCGGTGACGCGCGGGTCGCCGACCGGTTCCCAATGCAGGACGATCGTACCGCTGGCGTCGCCGTCGACGTTCTCCAGTCCCGTCGGTGGCGGGAGGGCCCCCACCGCCACCAACCGCGTGTTGTTGGACGCGTCGGATTCGATCTGCTGCTGAAGCGGATTGACGACCACGTACAGCGTGTGTTCGTCGTCCCGATTGAATCCGCCCGGGAGCGGAATCTGCATCGTGATGTCCACCGGCAGGCCGGAGGGCAGGTCGTCGAGAGCCTGTTGCGGGCCGGACAGGCCAAGGCCGGGCGGGCCGTCCCAGAATGTGGCCACCAGGAGCGGCCCGGAAGAGGTCCACGCGGTCCCGTTGTTGCGGACCCGCACCTCGAGCGCGGCCGTATCGCCTTCGGGAATCCAGCTCGGGTCCAGTCTCGCAGAGACCAGCTCGAACTCCGGCAGCATCGGCCGTTCGACCAGCGCCAGCGTGGCGCCGGCGGTGCCGATCCTGCGCTCGTTGACGCCCGGGATCGGCCGTGGCGACTTCGCCGGAGCGAACCCGGCGGCCGATTCGACCTGCACGGCGCTGCTCAGCACCGCGTTCGATGCCGGGTCGAACACCGAGTCCACCTTCCAGTTCACCGCACCGAGGTTGCTCAGCTCGAACGGATCGGCAGGAGCCGGCGGCGCCAGCGGCTGGTAGTCGAAGATCATCTGCATCAATGCACCGGTGTTCTGCAGCACGCCGTCGGGATCATCGTCGGTCGGATTCTCGACCCCGAGCTGGCGGAACGTGATGACGCCCTGGCCGTTCAGATTGCGGGTCAGTGTCGGACGCTCGACGAAAATGCGCCGGTTCTGGCTGTCCTTGCGCTCCTGGGACGAATTGAACTGGCAGACGCCGGCAAAGCACTGGATGCCGAACGCGGTGTGCAGCGATCGACGCGTGCCGAGGAACGCGTTGGCCTCGGTGGCGACCGAAAAGGCGATCGCCAGCGAATTCGACGTGAACGGCTGGACCGAAGGGGACGCGACGCCCTGCGGGAGCGTGGAAGGTTCCTGGACCCCGGCGGCCTGGCGCAGGAACCGGTAGGCGATCCGGCGCTGGTTCAGGTCGTACGTCGCTGTGCTGCCGTCGTTGGATACCGACGGGTTCCGAACCCAGAACACGACCGGATCGCCATTCAGGTAGGTCGCGGTCGGCTGCAGGTCCTTGGCTGTGCTGCCGGCATCCATGTCATGGATCGGGCTCCAGGCCGTGCCGTCGAAGAACGCGTACTGCAGTCTCAGGTCGTGCAGGTTGACGTTGCCGGACGCATCATGGACCCAGACCGCCAGCACCTCGCCGCCGGCCGGGCAGCTCGCGTCGGTGGCCGGGCAGGCGGCCAGCACGACCCCGCCGTCGCCCCCGCCGGCCGGGGTCAGCGTCATCGGAGTGCTCCACCCGCTGCCGTCGTCGACCCGGTAGACCAGGTGCTGGGCGGCCAGTGCGCCCGCGAAGTCGCCGTCCAGCGGGTCGTTGGGGTCGCCGTCCAGCGCCATGAACTTGGCTTCGCTGAGACTGCTCTGCGCCCAGACCAGCAGGGCCTTGCCGGTGTCGAAGTAGGCGTGGTCCGCGCCCATCGCGCCGGGGCCGACCGCCAGCGCCTGCAGTGCCGACGGTACGCCGTTCTGGTACCCCTGGAACTGCAGGTTGCCCGAACCGTCGCCCCAGACCATGCTGGCCAGGCCGGCGCCGTCGACCGCCAGCGATGTGCGGTCGATCGGCGGAATGTCGGGCACGGCGCGCACTGCCCGGACAGCCGGGCTCGCGCAACTCGGCGGTTCCTGGATGGCGAACAACCCGGCGAGGTCGCCGGCCTTGATGCAGAGCGGGCACCAACCGACCTTGACCTCCCACGCAACGTCCAGGGCGAACTCGAAGCACGGCTCACTGGCCTCGGCGTCGAACTGGTTGTCGTCGACCACCAACGGCATGGTCAGCTCGAAGTTCGGAAGCGCGAACGCGCTCAGCGAGACCAGGTCGAGGATCACGCTGGCGTCGATCCACAGGTCCAGCCCGGCCTGCGCAATCGCCTCGGTGGTCACGTCGACGAGCACTTGCCCATTGGTCATGACCCATTCTCCATAGTAGGCATAGAGGGCCTTGAACCAGATATCGGCACCGACCGTCGCCGACGCGATCGGCGGAATGCCCCAGGCGTAGCGGAACAGCGGGATCTTGCCGGTATCGAGCACGGTGATCGGCGTCGTGCTGCCGAACGGGACGGGGTTGGCGGGCGAGGACCCGGAGCCGTTGGCCTCGTTGTCGACCGGATCGTTCGCGAGGTTCACGGCCATGCTGCTGGCGTCGCCAAGCCGCCGCCGAACCCCCGCCCCGCTCGGCAGCAGCGTCTGGTACAGGTCCGCCTCGGATTCGTTGTCGTTGCCCATGTCGCCGATGCCGTAGCCGGGGTTCTGCACGCCGATCTGCTGGTCGCGGACCGGTTCGGCCGCGAACAGGCTGACCTTGTCCGGCGACCAGAAGATGCCGCGGGTCGTGAAGTCGCCGGCCTGATTGATCCAGGTCGGACCCGGCCGGATGTCGACCTGGAAGAACTTCGGCGGAATGGGCTGTCCGTTGGAGTCTTCGGCGGTGATGTAGCCGGTCCGGATACCGGGCGGATAGGTCACCAGCTGGGGCAGGTCGATCACGTAGTCGATGCCGTTCTGCCCGCAGGCCGCGCCCTGCGGCGTCAATGGCCCGACCTTCTGGCCGTCGAAATACAGCGTGGGATTCTGCAGCAGGCCGAACACGAAGGACGCGTGCGGAAGCCGGAGCTGAGGCACATTCTCCACCGTCAGCGACGCGCCATTGGTACCGGGAAAGCTCCACAGGGCCCCGAAGCGCAGGGCCGGCTGGCCCAGGAACGTGACCTCCTGGGTCGGTACGCCGGGCATGTACGGATCGGCCGGGATACCGGGCACCGCTGCCCCGCACTCCGGCAGGGGGACATCGATCGTTTCGTTCGGGTCGAAGGTAAGGTCGAAGTCGCCGTCGAGGTCGGACTTCAGCTTCCAGGTGTCGGTTTCGTAATCGAACTGGAAGTCGAACTGCTGGCCGGTGCAGACGCCGTTGTCGGGATTGATCAGCCCGAGATCGAGGTGCGTGGCGCTGATCCGTGCCGAGAACGTCGCTTTGCCCGGACCCTTGACCCGAGTGTTGATGTCGAGCTGGCTGGTGTCGTAGGCGAGCGCATCGAAGAACCAGTTCAGCCATGGCACTGCGTTGGCCTGCCAGTTGCCGTTGGCGTCGGTCAGGCCGCTGTTCAGCGTGATCGGGCAACCGGTGACCGGATTGGTGTGGGAGCCGATGGCGTGGGTGGCCTGCTGCACCGCGTCGACGTACTGGTTGGGGGCCGCATAGGCCGCCGACCACATCGGCTTCTGCAGCGTCGTGCCGGCCGCCCGGGTCCCGGGCAGGCCGTCTTCCTCGAAGTTCCAGCCCGGCGGCACGAAGAGCGTGTTGGCGAACACCGTGACCACCGCGGTTTCGACCGGCGAGTCGTCGCTCTGGTGGCGGACGTTGAAGCTCAGCGTCTGGACCTCGAACGGCTCGTACTCGATGACGACTGCCTGCAGGAACTGGCTATTGCCCGAACTCGGCAGCTTGTAGACCAGTCCCAGCTCGGTCGCTGGCCCGAATGCCACGTAGCCGAACCCGGATGCGAGGCTCGGCATCACGCCGGTTCCCTCGAAGTTGCCGGCGCCGTCGAACTCGATCGGAGCGAGATTCACCGGTACGAGGCGACCGTCGACCGCGCGCATTGCAACGGTCCATCGATAGTCCGATGGACTTCTGAACGAAGGCAGCTGGACCTTACCGCTGAAGGTGAACGTCTCCCCCGGCGACAGAGGCTCGCCGGGGCCCGAGAACGTGGTCAGCACGATTTCATCGTCGACCTCGGGCAGGCTTTGAAACGGTGTCGACGCGGTTGCCGCAATGCTGCCGCCGGCCGCCTGCTCGGCGCGTACCTGCACCGACCCGCCCAACGGATCGGGCCGGTCGGCGGGCACGACGAATGAAGCCCGGAAGGAACCGCCGGACTGCAGGACCGGACCCAGCACCGGTACGTCGTCGTAGTAGATCGTGACGCGGCCGGCGGCAATCGGACCGAACGTGGCGTCCACCAGGCGCCCCGGGGGGCCTTCCGCGGCAGACAGCGACAGCGCCGGCGGCGGCAGCAGCTCGATCGACGTCGATCCCTGGAGCACGCCGCGCACCAGGGCCTGCACCCGGTAACTGCCCGGCGTCACGGTCGGCAGGGTAATGCGGCCGAACAGGCGGCCGTCGTCGGCGGCGAACAACTCTCCGGATGGCGTGGAGGTACCGGTCACGGCGTCGACGAGCAGGAACTCGACCAACTCGGACCGGGGATACCCCTCGCCGCGCGCGATGATTTCGCTGCCGGGCATCGACGTCCCGGGCAGCGCCTCCAGCGTGGCGGCCTGCGCACCGCCGCAGACCAGCATCAGCAGCGCAAGGAAGAGACGGATTCTGGACGCGGTGATCGTGAAAGAACAGGCCATGGGATTGCTCCGGCAAAGAGAGGTTCTACCCTGTTCAATGCCGGTCCGGCCCGAGGCCGAACGGAGACTTGGTGATCAGCCGTCGTCCAGGCCCAGGTCGAGGTTGGGGGCCGAGTGGGTAATTGCGCCGACCGAAATGACATGCACCCCGGTTTCGGCGATGTCACCGACCGTTTCCAGATTCACGCCGCCGGAGGCTTCGAGCACGACGCTCGAGCCCGCAATCCGCTCGACGGCCGAACGCATGTCCGCCAGCGAAAAGTTGTCCAGCAGGATGCAGTCGGCACCCCCGTGCAGAGCATCGTCCAGTTGATCGAGCGTGTCGATCTCGATCGAAATCCGCGTCATGTGACCGGCGAAATCGCGCGCCCGTGCGAGCGCCTCCCCTACGCCGCCGCAAACCGCAACGTGGTTGTCCTTGATCAGTACTGCGTCGTCCAGGCCGAAGCGGTGGGATGCGCCGCCGCCGGCGGCAACGGCGGCCAGTTCTAGCGCGCGCAGGCCGGGCGTGGTCTTCCGGGTATGGGCGATGCGTGCACCGGTGCCGGCGACCGCATCCACGTAGGCGCGTGTCAGCGTCGCGATCCCGCTCAGGCGGCCGAGAAAATTCAGCGCGGTGCGTTCGGCGGTCAGAATGGCGCGAGCCGGTCCGGAAAGCGTGGCGATGCAATCACCGGCGGCGAGCTTCATCCCGTCTGCAACGCGCCAGTCGACGTCGATGCGCGCATCGACCTGGGCAAAGGCCTCTGCCGCCGCGGCGCGCCCGGCCAGCACGCCGGGTTTGCGCGCGCGTAGTTCGAATCGCGCGATTTCATCGGCGGGAATGGTCGCCTGCCCGGTGACGTCGCCGCGCCCCCCGAGGTCTTCGGCCAGCGCCAGCGCCACGATGTCTGGCACCGCCGCCGGGAGAATGTCGATCGTGTTCATGTCGTCTGCTCCGCTGCTGCTCATGCCGCGCCGCGCTTGCGCCTCTCGGAGGGCAGCATCTGCTCCAGCCGCTCGAGGTTGAGTTCGGTATGCGTGACCGGCGCGGTCTGGCCGGGAAAGTCGACGCGCGCGTGCGCCCCGCGGCTTTCTTCGCGCAACAGCGCACCGGCGGCGACGAAGCGGGCGGCGACCAGGGCGTCGGCCGGGCCGTGCTCGGCCGTCATTGCGCCGATGAGCTCGACCAGCGACTCGAGGCCCTCGGCGCTGCGTTCGACGCCGGCGTGGCGCGTCATCGCCTGGCGGAGTTCGCGCATCGGGCGCCCGGAAAGCGCCGGTTCGGGCTTTTCGGCCGGTCCCCTGGCGAGGTGCAGGTTGGATTCCGTGTCTCGGATTCTTCGAGCGGCGCGGCCGCCGGTGACCAGCGCGTCCAGCAGCGAATTGGACGCGAGCCGATTGGCCCCGTGAACGCCGGTGCAGCCGGCCTCGCCGATCACGTACAGGCCGGGGATCTCGCTGAAGCCGTCGCTGTCGGTGGCCACGCCGCCCATGTGGTAATGCTCGGCCGGCGCGACCGGAATCGGCTGGACGCGCGGGTCGATGCCCGCGGCCATGCAGGAGTCGAACACGGTCGGGAAGCGTCCGGGGAATTGTTCACCCACCGCGCCGACGGCATCGAGAAAAGCGCCTGAGCCGGATTGGACCTGCTGGTGCACGGCGCGTGCCACGACGTCGCGCGGCGCCAGTTCGGCGTCGGGGTGAAAATCCGGCATGAACCGACGCCCGTGCCGGTCGACCAGCACCGCGCCGTCGCCGCGCAGCGCCTCGGTGGCCAGCGGCGCCGGGTCGCGGCCAATGTCGATCGCGGTCGGGTGGAACTGGACGAATTCCGGATCACGAATGAACGCACCCAGGCGCGCCGCCCAGGCCAGCGCCTGGCCGCGGTTGCCGGCCGGGTTGGTGGTGGTCGCGTAAAGCCCGCCCAGTCCGCCGGTGGCCACGACGCTGGCCCGGGCCGGAATTTCCTGCCGGTTGCCTGACGTGTCCTGAGCCAGCACGCCGCGGCAGCCATGGTTGCCGCGTTGCAGCAGTCCGCGGCCAAACCAGCCTTCGCGTATTTCGATATGGGTTGTCGCCCGGGCCGCGGCGGTCAGCGCATCCAGGATCGCCTGGCCGGCGCGGTCGCCGCCGACCCGCGCCACGCGGGCGCGGCTGTGCGCGGCTTCGCGCGACAGCGCCCAGCGCCCGTCGGCGAGGCGATCGAAGGAAACGCCAAGGTCTTCCAGTGCGCGTATCTCGTCGGGTGCGGCTTCGGCCAGCAGCCAGGCCGCGGCCTCGTCGGCGAGTCCGGCGCCGGCGGCAACGGTGTCCTCGGCATGCAGCGCCGGGCTGTCGTCTTCGCCCAGGGCCGCGGCAATCCCGCCCTGGGCCCAGCCGGTCGACGAATCGCCGCCCAGCGAATTGCCCGCCAGCAGCACCACCGGCAGCGGTGCGGCGTGCAGCGCGGTCCACAGGCCGGCGATTCCGGAGCCGACGATTACGACGGGTGCCTGGTGCATCGAAAATTCCCTGGTCAAGGCTCGGTCGGTGTTCAGACCGTCACGTAGTCCGCCGCGGCGACCGGCCGCCGGGTGTCGAATGCCGGCGGCTTGCCCGGCAGCGGAAGGTCGAGCATGGCCTGGACGCTTCTCCTCGCCCGGTCGGCGACGTCGGCATCCACCGTCACCTCGAACTGCAGCAGGCGCAGCGACTCGTAGACGCCGGCGAGCGTGATCCGCTTCATGTGCGGGCACAGGTTGCACGGGCGGATGAACCGCGTGCCCGGATTCTCGACCGAGACGTTGTCGCTCATCGAGCACTCGGTGATCAGGATCGCGGTCTTCGGCGAATGGTCGCGCACGAACGCCGCCATCGCGCCGGTGGATCCGGCGAAGTCGGCGGCTTTCAGCACGTCCGACGGACACTCCGGGTGCGTGATGATCATCGCGTCGGGATGCTCCTTGCGCAGCTGCTCGATCTCGTCGGCGGTGAAGCGCTCGTGTACTTCGCAGGCGCCCTTCCAGGTCAGGATGCGGATGTCGGTCTGGCTGGCGACGTTCTTTGCCAGGTATTCGTCGGGAATCATGACGACCGTGTCGGTGCCCCATTGGCGGGCCGCGGCCTCGACGACCTGGACCGCATTCGACGACGTGCAGCAGATATCGGACTCGGCCTTGACCTCGGCCGAGGTGTTGACGTAGGTGACGATCGGATAATCGGGGTAGGCCCGACGAATCCTGCGCACGTCGGCGCCGTTGATCGAGGCGGCCAGCGAGCACCCTGCGCGCAGGTCCGGAATCAGCACGGTCTTTTCCGGCGACAGGATCTTGGCCGTCTCGGCCATGAAGTGAACGCCGGCCTGGACGATCACGTCTGCGTCGGCCTGGGCGACCAGCTGCGCCAGCTTGAGCGAATCGCCGGTCGCGTCGCCGACGCAGTGGAAGATCTCCGGTGTCATGTAGTTGTGCGCCAGGATCACCGCGTTGCGCTCGGCCTTGAGCCGGTTGATCGCGTCGATCAGCGGGGCATGCAGCGGCCACTCGGCCTCCGGGATCACGTCGGCGAGGCGTCCGAACAGGTGGTCGGTGCGCAAGCGAACGCCCGCGTCGAAGCGGAGCTCATCGGCGGCCGGCCAGTCGTGCCCGACGGAAGGTTGCGAGTTGGAAATCATGGCTTCGGTCAAATCTGGAGAAAAAGGCGGCGCGCGTGTCCTGGCTTGCCAACGCCGAGCGCGCTCTTTTTTACCTGCTCATTCTATATCGGGGCGATAAACGAGGATTCAAACGATGCGTTTGCTCACAGGCGCGCGTCCGGCGGCTCGAATCGCTACTTCGGCAGATTCCCGGCGAAACGAATGCAGGCCCGACCGGCAGTCTTGGCCAGGTAGACGGCGTCGTCGGCTTCCTTGATAAGGCTATCGAAGGACTGAGTGCACGGAGTCTGCGATGCTGCCCCGACACTGATGCTGCCGGACCAGATCGCGCCTCCGAGGTCAACCCGCAGGTCGGCCACCCGCCTGGCGACCTGATCGGCGACCCTCAAAGCCCCTTCACGGTCGGTATGTGGGCAGAGCACCAGGAACTCGTCGCCCCCGAGACGGAATACGAGGTCGTCCGTCCTCACCGATTCCTTGATGCAGCGGGCCAGTTCGACGAGAACCTTGTCTCCCGCGTCGTGTCCGTAATTGTCGTTGACCGACTTGAAATGGTCGGCATCGATCATGAGCGCCGCCAGCGCTTTGCCGAGGTCGCGGCACTCCATCCAAAGCGTCTCGAGCTGGATCATTGCATGGCGCTGATTCGAAAGGCCGGTCAGCGAATCCTCCAGGGATAGAGCCCGTAGACGCTCATTGGCTTGCGACAGATCGCGCGTGCGCTCGGCAACGCGTCGCTCCAGCGAGCGGTTCATCTCCAGAAGCGCCCGGTTGCGAGAAAAGATCTGGGCCAACAGACCGTTCAGCGTTCGTAGCAGCGGTTCGATGGCCGCGTCCTGCTTTCTTTCCTGCGCCTCGAATGCGGCGGCAGGGTCCATGCCCGATCGCACCGCGTCTATCTGCCGCGCCATGTTCTGATCCTGGCCCAGAATGTGGTAGCTGAGCCAATGCACCAGGTAATCGAGTGTCCGCGACGCAATATCCGTGGCTTGCGCGCTGTCGCCGCCCTTGAGCAGTTCGATATCGTGCAGGAATCTTCGATGACTGTCCGCATGCCTTTCGATATGCCGGGCATCGAGGCCGTTCGCGCGCATCATCGATTCTTCTTCCGAAAAATGATAATCGGCATAGTCGATCAATTCCCGGAACAGCGCGTCCAGTCCGGATTCGTCGATTTCATCGCGCTGCAGGTGGTCGCCGAGCGTGTTGATCAGGTCGACCAGGCGATGATGCTGTTCATCGACCGTGGAGAGATTCGTAACGAAGCTGCTGCTCCATTGAAAGGTCGTCATGCGAAACTCCCTGGCGAGTCCGGGTCCCCGGTGGCTGGTCTTTCTGCGACGATCCGGCTCGTTTTGGCGCACGGCCCGGGGCACTGTCGATTATTCTCGGTGGGCGCAAACGCACTCGACTTGATCCAGGACAATAAAGATGCCCCGATCGACCCTGCTGGCGACAGCCCGAATCCCCGATACCGAGACCGAACTGAAGCTGCACCAGCACGCCGACCGGTTCGCGATCTCGATTCCGGGGCGCGGCGAGTTGATGAACAGCCGCGTGCACGGCTCGGAGATCGCGCTCGCCGAAATGACCTGCCAGCGCGTCGCCGGGCGCGCTGCGCCGCGCCTGCTGATCGGCGGATTGGGCATGGGCTTCACCCTGGCTGCCGCGCTGGACGCGGTCGCCGCCGATGCCGAGGTCGTTGTTGCCGAACTGGTGCCCGAGGTCGTCGAATGGAATCGCGAGATCGTCGGCGATCCGTCGGGTCATCCGCTACGGGACCCAAGGGCCGAAGTGTTCGTGGGCGACGTCGCGCGCCTGCTGCGGGAAAGTGACGGTTGCTTCGACGCGGTCATGATGGACGTCGACAATGGACCTGAAGCCTTGATCCGACGCGAAAACGACTGGATCTACTCGCCCGCCGGCCTGGCCGCAACCTATCGCGCGCTGAAGGCCGGCGGCGTCTTGTCGGTCTGGTCGGCCTCGCCCGACCGGCGCTTCACCGGCAGGCTGGAAAAGGCCGGGTTCGAGGTCGATCTGCAAATGGTAAGGCCGCACCGAAAGGGGAAGGGGACACGCCACTACATCTGGTTTGCGGTGCGCCGCGCTTGAGGACGTTTTCGGCGCCCGGACGATGGCCGGCGAGCCGGCACGAACACCTGTAGTAACCAATCTCGAAAATCCAGTATGCTTCGCTCATGGTGGACATGGTGTGTTTACGGTGCGAGTCCAAGCGCCGGCTGCAGGCGACGGCCTGATGCCTGTGCGCATTGCGACGCGCAATGCAGGAACAGGATGAGACCTTTGCAGGCGCGACTGAAGAGTATCGGGATCATGCTCGACGAGGACATCGCGATCCTCGATCGACTGCAGCGTCGAACCCGCGATTACCCGGCCGGTTGCATCGTGCAACGCGAGAAGGGCCGAATGGAAGCCACCCGTATCGTCGTGACCGGCTGGGCGATACGTTTTCGAACGACGCCGGACGGTCACCGCCAGATCGTCAATTTCCTGTTGCCCGGCGACAGCATCGGGCTGTACGGAGCGTTGTTCGAGAAAAGCGACTCCGGCGTCGAATTGATCACCGATGCCACGCTTGCCGAATTCCCTTGCGCCGAACTCATGGACCTGTTTCGCGAATCGGCGCGCCTGGGCGCGGCACTTTGCTGGATCGGCGGCCAGGACGAACGTTTTCTGGAGCAGCAGATCCTGCGGATAGGCGCGCTGAATGCGACCAGCCGGATCGCGCACCTGCTGGTCGAACTTCAGCAGCGCATGCTGGCCGCAGGCGCGGCGCCGGCCGACGCGATGACGATGCCGATCACTCAGAAGCTGATCGCCGAGGCGCTGGGCATTTCTCATGTTCATGCCAATCGATGTTGCCGCAAGCTCGAGAAGCGCGGCCTGATCGAAACAGGCCAGCAAGGCCTGACGTTGCTCGAACCTACTGAACTGAAATCGATTTGCGGATACCAGTCCAGCGCCGGGCCGGCAACGGATCTGCCGGAGGCCTCCCTTCGGCGTCTCGGGAGATCCACGGGCTGATCGGAACGGCGCCTGCGACTGCAGGCCCTTCCTTCGTGCATGGACGGACGCATGCCCGGAACAGGCGGTTGTCCGGACGCAGAGGCATGTTCAGTCGTCGAATATGTTGGCGTAGAGACCGCTGTCGGTGCGGAACGCGTCGCCGCCGATGTAGCGATAGTGCAGGTCCAGGTCGCGAATCCGCTGCAGGTCCTGGCTGTCCAGTTCGAGACTCGCGCTGTCCATGTTCTTGCGGATGTGATCCGGGTTGGTCGACTTCGGGATCACCGCGGTATCGCGCGCCACTGCCCAGGCGATCAACACCTGTGCCGGGGTAGCATCGTGCTTTTCGGCGATGCTGCCAATCACGTCGTTGTCGAGCAGCGACGGTTCGTCTTCGCCCTTCATCGTTTCCGGCCGGTCGCTGCTGCCCAGCGGCGAATAGGCCGTGACCAGTATTCCGTGCTCGCGGCAATATGCGAGCAGTTCGTCCTGCTGCAGGTAGGGATGCAGCTCGACCTGGTTCATTTCCGGTCTTTCAGCGCCGCCGGCCGCGAGCGCGTCCAGCTTGTGCGTGCTGAAGTTCGAAACACCGGCATGCCGGGTCAGGCCCTTGTCGCGCATTTCCAGCATTGCACCCCATGTTTCGCCGATTGGGGCCTGGTCGGGCGTGAGGAAATCGGACTCGCTTTCCGGAAATCCCTCGAGGCCGGGCCGGAAGGCGACGGGCCAGTGGATCAGGTACAGATCCAGGTAGTCGAGCTTGAGGTCGGAAAGCGTCTTTTTCAGTGCCGGCTCGACATCGCCCTTCAGGTGCGCGTTGTTCCAGAGCTTGGATGTGATGTGCACATCCTCGCGCTTGATCTCGCCGCGGGAAAACACCCGCTGCAGGGCCTCGCCAACCTCGGCTTCGTTGCGGTAGATGGCGGCGCAGTCGATGTGCCGGTAGCCGGCGTCCAGCGCGGTCTCCACGGCGTGGCCGACTTCGCCCGGATCCGACTTCCAGGTGCCCAGGCCAATGATGTCTAGCGTGTCTCCGTTTCGGAATTCGAGTCTTTTCATGATCGATCCTGTCCTGTCTGGAGTTCGGTTCCCATTGTAACGCCGGCACCTGGAGCGGCCGGCAGCCTTCCCGCCGGGCCGCTGCCTGGATGGACCCAGGTCGGGAGCGGCGTTTATACTCGGCGCTTGTCCGAAATCAAGGGCCTGGAATGGCACAGCCACAACAAGAACAATGGAGCGGGCGCGTCGCCATCATCATCGCCGCGGTTTCAATGGCGGTCGGCACCGGCAACATCTGGCGCTTTCCGCGCGTGGCTGCCGAGTGGGGCGGCGGCGCTTTCCTGGTTGCAGTGACCGTCGCACTGCTGATCTGGGCGATCCCGCTGCTGATGTGCGAATTTCTCATGGGGTCCCGGAGCCGGCTCGGCAACATCGGCGCGTTTCGCGACTTCATGGGCCGCAAGCACACCTGGGCCGGCGGTTTCATGGTGGCCGTGACGCTGGGCATCATGTTCTATTACTCGGTGGTCGCCGGCTGGTGCATCCGCTACTTCGCCGTCGCGGCCACCGGCGGTCTGACATCGGACGCCACCGCCGTGGCCGGTGCGACCACGTTCGGCCAGGTCCAGTGGGACGCGTTCATCAACAATCCGGTCGAAACGGTCGGCTATCACGCGGCGGCTGTGGTATTCACGACCTTCGTGGTGTTCCAGGGCATCAAGGGCGGGCTGGAACGGGTGCTGAAGGTTTTCCTGGTGGCATTGCTGGCGATCATCGTGCTGCTGGCGGTCCGTGCCGTCCTGCTCCCGGGTTCGGCGGCCGGGCTGCGCTTCCTGTTCGTGCCCGACTGGTCCCAGCTCGCGCACTCGCGGGTGTGGCTGGAGGCCTTCACCCAGGCGGCCTGGTCCACCGGCGCCGGCTGGGGGCTGATGATGGTCTACGCGGTGTATTCGCGAAAGAACGAGGAAATCACGGTCAATTCCGGCATCGTGGCGTTTTCCGACGTACTGGTCGGCATGTTCGCCGCCGCGCTGGTGCTGGGCACATTGTTTGCAGTCGCACCGACGCCGGATATCGCCCAGCAGGCGCTGGACGCCGGCCACGTCGGGCTGACCTTCATCTACATCGTCGACCTGATCGCGACCATGCCCGGCGCCTGGATCATCTCGCCGCTGTTCTTCCTGGCCCTGGCCCTGGCAGGGGTCTCGTCGTTCATCGCGATGTTCGAGCTGGCCACCACCAACCTGATGAACTTCGGCTTCATGCGCCGCAACGCCGCCGTGCTGGTCGGCGTCGTGGCCTTCCTGTTCGGCATTCCTTCGGCGCTGTCGATCGAGTTCCTCAACAACCAGGACTGGGTCTGGGGTGTCGGCCTGCTGATCAGCGGTCTGCTGACCGCGCTGGCGATACTCAAGTACGGCGTCAACCGGGCGCGCGACGAGATCGACGCCAGCAGCGATATTCGCATCGGCGCCTGGTTCGCACTGACCGTGCGCGCGATCCCGGTGGTGTTCGTGGTGCTGTTCGGCTGGTGGATCTACCAGTCGGTGCGCGACAATCCCGAGACCTGGTGGAACCCGCTGGTGACCTACAGCACTGGCACCATGGTGCTGCAATGGGGCATCGTGCTGGTGGCGGTGCTTGCGCTCAACCGATTCTTTGCCGACCGGGTCAAGGACGGCCCCATGACGATTGCCAATAACGGCGGCGCGAGCAGCCGCGGGGGTAACGATGGACGGTGAACTGGTTTTCTGGATCTGTTTCTTTGTCGGTGGCTATTCGCTGGCCGTCGGAGCGCTGCTGCGCATCGCGCTGAAAAACGGCGGCGGCGACTGAAGCATTCAGCCGGTCGCCTGCTCGAGTTCGCGCTCCAGCCTCTCGGCTTCGTGGGTCCGCGGCTTGCTAAGGGGCGCCAGCAGTCGATAGACCACCGGGGTCAGGAACAGCGTGAATCCGGCGGCCAGGCCGAGCCCGCCGAACACCACCCAGCCGATCGCCGCGCGCGCTTCGGCGCCGGCGCCCGAGCCCAGAATCAGCGGCAGCCCGCCGAGTACGGTTGACATCATGGTCATCACGATCGGGCGCGCCCGAACCTGGGCCGCCTCGATCACGGCCTCGGTCACGTCCTTGCCGGCGTCGCGCATCTGGTCGGCGAATTCGACCAGCAGGATCGAGTTCTTGGCCATCAGCCCGATCAGCATTACCAGCCCGATCTGCGAGTAGATGTTCAGCGACGTGCCGGTCAGGAACAGTGCCAGGATGGCCGCGGCGATGCCGAACGGGACGACCAGCGTGACCACCAGCGCCGAGGTCGCGCTCTCGAACTGCGCGGCCAGCACCAGGAACACCACCAGCAGGGCAAGCGCGTAAGTGATAGCGACCTCGTTCGAAGTCTCGTCGAGCTCGGCCGCCTCGCCCAGCAACAGCAGGTTGATTCCCTCCGGCAGGGTTTCATCGGCCAGCGCGCGAACCGCATCGATTGCCTCGGCCAACGCCGTGCCCGGGGCCAGGTTGGCGTCGATCTCGATCGCCCGGCGTTGCTCCCTGCGGTCCAGCTGAGCGGCGATGCTGGTCTCGGAGATCGAGACCAGGCTGGACATCGGCACCAGGTTCCCAGCGGTCGATTTGACGTACAGGTTGGCCAGGTCGGATGGGTCGTCGACGGAACCGGTGACCGAATCCAGGCGAACGGGAATGGACTCGTCGCCGACGCTCAGCTCGGTGATCTCGTCGCCGTCGACCATCGCGCGCAACGCGATGGAAATTTCGTCCAGCGATACGCGCAGGTCGTTCGCGCGCTGGCGATCGATCCGGACCGAAAGCTCGGGCTGGGTCGGCTGGTACGAAATCCGTGTGCCGGACAGGAACGGGATCTCGGTTTCCATACGCTCGGAGAGCGTGCGCGCGGCCAGGTAGATGTCGTTGTAGTCGGGGCCCGTCAGTGCGATCTCCAGGCCGTCGCCGGCGTCTCCCAGGTCCAGGCTGTTCGGGTTCGATACGCCGACCCGGACGCCCGGCAGGCGCTCGAGTTCCGGCAGTACCGATTCGGCAATCTCGCGCTGGCTCCGGTCGCGCTGGCTCCACGGCACCAGCGGCACGGTGATCCGCACGCGGTTGACGTCGTAGCGTCCCACCAGCGTGTAGCGGTATTGTCCGTCGCCGGCGTCGATCACCGGCTGGATGATGGTCTCCATGCGGTCGGCCTGGCGCTGGCTGTAGCTCAGGCCTACGCCGTCCGGGCCGGAACCGTTGACGATCAGCACGCCGCGGTCCTCTGCAGGGATCAGCTCACGATCCAGCGTCCGGTAAAGACCGCCGGCCGCCGCGGCCAGCAGCACGGCGGCCGCGAGCGTGGTCCAGGGCCGGGCCAGTAACGCCTCGAGGGCACGCAGGTAGGCGCCGTTGAGCCGGTGTCCGAAGCCGACGAGCAGGCCGTGAAAACGCCCCGATCGGTCCTCGGACGGCAACCTGGAGGCCAGCGTCGGCACCAATGAAAGCGCGACGAACGACGATATGCCGACCGCGCAGGCCAGCACGATGCCGAATTCGCGAAACATCCGGCCGGCGGTGCTGGGCAGGAACGCAATCGGCACGAATACCGCGATCAGCGTGATCGTGGTCGCGAGCACGGCAAAGAACACCTGCCGGGTGCCGAGTACCGCCGCGGCGCGCGGCCCTAGCCCGAGGCTGCGCCGGCGCTGGATGTTCTCCAGCACCACGATCGCGTCGTCGACCACCAGCCCCGTGGCCAGCACGATGGCCAGCAGGGTCAGGATGTTGATCGAAAAGCCCAGCAGCCAGATCGAGGCCACGGTGCCGATCAATGCAACCGGAATCGTCACCGACGGTACCAGGGTTGCCCGTATCGATCCGGTGAACATGAACAACGTGGCGACGACGATGGCGACGGCGAGCGTCAGCGTGATCAGCACCTCGCGCACCGCGGCGCGGATGAAAACGGCGTTGTCGGTGGTAACGACGAATTCCAGTTCGTCGAATCTTCGATCAAGCTCGGCCAGCCGCTGCTGCACCGCGTCGGAAATCCGGATGGTGTTGGCCGAGGCCTGGCGGACCACGCCGAAGCCGATCACCGGCTGCCCGTTCAATCGCACCAGCGAGGTGGCGTCCTCTGGCCCGAAATACACGTTGGCCACGTCGCGAATACGGGTGGTGCCGGCAACGACGATCTCGCGAATCTGCTCTTCGGTCAGGGCCGAGGCGTCGGCCCGGATCAGCAGTTCCTGGGTGTCGGACTTGAAGCTGCCCACCGGGATGTCGAACGGCGCCTGCTGCAGTACCCGGGCCACGTCGGCGGCCGAGAGCCCGAAGCGCGCCAGCCGCGTCGGCTCGACCACCACGTGCAGCACGCGCTGCCGGTCGCCGAACAGCGGTACGTCGGCCACCCCGTCGATGGCGGTGAATTCCGGGATGATGTCGGTCTCGATGATTCGGGTCAACTCTTCCTCGCGCAGCCCGTTGCCGAGCACCGCCACGTCGACCACCGTCTCCGCGTCGCTTTCGGATTTCTGGACGTTGACCTCCTCGACGTCGTCGGGCAACTGGCGCTGCACCTGGGCGACCGCCTCGCGGACGTCGGACGCGACCACGTCCAGGTCGGCGTCGGGACTGAATTCCACGCGGATGCGCGAGTTGTTTTCTTCGCTGGAAGATCGGATCGACTGAACCCCCGATACCCGCGCCACCGCACCTTCGAGAATCCGCGTGACCTCGGCGTCCATGGTCTCGGGCGACGCCCCGGGCAGGACCGCGTTGACCCCGACGACAGGCCTGTCCACATCGGGCAGTTCACGAACCTCCACGCCGCGGATAGCGGCGATGCCGGCCAATGCGATCAGCAGGTTCAGCACGACCACCAGTACCGGGCGCCGGATACCCAAGGCCGGCAGGCCGCCGACCTTTTCGTCGCCCAGCCGTTTCTGGATCGAGCTCATGGTCCTCGAGCCCGTGTCGCCTGCAGCGCGCTGTCGTCTTCGAGTTGGGCGGGATCGACCACTTCGACCGACCGGCCTTCGGACATTTTCTGCACGCCCTCGAGCACGACCCGGTCGCCGGGCGCCAGGTCGCCGCCCAGCAGCACGCTGCCGGCGGTGCGCTGGACCAGCGAGACCGGTTGCCTGCGGGCCCGGTCGTTCTCATCGATGACCCAGACATAGGCGCCGTCGCCACCCCACTGCAGCGCAAGTTCGGGCACGCTGACGAATTCGCGCCCGGTCAGATCGACTGCCACTTCGAAGCCCATGCCGGGCCGCCAGCGGTCTTCTGAATTATCGATGCGCGCCCGCGCAGTGAACGTGCGGGTTGCCGGATCGACACGGCTGTCGATGTCGACGACCGTGGCAGTGGTGGCGGGCGAACCCGCGTTCCACGGCGAGAGCCGGACCTGGTCGCCGATGTCGATCTGCCCCAGAAACGCCTCCGGGATTTCGAAGCGAACCAGCAGGGTCGAGCGGTCATCCAGCGTCGCGACCGGCGTCGTGATCGTGATCCGGTCGCCCGGGTCGATTTCGGTCAGTCCGATGATGCCGTCGAAAGGCGCCTCCAGCGTGCGGTCGTCCAGCGCCACCTGGGCTCGGTCGCGCGCGATGCGCGCCTGCTCGAGCGCGATTCGTGCAGCATCCATCTGGGTTTCGGTAAAGGCCGCGCTTTCGCCCGCGCGCTCGTAGCGTGCCCAGGTGCGCCGGGCGTCGGCCAGGTTGGCCTCGGCCAGCTCCAGCGCCAGGCGCTGGTCGCGGGCGTCCAGTTCGAGCAGTACCTGGCCCTGCCCGACGCGGTCGCCCGCCTCGAAACGAACTGCGACCACTTCTCCGGCGGAGGGCGCGAAAAGCGTGACCGAGCGCCTGGCTTCGGCACTGCCCACGGCTTCGACGCGCGTGCGTTCCACCGCAGCGACAGCTTCGGTCAGCGTGATCGTGGTGGGCGTGTCGGCCGGCCGGCCATCGTCTTCCCCGGGCCCGTTTCCGCTACCCCAAAGAATCCAGCCGGCAAGCGCAGCTGCGGCAAGCAGCAGGACAACGATCATGGTCTTGCGCATGGACGGTCCAGTCGTTGATCAAGGCCTTAGCCTAAAGCAACCGGATTGATCCCGCGTGATACGCGCCTGTCGGCGGTTTCGCTAATCGCTCGGATGGAGCTCGACGATGGCTTCGATCTCGACCGCGATATTCGACGGCAATGAGGCCATGCCGACCGCGCCGCGCGCGCCCTTGCCGGCCTCGCCGAAGGCCACCACCATCAGGTTGGAGAATCCGTTGACCACTTTCGGGTGGTCGGTGAAGTCCTCGGTGGCGTTGACCATGCCGAGGATGCGCACGAACTGCTTGACCCGCGACAGGTCGCCGGCCGCGGCCTTGATCGTGGCCAGCATGCACAGCCCGACCTTCTCGGCCGACGCCGCGCCTTGCTCGACGGTCAGGTCGCGGCCGACCTTGCCGGTGGTGAAATCGTTACCGCATTCGCCGTGGCCGGGCAGGTACAGCACGTTCCCGACCTGGCGCGAGGTGACGTAGGTGGCGACCGGCGAGGTCGGCTGGGGCAGCGTGTGACCCGCCGCGGCCAGGCGCTGTTCCGGCGTTTCGGCGCTTGCAGCCGAGGCTGCGATCAGCATCAGCCCGGCAGCGAGCAAGGCGGTGTTGTTGAGCGGTTTGCAGAATGCGTTCATGGCGACTCTCTCTCGGTTCAGGGATGCGGCAGGCTGGATTGCCTGCTCCGGCAATCGATAGCATGCCTGATCCTGCCCGGCGGCGCACCCGGTGGTCAGGGGCGGACGTCGGGCGGCGGCAGCGGCTCTGCGAACGGCTGGATCCCCAGCGCACGGTGCAGCGCGGCCGGCTGGTACAGGCGTCGGCCCTTCAGCGTCATTGTCGTGTTGCGAATTGCGCCGATGTCGTCCAGCGGATTACCGTCCAGCGCGATCAGGTCGGCGGCGTAGCCGGGCGCGATCCGGCCGACGCTGTCGTCCATGCCGAGCACGTGCGCCGCGCCGGCGGTCGCGATGCGCAGGACGTCGGCGTTCGGAATCCCGGCTTCGACGTAAAGCTCGAGTTCGCGGTGCAGCGTGAAGCCGGGCAACGCATCGGTGCCCGGCACCAGCGGCACCCCGGCCTCGTGCAGCCTGCGGATCATGGCCAGCAGCGCCTGGGCCGAGGCGGCATAACGCGCGGCGTTGTCTTCGTTGATGTCCATCCGGCCGGCCAGCATGCCGCGCCGCACGTTCGTCGGCAGGTGATCGGCGATCGCGGCGTAGGACGGGCTGATCTCGCCGGTTCGGTGACGAAACATGTTGTCGAATATCGCCACGGTCGGGTCGACCACGATGTCCTCGGCGTCCAGCAGCGCGATGAATTCGGAGACTTCCGGCGAGCCCAGGTCCAGTCCGCCTGCGCCCTCGGCCACCAGGCTGAACCGCAGCGGCGTGCGGGTGTCGTCCTCGGGTCCGGCCAGGAAGTTCAGGAACAGCATGTTGATGTGCTGGATCTCGTCGAACCCGTCCCGGATGGCTTTGGCCGTGCTCATGCCCGATGGAACGTGACCGGAAAGCCGGATGCCGCGCCGGTGCATCTCGTCCGCCATCGGCGCCACCCATTCAGGCGCTATCGAAGAATAGATCTTGATATGGCGATAGCCTTGGGTATCGAGTTGCTCGATGTAGGCCATCGCCTCGTCCAGGCTGGTCGCGAGATTGTCGCTGGGCGCGGCGAATGGTCCCGCCGCGTCGATGAAACCCGCCCGGTAGACGGTCGGGCCCATCGCCCGGCCCTGCTCGAACTGCTCGATCACCGCCGTCAGGTCGTCGTGATCGTTGCCCAGGTCGCGCACGCTGGTTACGCCGGCGGCCAGGTGTAGCGGTCCGTCGTCGGCGCTGGTGTGCACGTGCATGTCCCAGAGCCCGGGCAGCAGCGTCTGGCCGTTTCCGTCGATGGTCGCGAGGCCTTTGCAGTCGATGCTGTCGTCGGCGCCCACCGCGGTGATCACGCCGTCCTCGATGCGAACGGTGCTCGCGGGCATTGTGCGTCCGCCATCGACATCGAGTACGGAGAAATTCTTCAGGCACAGTGCAGCCGGGGTCTGGTGGGTCAGTTCGGAGGCGAGTTGGCGGAAGTGCGCTTGCTCGGCAGCCCTTTGCCGCTGTGCAAGCGCAGGCAGCACATCGCGCCAGCCGGCGCGAGTCAGTCCCATCCCGCCCGACGAGATCGCGAACAGCTCGCGATCTTCATCCAGCCACACGTAGCCGGGGCCGAAGCCGAGCCCGAAAATCGCGAACAGATTCGCTTCGACCGACTGACTCTCGTGCTTTACCACCACCTCGGCAAGTTGTTCGACGCGGGCCGTTCCGCTCGGCCAGAGCCGAAGCGTGCGATCCGTCGCGGCCAGCAGGGCGCGCGCCAGCGCCGCGGTCTGCTCCGGCGTGGCGTCGTTGGCCAGGTAGAACGCATCCAGGCCGCCCTCGGCCCGGCCGGATTCCAGTTCGCTTTTCCAGCGCGCGCTGCCGTCTTCGAAAACGAAGCGCTCGTCGACGGGCGCGCCCATGTAGGCGCGGCCGTGAGTTTCGTAGAACTTGATCAGGCCGTCGGCGCCGACCCGGTAACGCTCGTCCAGCGAAGGGCCGCGGCCTCTGTCGTTGAACTCGAAATGGGCGCTTCGCTCGCCGTCATCGTGGATGACCAACTCCAGTCGTCCCGAGACTTTGCCCTGGGTCAGCCAGTCGTATTCGACGGTCTGCTCGGCCGCCGCCGTCGAACAGAAAAGGGCGAACAGGATGACGAACTGGACTGATCTCATATGGCTTGCTCCGGTTCCGAGTCGGTGTCTTCAATGCCGGAGCGAAGCATATCAGCCTGCCTCGAATCTGCCTTCGTCCACGTCGCGGAGGAATTTCACCAGGCCGGGAAAGAAGTGCGCCGGGTCGTCGTATTGCGATAGATGACTGCCGGTCGGGCAGTGCAGGTAGCGCCCCCGCTGTACCTGTCCGGCCATCCATTCCATGTGCTTCGGATCCATGGTGTCGTGGGCCGCACCGACGGTGAGCGTCGGAACCTCGATCTTCGGCAGGTCTGCCGAGCGGTTCCAGTCGCCCAGCGTTGCATTCGGCGTCATGCCGAACTCGCTGTAGCCCTGCATATGCACGTAGAGTTCCTTGTTGAGATGCTCGAACGTGCGCATGATCGAATTCGGCCACTCGTCCAACGGCATCCGCAGCACGTGCTCGGTGTAATGGTGCTGCATCAGCAGTTCCTCGTAGCGCGGGTTCTCGTAATCCTCTTCGGCTTCCAGGCGCTGGATCTCGGCGAACACTGCAGGATCCATCTGCGGGCCCAGCACTTCGCGCGCATAGCGGTTGTAGGCGTGCACGTCGGAAACCATATTGGAGATGATCAGCCCCTTGAGATGCTGCTGGTGCGCCAGGGCGTACTCGGTCGCGAGCATCCCGCCCCAGGACTGGCCGAACAGGAAGAAATTGTTCTTGTTCAGGCCCAGTGCCCTGCGAACCTGCTCGACCTCGTCGACGAAGTGCTCGATGGTCCACAGGTCGGGATCGTTGGGCTGGTCGCTGTAATGGGAGTCGAGCTGGTCGTAGTAGATGTACTCGATGCCCTCGGCCGGCAGGTAGCCGTCGAAGCATTCGTAAAGCTCGTGGGTGGCGCCTGGGCCACCGTGCAGCAGCAACAGTCGAATCTTCGGATTGTTGCCGACCCGCTTGACCCACACCGAGAACTCGCCTTTCGGCGTCGTGATCGGGATCCGGCGGATGCCGCCGGTAAGCTGGTCGGGTGCATCCGAGTAGTCGAGGTATTCCTTCAGGTCGGTCATGGCAGGCTCGTCCCGTGCATCATTCCACAAGTATTCGTCGGTATCGCCCGAAGCGCCCTCCGGACTTACTCGTCCTCGCCGGGGTCGTGCTTGTCGAACCAGCCGATGATGTTGTCGGTCTTTGCGATCAGGTGGCTGGGTCGCGCTGCGATCGAGTGCGAGGCGCCCGGTACGCGCACCAGCGCGGTGGGCACCTGGCGAAGCTTCAGGGCGCCGTAGAGCTGCTCGGCCTCCCAGGTGGGCGTGCGCCAGTCTTCCTCGCCGACCATGACCATCGTCGGCGTGGTGATGTTGCCGACCAGCGACAGCGGCGACAGGCGGAAGAAAAGATCCGGATCTTCCCAGGGCGTGGCGCGGAACCAGTGGCGCGTGACGAACACGCCGATGTCGGCGGCGGTCGCCATCGTCGCCCAGTTGATTACCGGCTTGATGCTGGCCGCTGCGGCGAAGCGGTCGGTCTTGCCGACCGCCCACGCGGTCAGGACGCCCCCGCCGGAGCCGCCCGTGATGAACAGCCGGTCGGGGTCGACGTAGTCGCGCTCGATCAGTGCGTCGACGACGCTCATCAGGTCGTCGTGGTCGTTGCCGGGATAGGCCCGATCGATCTGCTGGGCGAAGTCGTTGCCATAGCCGATCGAGCCGCGCGGGTTGGCGTAGACGGTCACGTAACCCTCGGCGGCGAAGCGCTGGATCTCGGCGGCAAAGCTCGGTCCGTACATCGCGAACGGTCCGCCGTGAATTTCGAGAATCATCGGGAAGCTGCCGTCGGCTTCGAAGCCGGGCGGCTTGGCGACCCATGCCTCGACGGTGCGGCCGTCGAAGCTCGATTCGACCTGTATTTCCTCGATTTCGGCCAGGTCGATATGACCCAGCGCGTCGTCGTTCAGGTCGGTCAGCACGCGGGGCTCGGAACGTCCTGCGATCACGGCGACGTCCGCGGGCCGATCCCAGTGCTGACGGGTGTAGGCGATCACCGGGGCGCGGCTGCCGCCGACGCTGAAGGATCCGGACGAGTAGGGCCGCCCGAGGCTGGTGCCGCCGACGTCTGCAGTCCGCTCGCGCACCGTGCCGTCCATGTCGACCTCGACCAGCGCGGTCTGGCCATTGACCTGCGCGAGCGCGAAGATGGTCTGGCCGCTGGCCGAAAAAACGGGATTCGCGATCGGGTGGTCGTAGTCGCCGGTCAGGTTGCGCGGCTCGGACCCGTCGGCATTCATGACGTACAGATTGTCCTGCTGATAAGCCAGCAGCTCGTCGTCGAAGCCGGTGTAGGCGATGCGCTCGCCGTTCGGAGAAACCGCAGGGTTGGCATCCGGCCCGTCGCGGCCGGTCAATGCCGTGCGCGAAGCATCGGCCAGCTCGACGGTGTAGATCTCGCTCTCGATCGGATCGAGCTCGGCGTCGGGCACGTCGTTGCCGACCACCAGCAAGGTGTCATCGTCCAACCAGGCCGGGTTAGAGAAATCGTTGTCGCCGTCGGTGATCTGCCGCGGCTCACCGCCTTGCGCGCCGACCACGAACACGTGCGTGGCGCCGTCGCGCAGCCAACCGCGGCCGTCGAAGCGAAAGGTCAGGTCGTCGAACACCCGGACAGGTTCCGCCCAGTCGGCGCCCCGGGGCGCCTTCGGCGGCGTGGCGAACGACGGCTTTTCGCCGGGCACGAACATCGCGAACGCCAGCTGCGAGCCGTCCGGCGACCATGTGAACTGGTTCGGGCTCTCGATGAATTGCGACACGGCGAAGTCGGCGCCGTCGTCCAGGTAGCGTATCCGGATCTCGGCGCCCTGCTCGCCGCTGGCGCGGTAGGCGATCCGCTCGCCGTCGGGCGACCAGCGAGGCGATGACACGTTGCCCTCGGTGATCAGCGGACGGTGGCGGCCGCTGTCGACGTCCAGCATCCACAACGACCCGCGCGGGCGGTCGGCGAGCTTGTCGTAGGCGGTCCGCACATAGACGATCCGCTCGCCGTCGGGCGAGACCTGCGGATCCGCGGCCCACTCGAGCGCGAACACGTCCATGGGTTCGAAGCGCCGGTAGTCGTCCGCGGTGGCCGACAGGGCGAACAGGGTGATAGCGGCGATGACCGCGTTAAGAATGGATTTCATGGCGAGTGTCCTCATCGAATTCGGCGAAAGTGTCAATCCCCGGAGTCTACCGGAACGGCGCTCGAGGCAGCGGCCGGCCTGGTGTTCAGCAATTTACTTCGGCTCGATGATCAGGAACACGCCGGTCGAATCCCCGACATTGATCACCTCGTGCCACTCGATGCCGTCGCTGGTAAAACTGCTGCCCTTCGGAACATCCACTTCGCGGGTGCCGTTCGCATCGGTAATCCGCATCCGCGCGCCGGAGACCGTGTAGCCGAAATGCCGGTCGTGATAGTGCCGCTCATGCCCGACGCCCGGAGGGAACGTGCATCGAAGAATCCTTTGGCGCCGGTCGTCGTGCAGCGTCTCGCAGACGGACGCACCCTCCCAGCCCGCTTCCAGTGGATCCGGGAGCCGAGGCGCGGTCGCGCAGCCGGCAAGGAATGCCAGGCTGGCCACGAAGGCGCAGGCAACGACCTTCCTCGAATTTCCGACTGACGCTGGTGAACGAAAATCAACTGACACGAGCAACCTTTGCTTCGAGCGTCGGATAGAAGTTCGTCGGGCAAGCTATGGCGAGAAACAACCGTTCAGCCATAGCTGAATACGTCGAGCTTGTTGCCGTCCAGGTCGCGGAAGTAGGCGGCGTAAAAGCCTTCGCCGCCCGCGGCACGCAGGCCGGGTGCGCCTTCGTCGGTGCCGCCGAGTTCGAGCGCCTTGTTGTAGATTCGGTCGACCTGGTCGCGTGAATCCGCGGCAATGCCGGCCATGACGCCGTTGCCCACCGTCGCCGGCTGGCCGTCATGCGGCGTCATGATGCAAAGCATCGGTTTATCCATGGCCGCGGCCCAGGCATAGCCGCGGTCGCCGAACTCCATCATGCGTGAAACGCCCATCTCGGCCAGCAATTCATCGTAGAACGACGCCGCACGGACCAGGTCGTTGGTCCCGAGAACGATATATCCAATCATTGAAATTTCCTTTAATTGATTGCAATTATTCCTGCACTCGATTATCCCGAGCGCATCGCCAGGACCGGCCGGCGAGACCGGTCCCGCTCCGTTCGTCACTCCGCCAGCGCAAGCTCCGCCTGCTCGCGCAGATAGTGCTGCAGCGCCGTGAGCTGGTTGTTCGTCAGGTGTGCGTAGCGCGGCATCCCGTTGGCCATCTTCGCGCCGTCCCGGACCACCGCGGCAAAGGCCTCTGCGGAACCGACGACCGCCGAGGCCCGCAGGTCCGGCGCCATGCCGCCCGACTTTGCGCCGGGACCATGACAGGAACCACAGCGGCCGTACTCATCGGCGCCCTGCACGGCGAGGTCCGCGTCAACGTCGAAGTGTTCGATGACGATTGGTCGGACAGCTTCCGGTGGCGACTGCGGCGGCAGGACCGTCTCACCTTCGAGTGAAAAAGTGACCAGTCGGCGCGTATGGCGGCCGTATGCCCAGCCATGTTCAACCTCGAGATTGCCGGCGATACCGGCCGCGCCGCCGCCCCACCCGACCAGCAGCGAAATGTATTGCACGCCGTCGACTTCAAAGGTGATCGGCGGAGCTGAAATGCCCAGGCCCAGGTTCTTGCGCCACAGCTCTTCGCCGGTTTTCGCGTCGTAGGCCACGAAGTCGCCGTCGGCGCGACCCTGGAACACGAGGCCGCCGGCGGTGGTCAGCGTGCCGGCGTTCCACTTGCCGGCCAGCGGCACCTCCCATTCGATGCTTCCGGTGGTCGGATCGATGGCCTGTAGCGAGCCCATGTAAGGGGCCTCTCCCTCCCCGAGGTCCAGACTGACGGCGGTGGTGTCGCCTTCGAAGCGCGACGACTCCCAGGTGGCCGGGTCGACGCCGTGGTCGAAAAATTCAATCGAGAAGTGCAGCGCCGGAACGTAGGCAAGCCCGGTCACCGGGTTGTAGGACATGGCATGCCAGCTGTGTGCGCCCCACGGCGACGGTGCGACCCGCACCGGTCCACCGTCCTCGTAGCGTTGACCCGGCATTTCGACCGGCCGCCCGGTCTCCAGGTCGACGTGCGACGCCCACGTGACTTTGGAGAAGGGTTCGGCGACCAGCACCTTTCCGGTCTCGCGGTCGATGGTGTAGAAGAACCCGTTCTTCGGCGCATGCATCAGCGCCTTGACCGTGCGGTCGCCCATTTCCAGGTCGGCGAGCACGATGTCCATGTTGGAGTTGTAGTCCCAGGTTTCGCCTGGCGTGGTCTGGTAGTGCCACTTGTACTCGCCGGTATCGGGATCCAGTGCCACGATGGAGCACAGGAACAGGTTGTCGCCGCCTTCCGGGCTGCGCACCTTGCGGTTCCACGGCGCGCCGTTGCCGGTGCCGACGTAGAGGGTGTCGAGTTCGGGGTCGTAGGTGAAGCCGTGCCAGGCGTTGCCGCCGCCGCCGAACTTCCACCACTCACCAGTCCAGGTCTCGGCGGCCATGCGCATGGCGTCGTTCTCGAAGCCGTCGGCGGGGTTGCCCGGAACGATCCAGAACCGCCAGGCCTGCTCGCCGGTTTCGGCGTCGTAAGCGGTGACGTAGCCGCGATTCGGACCGTTCTCGGTGCCGCCGTTGCCGACCAGCACCTTGCCCTTGAAGATCTTCGGCGCGCCGGTGATGTACATCGGTTCCTCGGCGGGGAAGGGCCTGACGCTCCAGAGTTCCTCGCCGGTGGCCCGGTCGACGGCGATGAGCCGGCCGTCCCACGTCGCGACATAGAGCTTGTCCTTCCACAGTCCGATGCCGCGATTGTGCTCCCAGCCCGCGCGCAGGTCGGTACCCGTTTCTTCGGCCACTCTCGGGTCATACATCCACAGCTGCTTGCGCGTGCGCAGGTCGACCGCGTGGACCCGATTCATGCTCTCGTTGAAGTAGATGACCCCGTCGACGACCAGCGGCGTCCCCACCAGCCCCCGCGCATTCGGAATATCGAGGTACCAGTCCACCCCCAGTTCGGTGACGCTGTCGCGGTCGATCTGGTCCAGCGGGCTGAAGCGCTGCTCGCTGTAGGTCCGGCCGAAGGCCAGCCAGTTTTCGCCGGCGGTCTCGTCAGCCATCGATGCGTCGTCGATGATGGAACTCTTCTCGACCGGCGGCACGGACGCGGCCGGCGCCACCGCAGCCGTTTCGACGGCCTGGTCCGAACAGCCTCCAAGCAAGAAAGATGCCGCCACCGCCGCGAGCAGGATCCGCGGCGATATGCCGAGCATCAGCGCCTTGGCGTTTTCCGATAGCCCATTGGGTTCTGTTGCATTCATCATCAGTTCCTCTTGTTGCCGGTCGGCGCGAGCTTCACCAGTGCGTCGCCAAGGCCGGTGAGGTAGATCGGGCCTCCCTCGGTGGTCAGGATCATGCCGGTGAAAAGCCCCGGCAGCGGCGCCCACATGTCCGGGCCGAATAGTGCCAGGCGCGACTCGCCGCTTTGGGTGCGGCGCTGCCATTCGACCATGAGCCGATCATGGTCTTCCGTTTGCGGATGGAAAGCCGTCGACCATGCGCCGGATTCGGGGTCGACGACCAGCAGCGCATTGGCGATCGGGGAGGCAACCCAGAGACGGCCCGAGGCATCGAGTTCGATGTTATCCGGGGTCGGCAATTCAGCCACCACGCGGCCTTCGGACAAGCTGCCGGAGGCGACCGAAAGCTTGTAACCGACGATCCGGTTGGCCATGGTCTCGGCGACATAGATCTCACCGCGTGCCTCGTTGATCGCCACGCCGTTGCCGTAGGTCAGGCCGGACAGCTTGAGCTCGGCCGCCGATGGTGTGCTGCCATCGGCCGGCGGCGGCAGGCGAAACAGCGCGCCGTCGAGAGATCCCTCATCGACCGCCGCGAACATCCGGGCTTCGGAATCGGGACCGGCGCGGTTGCGGGTCGACTGGGTAAACCAGATCGCGCCGCTGCTGTCGCGCCGGGCCGAATTGGCGCCGAATTCATGCTGGTGAATTCGAACCACCTGCTCGGTTTTTGTGTTGATGCGGTAGATGGCCCCGGTCAGGATGTCGGCCACCAGCACGTGGATGCCGTCGGGCTCCATGGCCACGCCGTTCGGGCCGGCACTTTTTGAAGGCGGCTCGTGGATGTATCCGGCCGACGCGAAATCGCCGAACGGTCGCTTCGCGCCTTCCGGATCCAGCGCCACCAGGCCATGGACCTGATCGGCAATCAGCAGCGTGCCGTCGTCGAGCATGACGCCGTCTTCGGGCCGCACCAGCGAGCGATCGGCCGGCACCAGGGCGGCTTGCTCGTAGGCGTTTCCGAGCTTCTGCGAACCCGCGCTGGCGGCGCCGGAGGAATCGCTCATCGTCGCCACCAATGCGGCGGTGTCCGTGTACTGCTGAAACGCGACAAGCTTGCCATCGCTCACCGTCCATGAATGCACGAACGGAATATCGATCGTCTTGCCGGTGGCTTTCCAGGTTTCGTTGTAGCGGCCGAAGACCACGACGCGATCCCCATCGATGACGTATTCATGCGGCGTGACGCTGATGTCTTCCCATTCGCTGACCAGGCGTGACATCAGACCGGACATCACGGCCTCGGGTCCGATGTAGGGGTTCAGGTCGGCATAGGGATTGCCCTCGGCCTCGTTCCAGACGATATCCGGCGACATCAGTCCGGCGAAGGTCTCCATGTCGCCCTGGGCGAACGCGCTATAGACGGTCTCGGCAACCGTTCGGGGATCCGACGCGTGCGCGGCTTCGGAATGAATGCTGAAACCCGTGATCAGGGCGGCAAGGACAAGGGACAATTGCTTCATGGCTGGTTTCCTGGTGTGATTGGGCGCGCGTGCAGAATCCGCGGCATCAGATGGTCAGCGTGTAGCCGCCGTCCGGCGTCAGCGTCGTGCCGGTGATGTAACTGGCCGCGTCGGAGCATAGAAAAACGATGGCACTGGCGATCTCTTCGGGCGCGCCGGCGCGCCGGAGATGGACGTTCGGCAGCAAGCCCTGGTCGTAGACTTCGTCGCCGATGTCGGCTCGCAACCGGCGATGCATCGGCGTATCGATCACGCCCGGACAAATGAGGTTGACTCGAATGCCCTGCGGCGCCAGTTCCGCGGAGGCACTGGTGGTCAGTCCGATGAGCGCATGCTTGGATGCGACATACGCCGATCCGGTTGCGGCCCCGAGGAAGGAATTGACCGAGCCGACGTTGACGATCGCGCCCCGGTGACCTCCGGCCAGCATCGCCCTGGCCTCGTGTTTCATGCACAGGAACGCCCCCTTGAGGTTGATCCCCATGACCTGGTCCCAGTCTTCCTCCGCCAGATCGATGATCGGCGCAAATTGCCCTTCGATGCCGGCGTTGTTGACCGCGTAGTCGAGCCGGCCGAAAGTCTCGATGACATAAGAAACCATTCGCTCGACGTCTGCCGAATCGGAGACATCGGTCCTGACGGCACTGGCCGTGCCGCCGCGCGACTCGATCTGGGCGACCAGCGAATCCAGTTCCGCCTGCCGCCTCGCAGCGACAACGACCCGTGCGCCATTTGCGGCGAATTCCTCTGCGGTGGCGCGACCGATACCACTGCTCGCGCCGGTGATCAGCGCGACTCTGTCTTTCATGTCCGACATGCACTTGCTCCTTTGGCAAGTAACTCCAACCGATGCGGGGAATCCGGGCGCGAGACCGACCTTGCGGAAACTAGTGACGTCATCGACTTGTTCCGAGGTGGCTCGAAATGGACTCGCTCGCCCCAATCAATTCCTTCAGCGCCGTGGCCGCGGCGACCCGGTCGTTCGCGATCAGCTGCGCGACGTGCATGGTCGACATCCAGTAGCGCAACTCCTGCATCAGCAATGCATTGCCGGCCAGCGTGTCGACCACCGCACGCGCCGCCTCCTCGTCGACAGCCGGAGGGCAATCGAACATGCGCTGGAATCCCGAGGCGTTCGATTCGTAGCAGGAATCCCAGATATAGGCCTGGATGTCCATCGGGATGATGCCGCGTACATGCTCCCGATAGGCCGGTCGCTCGACCACGCTTGGTGCGGCGCCAAAGTGGTAGTAACGGGCGAGCGCGTTGCGGATGTCCAGGTTGCTTATCAGCTCGAGATCCCCGGCACTGCGCAACTCGTCATAGGTTGCCTGTGTGGTGATGAACTCTGCCACCTGGCTGGCCTGAAAATAGGCGAGCAGCACGTTCCAGTGCGATGTGTCGTGTGCCGTTCCCGTCTGCGCGTAACGCAGCCCCGTCTCGCCATAGCGCGAAACCTGGTCCCAGAAGCCCTTGCGGTCGGCCAGAGTGGCCAGGTCCGCATCGAGGTCCTGGCCGACCCGCTCCAGATAAGCCCTTGCCCTGCCTTCGTCCACGCGAGCTTCATTCCAGTTTGAAACCTGGATGCCGATGAACACGCCGAGGACGACGATCATGATCTCGACGGCAACCGTGGACCAATCCTGGCGGCGGAGGGCTTCGGTGAGGCGGCGCAGGATCAACGGCCGACCTCGTGCGCCGCGCCAGGGTCCAGCGCCTCGCTGATTGCGAGCAAGGCGTCGACTCGTTGCTGGTAGAACCGGATCTGCGAATCTCGCCGGGCGGCGTTGTCCACGAACTCATTGAGGAACTGCTGGTTTGCGCGCATGGCCGCGACGTCGCAGACTGACTGCCAATGGAAGCCTTCTCCGCTGAGAGAATTCCAACGGCTGGACTGGCTGCGCTCGACCCTTACGCGGTCGATCCGTAAGGTCTGCGGGTGGCGGCTGTGAAGCCGGAACAGTTCGTTGGTGATCTCTCGGTAGTGGCCGCGCGCCCGCTCGCGGAGCAGGATGTAGTCCCGTAGGCGGGCCTTGATCGAGCGATCGCGGATCAGGTCGAATCGACCGGATTCCTGCAATTCATCGAGGACAGGGATTTCGTCCGTTGGCCGCAGGTAGACGTGCGAGGACGTCACGGTATAGCACTCGTCCCCGGTCAACGGTCGCAGCGGTTCCTGGCCGAACAGCACCGGATTGAGCAAAATCACCTGCCGCGCTCGTGCTTCGTTGTCGGCCAGCTCCTCGCGCTGGATCTCGATCAGAGATTGGACCTCGATGGAAAGCCGCTCGAGGATCGTCGCTTCCTGGATTCGTTCGATGCGGTTTTCATTCCAGTTCGAAACCTGGATGCCGATGAACACGCCGACCACGACGATGAAGAAATCCAGCACGACCGCGAACCAGTTCTGGTCCCGGACATGGCGCATTACGCTTCGCAGAATCACTTCATCTCCGATGCAGCAAGTTCATGGGCTGTTCGTAACCCCCGGAGCCAGGCGTCGAAACTGTAGACGCTGGAGTCATAGTAGTCGGTCAGCAGGGACAGGCCGAGCAGGAACTCCTGGGCGTTGCATAAGGACGCGTGAGGCGCCAGCGACATGTATTCCGAGGGGTGCTGTCGCGCCAGGCGCCGGCCCGACCTTTCCAGTTGAATGGGGGCGCTGAGTTCGAGATACGGCAACAGCATTGCCCACGCCCGATCGAACTGGGGCCCGATCAGGTCGGTCGAGTCGCTCATCCCCTTGATCTCCTGATTTAGAGTGCCGACTGCGCGCGACAGCTCGGGATTTCCAAGTCGGTGAAGCGTTCCCGAATTGCCGATTTCGGCAAGTCCCGATGGCCGGATATCAGGAATACGCCAGACCAGAGTGTTGGCGATCGCGGTGGCCAATCGCCGGCGCTCCTCCATGCTCGCATCGCAATTCAGTGCGATCTCGGTGCCCAGGGCAAGCGCCTCCAGGTTGGCCGTCACGGTGTTCAGATCATCGCTTGCCTCCACCATCATCACGTCGAGCTCGTCGACGAACAGCGCCAGGGCGCGCTGGTCGCTCTCGCGCTCCAGCTTCTGCTGCTTCCAGTCGTTGGCCTGGAGGCCGATATAAACGCCGACGACGACGATGACGAAGTCGATGGCCACCGCGGCCCAGTTCTGCGTGCGTAGATGCTCGGCCACCCGACGGAAAGGCATCAACGCGTCCCCGGTCCGGATTCGGGAGCGTGGCGGACGTTCTGCATGCTGGATGCAATCGTCGCACGGAGCGATTCGATGACATCGGACTGGCGCCCCGTGACATCGGACACATAGGCGCTGAATCTACGCATGTTGTCGAGAAAATCATTCCGGAAAGCCTGGTCGCGCGACATGGCCTCGAAGTCGCAGCTGGCGTCCTCCCATTCGGCAAGCCCGGCGTCGATCAGGTCGGGGTGGGCGCGTGCGAGCATTCGACGGTCGATCTGGATGTCCGTGCGCAATTGGGACAATTCCGCGTTCGTCTGATCGAAGGAAAGTATGGCCGTCCTGATGGCATGGTCGCGGATCAAGACGATTCGACCGGTCGAGATCAGCTCCTTGATGGTCGGGGGATAGAAGATGGTCTCCGCGTAGATGTGGGAGGTCACTAGCGACGCGCAGTGTTCGCCGCCGAACGCTTCCGATCCTTGGCCGGTCTCGAAATAATCTCTCACATCAAGCATGCGTTCCAGATCACCGCGAACGCTCTCATGGCCGGCATTGGCTTGCGGTGAGATGTCGGAAAGCTCCTGCTCGAGGCGCTCGAGATAGAGCGCCTCGTTCTCGCGATCGCGCCGCGCATCGTTCCAGTTCGCTACCTGAATCCCGATGAACACGCCGACGATGACGATGACGAAATCCAGGCCAACGGCGAACCAGTTCTGATCACGGACGTGCTTCGTGATGCTGCGCAGGATCATGATTGATCCCCTGATTCCTGGACAAGGCGCGCCTCAACCCCACGCGCCCGCTCGAGCGCGTAAAGCAGCACGTCTCGGATGTCCGTCGTGATGTCCCATTTAATGGAGACGACATTCCGGAACTCCTGTGTCGATAGGGCGGCGAGGATTTCTCCGGGCACAGAGGCGGGGGGTCGGGGCACGCCGCGTCCGTCCTCCAGCAAAACCGCATAGTCCAGATTCTCGATGATGTAGGGTTGGAATATATTGACAAGTTGCAGCTCATGCGTATTCGCGACAAGCTGGATAACGGCGGTGTAAGAGTAGAAAGAGGCCAGTTCGTTCTTCAACGCCTGACTCTTGATGATTGAAAGGTCGCCGGAACCGGTGAGGTTTGAATAGGTGTCGGCAACAATCGGCGTACTTTCCATCTTGATCAACTGCTCCGCCGCTTCGTTGAGAGTCGCGACCGAGGCGTCCGGCGACTGCTTCTGCGATTGGCCAACAAGAAAAGTCATGGCGTTCGCCGTTGTTTCATAGGCGCGCACGTCCGCTTCCAGTTCGGCGATGATCTGGTTGAAATCCTCCCGTAGCGCGGCGAGATAAATCGCCTCGCGCTGTATCTCGACACGCGCCTCGTTCCAGTTCGCCACCTGGATGCCGATGAATACGCCGACGATGACGATCAGAAAATCCAGACCGACGGCAAACCAGTTCTGGTCGCGGACGTGGCGCATGACGCTGCGGAGAATCATCGACGCGGCGCCGATTGGTCGATCGATTCGTCGATCGCCTCGGCGATCCTGATCGCCTGCTCCGGCTGGATCCGGACCAGGCCGTTGCCGGTGACGCGCGCCAGGCTGGTCCAGGTATGGAGCATGGGAATCCATTCGGGATCGTGAAGGATGGTGTCGATGACAGACTGGGGAACGGCTACAAGCTCCGGCGGCCGGGGGCAGGGATCGACGTAGTATTCGAAGCGGTCGTCTTCTCTGAAACAGTGCACCCAGTAGGCATCCTGCAGCTCGATCGGTATCCGGCCGCGAATGCGTGCACGGTATTCGGGCGGAGTCTCCAGCGCCTGTGCGGCCCGATGGTTGGTCTGCAGAAGCGCTTCGACCGCCTCGATGATGCGGCGGTCGCTCGGAAGGCCGGCGCGACGCAGTTCCTCGTAGGTGGTCCAGCGGTTGGATATCTGCTGCCATTGCGAGGCGTGCATCAGGTCGGCGATCACCGGCCAGCAGTCCTCCGGGCAGATCAGTCCCGATCCCTCGAGACCCGAGAGTAGCCGGCGGGCGGCGGCAGCGCCGACCCGCAGTCCTTCTCCCACCGAGCGCGCCGCCTCGGCGTTGCGCAAGGCTTCGTCGCGAAGCTCGCCCAACAGCACGCGCTCGCGCTCCTGCTGAACGCGCGCCTCGTTCCAGTTCGCGACCTGGATCCCGATGAAAACGCCAACAATAACGATGAAGAAATCGATTGCGACGGCGAACCAGTTCTGCTCGCGAACGTGCCTGGTGACGCTGCGGAGGATCATGGCGGTCCGTCCTTCGCGTCCGGCAGACGGGATTCGACTTCCAGCCGGATCATGAGCTCGCCTGCCTGGCGTTGCAGGATGCCGGAGTAGGAATATCGTTCGATGCCGTCCGGCGCGCCCCAGTCGAACTCGCCGGTCACGATGACCGCGTCCGGAGCAAGAACCTCGAAGGCGAGATCATGCCAGTCGAAGCTGACCGGCCCGATCCATTTGTCGCGGTAGCGCGTCTGGATTTCTGCAAAGCTGCGTACATTCCGCTCGCCGTTGAAGATCACTGTCGCGCCGTCGCGATCGTAGCGCGCGGCGATTGCGGCTCGATCGTGACGGCGCAGGTCGGCAGCGTAGCTGTCCATAAACCGCTGCGCCTCGCGCTCTGCTTCGGCAAGCTTCTCGGACTCTCCTGCGGCTGCGCCTAGCCGGGATTCATCCAGGTAGCGCAGCATGAAGTTCTCGTCCAGCCCGTCGACGATCGGCCCGGCGACTTCCATCATCGGCGTTCCTTCCCAGCCGGGCTGCTGGAGCTTCCACCAGTTCCTGGCGTGCCGGCTTCCGAAATAGTATTGAGCGGTATTAAGGATGTGTTGTCGCGCCTCGGCGCGTGAGACCAGGCCGATCCTTTCCATGTTGAACATGTGGTCCCACTGCAGCATCAAGGCCACCAGGTGCGATTCGACCATGCGGATCTCGAGGTCGGTCATGGTTTCCGGCGAGCGAATGGAATTGATCCAAGCCGCACCGGCCTCGGGCGTGGCGAGGCTCAATTCGATCTGGGCCAGCAAGTCGTTTTTTCCCGACTCCATCTGGGCGCGGGTCAGATCCGCATTCTGCCGGACCTCGACGATCAGGATTATCAGGCCCAGCACCACGCCCAGGTTCGCGCCCAGCGTCAGCCAGCGGCCCAGGCGATCCGATCCCATCATCTCGAGGCCATCGCGATTTCATCGGCGCTGAGCGCGTCATCGATCCTGGCCTGAAGCTCTGCGGCTGCGACCAGGATGACGCCGTCGACGATATAGGTCGAGGTATTCATGACCGACACGGCATACACCAGGTCGCCGCGGAGCCGCTGATCGGCGATCAGCGAATTGGCGAGTTCGACCAGGTCGTTCTCGTCGGCCGGTGCCGGGCAGTCGGTCAGGATATGGCGATGCGGGGGCTCGACCTCATGACAAAGCAGAAGATGGGCATGGATGTCGGGCGGGATGATGCGCCGGACGGACATGCGGTATTCGGGAATGATCGAACTGAGGTCGATGCCCCAGGAACTCGTGTAGTAGAGCGTCGCGCGATCCCTCAGGCCCGTGTCGGCAATCAGCCCCAGCTGCCCTGAACTCACCATGTCGGCATAGGTGCCGTCGCGCAGGTGCAGCGGCACGGAGTTGCTGGCGTGATGGAACGCGCGCACGATCTCCCACGCGCGTGCCTGCTCGCCCGGGCGCAGTTCGGTTGCCGCCAGCGCCTCTCGGCCGAGCTTGATCTGACGGGCCCAGAGCGCCTGGCGCTGTTGCAGCATGACGATATCGTCGGATACGTCCTGGTGCAGCCGCTGCAGATAGCTGTCGGCGTTCGCCGCCTCGACCCGCGCGGCATTGAAGTTCGACACCTGGATGCCGATGAACACGCCGACCACGACGATGACGAAGTCGATCGCCACGGCCGTCCAGTTCTGGTCTTGGATGTGTCGCATGACGCTGCGGAGAATCATTGCGGCGCCTCCAGTCCCAAGATCAATGCGGCTGCCTGACGATCAAGATATGCAAGTAGCGATCGAAGACTGGAGAGATTGCTCAGGCGCTGGTTCAAATAGCCCCGCAAGGCCTCCGATTCGTAGAGTCTGGCGGCCGAGCCGTCGACAAGTTCAGAGTTCTGTGGCGGCGGGCATTCAGAAAAGAAAAGTTCCGGGTTGCTGCCCGGCGCGCTCGGATTAAGATGCTCCCCGGACAGACAGTCGACCAGGGCTATGGCGACCTGGCCCTCGATCAACTGACTTGCCCTTTCGCGGTAGACGGATTTGAATGTCAGGGCGATATCAATCTCTCGCGCCGAATCTTCGTAATAATCGCGCAGCTGACGCTGTATCGCTCCGACAGCTATAAGGTCGAGATCACCGGCGTTCTTGAGTTCCTGGTAAACCTGCCCCGAGGGTGCGAAGGCCCATTCGGTGCCGGCGATCCATGCTTCTCTGACAAACCGCCACATTTCATCAACATCATCCGGAGGACTCGCGCGGAAAGCGCTGTCAACGCGCAGGGCGGCCTCGAAGACCTCGTCGTAAAACTGACGACGAACCGCAAAAGCATCCAGATCCGCGCGCAGATCGGAGACCAGTCTCTCACGTGCCGCCGATGCATCAATCTGCTTCGTCCGCGCCTTGTTCCAGTTCGCGACCTGGATCCCGATGAACACGCCGACCACGACGATCAGGAAGTCGATGCCGACGGCGAACCAGTTCTGGTCGCGGACGTGCTTCATCACGCTACGCAGGATCATGTCGACGGTGGCCCGGGCCGCCCAGCGCGGCTTCCAACGAATAGGTGTCTTCGCCTGAATTCGGCAGGGCATCCACGTAGCTGAGGAAGTCCGCCGGGGGGACCCGGCGTTGCGATCGGTTCGTCGGCGGTACGTCAAGAGGATTCATTGCGTTCAATCACTCCGGATGCAGGTAGAACACTTTGCTCATGATCTGCCATCGTCCGTCGATCCTGACCAGCGTGAAGAAGTCTGTGAAGCGGTGCCCGGTCCAGTTGTCGAGTTCGATGCGTACCGTTGCCGCCGTGCCCTCGATATCGACCTGGATGTCACCGGCTTCGAGATCCGCAGCCGGACCGTTTTCCTGATGCCAGTCGTAGAACTGCTCGATGGGCTGGGCGAACAGGTCGGGCCCAACGTAGCCGCATATCGTCGCCAGATCATGGAAGATCGGGCGCAGCGTATCGACGCTGCCGGTCCGGCCGCCCTCGACGTAAGTCTCCATCAAGGCCTTGATCAGCCGTGAGTCGGCGCTGTGGTTGACTTCTGTCATTGCTGCTGCTCCTTGATCATTGAGATTGGATTGCGAGTGTTCGTCTGAATGTGGGCCAGGTGCCATAGGTCAGGAGGCGCCAGAGCCATTCGGCCGGGCCATAGTGGAAATGCCTGAGCCAGAAATGCGAGACGAGAACCTGGACGGCATAAACGGCGCAAGCCAGGCCGAGCAACGCCTGGATCGGCCAGAAGCCGGCCTGGCCAAAGCCTACGCCGTAAAAGACCGTCAGGCCGATCAGTGTCTGGCCCAGGTAATTGGTCAGTGCCATCCGCCCGGGTGCAGCGAGGACCTGAAGAATTCCCGACGCTCTGCGCCACAGCAGCACGAATCCGGCGGCATAGGCCAGGCCGAGCGGAATAACGGCAAAGGTGTAGGCGATGACCGCGAAAAAACCGTTGAGGGAATGCGGTCGTTGAAACCCGATCCCGCCCAGTGCCGCCAGAACGGGGCCGGTGATGGCGCCGCTCAAGCCGCCGATCACCAGCACGCCGATCAGTAGCCGCGTATCTTCCAGCAGCTCACCGCGCACGAGCCGTCGCCCGGCCCATAGCCCGAGCAGCATGATCGCAAACAGTTTCGGCCAGCGCCAGGTGTCGAAGAGATAGCCGAAGCGCAGCACCCCCAGGCCGAACGACGACTGAAGCCGATCGCCCCAGTCGCTCAGACGAAGATCCGCCATGAGGTCTTCCGCCCCCGGGGGCATCAGGGCATAGGCGACAGCGTAAAGGCCCAGGCTCTGATCGATGCCCAGCCTCCAGAACAGCGCGTAGCCGATCACCGGAACGAGGAATGAAACGCCCGCGACGACCAGAAGCGTACGGTCGGTCCACCTACGGACCGCCAGCAACGCAAAGCCGAGCAGCGCGTACGGCGTCAGGATGTCGCCAACCCAGAATACGAACAGATGAATCAGCCCGAACACGAGCAGGACGGTCGTGCGCCGCAGATAGATGCGAGTGGCCGCCGCACCGCGTCCCTCCAGCCGCTGCAATTGAAGGGCGAAGCCCAGACCGAACAGGAAGGCGAAAAGGGTATAGAACTTGCCGTCGATGATGGCCAGGTTCAGAAAATCGATCAGCTCATGAGCGTTTCCGGCCAGTGCGTTGCGTTGCTCTTCGCCAAGGAATTCCCAGCCGCTGAAGAATCGAATGTTGGCCAGGAAGATCCCGAACAACGCAAAGCCCCGCAGCGCGTCCAGTACGTGGTGCCGCTCGTTGGTCGAGATGGGGCCGGCGTTTGGTGGATGGTTCATCGGGCGACGTCCAGGAATCTACGTTGATTGCGGTTGGGCTGCGCTGCGGATGAACCGCGGCCGGGTCCCGTAAGTCAGGGCGCGCCACAGCCACTCGGCCGGGCCGAAGGCGAAGAACTTCATCCAGAAATGGCTGAACAGGATCTGCGCGGTGAAGAAGGTCACCACCAGCGGCACGAAGGTCGAAGCGCCGGCCTTGCCCGCCAATCCGAGCCCTGGGCCGACCGATGTCAGGATCAGGATGATGGCCACACTCTGGGTCAGGTAGTTGGTCAGCGCCATCTGGCCGACCGGCGCGAACGGGCGCACCAGCCAGCTCAGCGAACGGCCATGGAACAGCAGCACCATCGCGCAGATATAGCCCGCGGCGATCAGGGGCGTGGCCACCACGTGCAGGAGGATGCGCAGCAGCCCGATCTGGCCGAACAGCGCAGTTTCGGGAATTTCCTCGGTGAACAGATGAATGCTCTCCAGCAGCAGGCCGGCGAGGAGCAGCGGCCAGAGCCAGCGGCGAAACATGGGAAGATTGTCGGAGGCATTCTGAATCCAGCCCCTGCGCGCGACCCAGGCGCCCATGAAGAAGCGGCCGAGGGCGTAGAAGATCCAGCCGAGCAATCCGCCGCTCAGGAACCACGTGAGATAATCCTTGTTCATCAGCGCGATGAAGGTGAGGAAGTCTCCCGACTGCGCTGCGGCCTGGCGGGCCAGGACGCCGGCCTCGGCGGCAACAGGATCGTCGAACAGGCCCTTGATCCCGCTGGCGTCGAAAAGCCAGGTTACGAAAGGTCTTGCGAACAGAAGCAGCGTGAGACCGATCCACAGCAGCGCTCGATCCGGCAGCTTTCGGCTAAAAAAGAGGATGAAGGCGGCGATACCGTAGATGTGCAGGATGTCCCAGCCGAACAGGCACAGCAGGTGAACCCACCCGATGATCAGCAGGATGGCGGCGCGCCGAAGATAGATCGAACGGAAAGGCGCACCGCGCGCCTGCAGGCGCTCCATCTGGATCCAGAAACCAAGCCCGAACAGGAAGGCGAACAGCGTGTTGGCCTTGTCGTAAACGAACAGCTTGATCCAGAACTGAAGCCGCTCGTCGAGTGCCGCCGACGGCAGGGCGGCCAGCTGATCGGCGGTGATCAGAATATCCACGCCGCCGAACTCGTAGAGATTGATCGTCATCACGCCGAGCAGCGCGAAGCCGCGCAGAACGTCCATGACCACGTAACGGTCACGTTTCGCCGTAGGCACGAGCGCGGGCGTGTCGAGCGTCAGACTCATCGTCCAAGCCCCGGGCGCCGGTCAGAGCAATTCACTGACTGCACCCCGTATCGGTGAGACCGGCTCGTGTACCTTGCGGACTCTGAAATCGTCGAGTGACGCGCCTTCGTGCAGCGCGGCAAGCCATTCCCGGGGATCGAATTCGACGCCTACCGGGTTGGTCCCGAAGGCTGGCCCGCAGATATACGCATTGCACTCTTCGTCGCTATCGAAGGCGTTTACCTGGAATTCCATCTGGTTGCCGTCCGGGTCGGCGTAGTACATCGAGATCGTGAGTCCGTGGTGCACGCACCAGTAAGGCTTGATGCCGCGCGACTTGCAGGAAACATAGGTGTCGAAGAGATCCTTCAGCGATGGGTAGGTCCAGGCCAGGTGATCGACGCCGGTCCAGCACTTTGTTTCCGGGTCCGAACCTTCTGGATCGATCACCGAAAGATCGAGGAATGCGAAGCGATGGTGCTCGTCGTCGAAGGTCAGGAAGGCCATCGCGGGGTTCTGATGCTGAACCCTGGCCCCGAATACGGCGCCGTACCAGTCGAGCATTTCGGCCATCCGGCGGGTTCGGTAGACCACATGGGCCAGGGCTTTGGGTGCAACAGTCATAAATCTCTCTCTTTATCTATCGGAAGTGGAGTTCAATACGATGCGGTCGCGAAGAGCCGCGGATTCATTCATAAAAGAAGCGCTCCTCGACGATCCTGCCGTCGCGTACCGAGAACACGGCAATTTCGCTGTGCGGCCTGCGCCGGCCTGCATGGGCGATCAGCATGTCGGCGAACAATGCGAAGTGATCGCCGGTCACGAACGGGCCGTCGATGCTGAGGTCCTCGATGCCGTGAGTGGAGCACCAGCGCAGGTTCTTCCGGCGCACCGCGTCGATGCCGCGGCATTCCGCGTGGGTGCCGTCGGGCAGTGTGCGCGGCTCTATGCTCAAGACGTCGTCGGCCCAGTACTTCTCGCCAGCGGCGCGATAGTCGCCAGCCAGCCACAATGCCGTAAAGTCGGCGGCAACGTCGGCCGTGGTGGGCGTGGGTTCGTTCATCCCTCGGGCCGTGCTTCCAGATCGGATTCGTTGGCTGCCAACGGGGCCCGCAGACTACCCACCGACACATTCAGACTCACAGACCCACCAGTCGTGGTGCAGTGGCCTGCCACCAGTCGCTGTTCCAGAGCAGATAGATCAGCACGGAGGAAGGCAGGAAGCCGGCCAGCCAGAGGCTGTAGGCCTTGTGTACCTTCCGCGTGCGCAGCAGATCCCAGATGAACATCGGCGCCACCGCGAGCAGGATGTACAGGATCGGGCCCAGCGGGGTCTCGGGCATGGTGTTGGGCAGCCAGGCGATACGATCGAAGGCAGCCGGCAGAGGAAGCGCCACGGCAAGGAAGATCAGGCGTTTGTGCATGCCCGGGTCGGACTTGCGCAGATACAGGGCGATGCCGATGTAGATCGCGAACAGGGCTCCGACCTGAATCTGCAGCAGCATGATGTTGCGGATGATGACCATGACCTGCTGGAGCTCGGCCTGCGCTTCAGGCGGAGCCGCCTGCGTCATGCCCCAGACCTGGTGGTGAATGATCGGCACCAGAAGACAACCCACCACCACCAGAGCGGGGGCGATCACGATGCCGGCCATGCCAAGCTTCTGGTGATGCTGCTGCCTGCCGGTTGCTACCAGAATGGCCTGGGCCAGAAGCAGCAAAATAAATGCACCCATCAGTACGGCGTGCGCATGCAGCATGAAGGGGAAGGGTGGCCGCATACCGGCCTGGCTGGCGGCGATCTTCTCCAGGGAAGTAGGAATGAACCCGGTGAGCGTGATTACGACGAACCACGCCGCCATCAGCACGAAGATCCATCGATCGACGAAGCGGACCAACGCGCTAGCCGGAACGCGGCCACCCATCCGGTGGTCCAGGCTCGAGGCCGTCGTGCTCATGGCTCCTCTCCGGTGAACGGGCATGAGGCCAGCTGACTGTCTACCGTCCTGCCTGCGACTGCTCGCACAAGAGCTGAGCGATACATGGCAGTTCTCCTTGCATCTTTGCTCTAAGGGAATCCAGCTACGCTGCAAGAGACACCGCCCTTGCAGCGTAGTGGACGGCTAGGGACCCTCTGAACAACCCTGCGTGGGCGCGACGGCGCCCACGCAGGGCCATTCAGAGGTTCCCTGGTTTACTTGATCGTGATTTCCCGGAGCATGTATTCGCCCTGGATTTCACGGATTTCGTTGTACAGTTCGAGAACCTTTTCGTTGCTTGCTTCCTGATTCTCCTTGCCCCATGCTTCCATGAACGTGTTGTATCGTTCACGACTCGGGCCAGTCATTTCCGTGCTCGGAAACTTGATCACCAGCAGCAGATCGAAGGCGCCTGCAGCGACCGCCTGGTTGGCATAGATCGAATAGTCTTCTACATGCCCAAGAGACTTGGCCACTTCGTTGGCCGCAACCCAGGTCGATTTCAGGCCTTCGAGGTAGATATTCTGGGTGCCCGGATCGAGCTTGACCATCGTTATGCTCCAGGTGGCATCTGAGACTTCGAAGTCTTCCCAGACCTGGAGTTGAGCGGCCGCCGGCGCGGCAGCGCACAGGACAAACAGCAGCGAGAGCGTGGCTGCAAACGTACGTACGAGATTGGACTGTTTCATGGTGTTTCCTCTTTGGTTGTTGACTCGATCAATGTTTGATCGCGCTTTGTGGTGGTGATCTTCACTTTGACGATCGCTCGCTTTCAGAAGACGCTTTCCCTCATTCTTTCGGGCCCTTGGGTGTACTGCGGCCAACGCCCGCCGCAGCCCATGCTTCGGGCCGAGATGAGTCGAATCCGTGATCGAACCGAAAGACCGGTTTGCCGATTGTCCCGCCGACGAGTTCGAGCGGGGCCGGGTCCATCCGCCAGCTCGGGCCGTTTTGCGCACCGGAGCCTATGGTGTGGCCAGGTTCGCGAGCCGCTTACGGGAACGTTCTGTAAGCGCGCCGCGTATCGTTGCCACCGCCGCACTCTCCGAAGCGCTGCATCAGTCGAGCCGGAACGCTGTTGGCGTCGGTCTGCGCGGCCTCCCAGGCGTCGTGGGCCTTGCCGAAAGCTTCGGCATTGGCGCTGCGGCCGAGCCAGTAGATCGTTTCGAGGTTGTCGCTGAACGACGGCACGGCAATCTCCGTCTGGTAGCCGTAGGTGCTGCCCCACTCATTGAAGTCTTCGACGACTTCGAGATACTGTCCCAGCGTGCATTTCTCGTTCAGCGTGAAGCTGATCACGTCTAGATGGCCCGCCTGGGCGGCAGAGGCGGAAAGAATCAGCAGTGCTGCGAGGGTCTTCTTCATGTACTTTTCTCCCAATTCGGCTTCGGGCACCCCACGCGAAGAAAGGTCGGTGGGCGATGTGTCAGGCCATGAAGAGAATCTAATCGGAGTGTGATGCGTAGCACAATAATGCTATCGTCAATTTATCGTCATTTTTACGCCAGCCGGCGTTCCCCGGGAAGCTGAAATCAAGACCTTCCGACCATCCGCCGCGCCGATTATCGACGTCGGCAGGATGGGTTTTGCCTCGAACGTAGCGAAGACTCAGTCTTCGATCGCTCTTATCGGAATTACGAAGCTCGCGACATAATCGCGGTGCTTGTCAGTGATCGCATCCGTGATTCCGAAGTCCAGAAAAACCGCACTCGCGACGATCTTCGCGCCCATTTCACTTTCGATGGCGCCGACGGCTTCTCGGCCATCAGTGGTATTGCACCTGTAGCGCAGCGAATCGTCGGATTTCCTGACGTATACCGTCGACGGAATTCCGGCGTTCCAGAGGCCTCGCTTATTCTCCAGTACACACTCGCCGTTCGAGCCGTCGCTGAATGAGAAGGCGATGGGCGTCATGGCATCTTCGGTAAGCGTCGCGCAACCTGCAGTCATTGCCAGGGCGGCAACGGCACAAATCTTTTTCATGGGTGTTCCCTTTTTTTGGATGTAAGCGTACGTTCCATGCCGAAAGATTGGTCTTCGAGCCCGAGCTGCGAGCCTTTCGGCTCTGGATTCGTTCCGACTTGAAACTGACGTTTGCGATTTTTTTGCGAAGCTGATTCTGCGCCTGATCCGGAAGACGGATCAATGGCGTGAACGTCAATAATGCGTCATTTCTTCCATGTCCTCGCGAGCCGGGGTCCGCTTTGCAGGTATGCTCGATTTGTCAACCATTCCTAACCAGAGAGTCAGGCCAATGCCGAATCCGTTCAAGAATTTGATTCTTCTCCTGCTTGGCCTTGTGGGATTTCATCCGGGCCTCGCGATGGCGCAGACCAACGATGCGGGCGTTCTGTGCATCGACGGCATCGAGGGAGAGAGCGAGCGGCCGACCGATGTCGGCTGCGTGGACGTGCTGGCGTGGTCCTGGGGTCAGAGCAGTTCGGTCAGCGGCGTTCCGCCATCCGGAGGGATTCCTTCCGTTCAGGACTTCAGCTTCACCAAGAGCGTCGATACCGCATCGGAAGATTTCTTTCGGTTGCTGGTCACCGGAACGTCGATGAAGGGCGTCGTGAGGTACAGGCAGTATGCCGACTGCGGCACCTCCTGCCAGGCGGCTGAACCGTACCTCAGCATCAATTTTCGAGACGTCGCGGTTTCGTCCAATTCCATCGGCGGCTCGAGTGGCGGTGAGCCGGCCGAGAATGTCAGCCTTTACTTCGTCGACGTGTCCTACTGTTATCGGCCGACGGTCAACGGCGCCCTGGGCGCGGCCCAATGCTTCGCTTTCAGCCGCGACGGCGATGTCTCGATTCCGCCGTTCTGAGTTGAATGGCCCACGTCAGAGCAGGGTGCGCAGGTCGCTCCGGCTGCGATTTGTGTTGGCACTCATCCTGCTGCCGGCCCTGCTGGTGTCGTCGCAGGTCGGTGCGGCAACGTCCGAGCCCGGTGCTGCGACCCATGAACCCGTCGTGATGCTGTCGGGCGGCCAATTGACCGATCGGCGTCTTGCCGCGTTTGTGGAGATTCAGGCCGGGCACTACCTGGCATCCAGCGCGCTTCGACACGCTTGCATGAAACTGGCCGTGCGACCCGACAGCCTGCTGCTTTTCTTCCCGAACTCGCAGCGCTGCGAACAGATCACGCAGGTCGACACGCTGATGCTGCCCCAGCGCCTGCACGCCATAACCGGCCGCCGTCCGCCGCCCGATCTGTTGCGCCGCCTCCACGATCGGCCCTTCCTGGCCCTGGCCGCGGTCCCGCAGACGCAATCGTTGCGCGCGGGCGATTGCAGCTGCCCGGCCAATACCGCGCCCGAGGGAATGGTGGTCTGTCAAGTGCAGACCCGCACCACGGGGTCTCGCATCGCGCCGATCGACTATCTGGCCGCTGATGCGGACGGCGATCCGCTGTCGGGCGTGTTCACCCATCAGCGCGGCATCGACCCAATCCAGCCTGGTCTGCCCGCCCCGCTGACGTCCACTTGCACCGCCGATCCAGGCGCCTTGCTATGCACCATCACCGGCAACGCGCCGGATCAGGCGAGCGATCTGCAGCTGATGCTGGCGGTGAGTGACGGCGCTGCGACCCTGAACCTGGTTTCCCTACTGGAGGTCGCACCACGCGACGGTGGACTTGTCTTTTTCGACGGCTTCGAGACGCCGGTGTGTCCTTGAGTGATTCTTGAAGTGGGTTTTCGCGCGTTGTGCTGATGCCGGGCAAGGTCGCGTGAGTCGAGCAGTGTCCCCGGCTTTGCTCCAGCAACTCGAGGAGGCCAAAGCCCAACACAGGCGCGGCCTGTTCGGTGAAGCGCGACGCCGCTACAAGCGCATCCTGAAGCGCCACCCCGAATTGACGCAGGCGCTGCATTTTCTCGGTGTGCTGGAGCACATGGACGGCAACCACGAAGCCGGGCTGGTACTGGTGCGCAGAGCCCATGCGCGCAATCCGGAGGATTACGATATTCGCAGGAATCTCGGCAATCTCCTCAACGACATGAATCGCTGCGAGGAAGCCGAGCCGCTTTGCCGCGCGCTGGTCGCGGAACGGCCGCTCGATTCGGGCAACCACACCAATCACTGCGTCGCGTTGCGCAAGTTGGGCCGCTTCGACGAGGCGATTGCCGTCGGTCGGCGTGCTGTGGCGCTTGCGCCGGGCCAGGCCGCGGGATGGCATGCCCTGGCGAATGCACTGGGCAGCGCCGGGGCGCTGAAACAAGCCGTGCAGGCCTACGAGAAGGTCATCGCGATCGAACCCGGCTTCAGCCCGGCACACAACAGCCTTTGCCGTGCGCTGCTGCAGCTGGAACAAGCCGGGCGCCTCTCGCGCTTTCGCTTGCGCCGCACCTTGGAGGCCTATCGCCGATGGGTCCAGCGGGTTCCCGGTCATCCGACCGCCATGTTCATGCTCGAGGCGCTTGAAAGAGCCCAGGCGCCCGCCCGGATGCCCGACGCCGCCGTCAAGGCCAGCTTCGATGCATATGCGGCGGACTTCGACAAGCACATTCGATCACTGGACTACCGGGCGCCGGAATTGATCGCCGACGCGATCGCTGATCGACTTCCGGGAGCCAACAGAGACCTGGACGTGCTCGACGGAGGCTGCGGCACTGGACTGTGTTCCGGCTTTCTGCGCCCCTATGCGCGACAGCTGGTCGGCGTGGATCTATCGTCCGCCATGCTGCAGCGCGCCCGGGCGACCGGTCGTTACGATTCGCTGGTCGAAGCCGAGCTGGGCGACTTCCTGGACAAGCACGAGCAATCTTTCGACATCTGCGCTTTCGTTGACGTGCTGACCTACTTCGGCGACCTGAGCGCGATCCTGTCATCGGCAGCGCGGGCGCTCAAGCCAAACGGCCTGCTCGCGTTCACGGTAGAGAAATCAAACTGTCCCGGCAGTCACTTGCATCCAACGGGTCGTTACAGCCAGCATCCTGATCACGTACGCGCAGCACTCGCTGGCTCGGGCCTGCAAGCGGTCGAGCTAACCGAAGCAGTCATCCGCACCGAAGGAAATGCACCGGTGGACGGGCTGATCGTCTCGGCGGGCCGGTCCGGGTAATCGGCGACCAACCACCTTTGTTGATGCTGTCCGGTCGCAATACTCGGCGCCTGGCGCATCGACCCCGGGCCGTTTCGGGGGCCAGTCAGCGTTTTTGTGTTGGGGCGACTCAGCGGTTGTCAGGGGCCGGCAGCAGATCCGGCCAGCCGTATTTCTTCCAGGCGGCTACCAGGCCGACCTTCTCGGCGAACACCATGAAATCGGGATGGAGGCGAACGTTGCGGATGGGGTCGATATCGGCCCAAAGCGACATCAGGCAGTACATGTTGGCCGGGGTGATCTGCGCGCCCAGGGTCTTGAAGACCATCCCGGCATAGCCCATCCAGATGGCCGGGGCGACGATGCTGGTGTCGCTGGGATCCGGTAGGGTTGCGTGGAGATAGTCGAGCATGGTGCAGTAGACCTTCCGATGGACCGTTCGTCCGCTGCAAACGCCCCTGGCTGCCATCCGCCAGTAGGTATCGAGGGCCGGCCCGGTAAGCGGCTTGGTGCCGGCCGGCGGAAAGATCACGGTGTTCATCAACAATCTCGTCTGCCAGTATTGCTCCACCGCGAGCCTGCGATCTCCCGACGCCGCCGTGGCGACCGCGAGCCACATCGACGGCAGGCCGAGATCGACCATTCGCTGCCCTGCCATGATTGCTGCTTCGAGGTTTCCGAGGTTGAGGTGAGCGACGGAAAGCATCGCGAAGTTGCGGCCGTTGACCGGGTCCTGGTCGATCGCGGCCTCGATGTAGCGAAGCGCCTCGCGCGTTCGGCCGATGTAGAGAAGGAAAGAGCCCAGCCGCAATGCGACATCGGGATTGTCCGGCTCCAGCCGGTAGGCCTCGTAGGCCAGGTCCAGCGCGCCGACCGGATCGTTGAGCGTCCAGCGATGGATGCCCAGCATGGCGCGCGCGTGGCCCTGGTTGGGCTCGAGTTCGATCGCCCTCATCGCGCATTCGGCCATCCGCGCCGATTGCGCGGCCCGGTCGAGGCAGGGGGTATAGACGGCGGTGTAGACGTGCGCTTCAGCCAGCGCCGTCCAGCAGGCCGCAAACTTGGGGTCGATCGCCAGGGAGGCTTCCAGTAACTCCACGGCCTTGGCCAGCACGCCGTCGCCGATCGCGCGCGCGGTCAGCGCGCGGCCCTGGAGATAGAGCTCGTATGCGGCCTTGCTGGAAGTGGTTCGGCGATGCTTCGGCGCCTGCATCTGCAGCCCAAGTGTGTTGCCCAATTCGCGGCTGACAGCCCGGGCGATGTCTTCCTGAAGTCCGAATATGTTGCCGGTGTTGCCACGATAGCCTTGCGACCAACGCTCGAATCCGCTGTTGCCGTCGACCAGGCAAACATGGACACGCATCTCGTCGCTGTCGCGCTGAACCGAACCCTGGACCAGGTAGGAAACGTGAAGTGTACGGGCGATTTCCGGCAGAGGGAGTCCGGCGCCGGCGACGTTCAGCGAAGATCCGCGCCCCGCCACCAGCAACTCCGGCACCTGTCCCAGGGTCGTGATCAGTTCGTCGAAGAATCCCTGGGCGATGTGGTCTGCCGTGTGGTCAGGCGACAGGGTCTTGAACGGAAGGACGGCAATGCGGACTCTCGCGTCGGACTCGTCTGCCGCGCTTGCAGGGCGCCGAAGCCGCCAGCCATCCATAAGCCGAGCGTGTTCGCGCGCGTCTCCGCGGCCGTGTAAATCCGAAAGCGCCTCCTCGACGGCCCGCTGCAGGCGCTGCTCGACCTGAGCGCGCCGGGCGTCCAGCCATTGCTGGAACGCCTCGCCGAATTCGAGGCGCCCGAGCAGCGGACGATTCGAGATCTTCAGCAGCAATTCGCTGGCTTGCGACTTCGGGCCGCGGGCGAGCGCCGATTCCAGTTCAGCCAGGTCGGACCACACGGCCGCCGGGTTGACGGCGACGGTATCCCGGGTGACATCGAAGAAATCCGCCTGGAACGGCATCAATTGCTTTTTCAGCCCGAGCAGGGTCTGGCGCAGGCTTGCTCGCGCTTGCGCCCTGAACCGGCCACGCCACAACAGCTCGCACAGGCGCACGCGCTCGACTGCCACGCCCGGCTCCAGGCACAGAATCGCCAACAGGGCCCGCGCCCGCTTCCCGGGCACGACGACTTCCTCGCCATCAGGTGCGTCGAGCTTGAAGGTCCCGAAAAGCGTAACTCGCAGCCGGGACTCGGCAATCAAGTGCGTTTCATCCATTTTCTTGAATGCGGGTCTTGCCCGTCAAAGTCGAGCTGCCAGCCTTGCGTGACGCGATTCACATCATACCGAATCGGTTCGCGCGCCACCAGTGCGGTGCCGACGACAAGCCCCGCACGCCTCTGGAAGCGCCGGGAATCTGCCGCTGACTCGACGCGCCCCACCGCGGGCGTAATCCATTGGGACGAGATTGAAAAAGCATGACGGCCGTCAAGGTTTCTTCACAATTGCTGAAGTAATATCGATACGAATAATTCTCACTCAACTGAAACCAAAGGAAGAACACGCATGAAAATTCAGGTTGCATCCTTGATCGCCGCTGCCGTCATGGCGGTTTCGCCGCTGGCCTGGGCAGACGACCATTACAAGACGTTCGACCAGGCGGCCCAGGCGGCGCTGACACCGGACCAGGCCCTGTCGCTGCTCAAGGAGGGTAATGCACGCTTCGTCGCCGGCGAGTCGATCGACCGCGACCTGATCGAGCAGCAGAAAGCCACCAGCAGCGGCCAGTTTCCGTTCGCCGTGGTGCTGTCATGCCTGGATTCCCGTTCGGCACCGGAAGTCGTGTTCGACCAGGGCGTCGGCGACCTGTTCGTCGGGCGTGTCGCTGGCAACGTGGTCGATACCAACCTGCTCGGAAGCTTCGAGTTCGCCACCGCGGCGGCCGGCTCCAAGCTCATCGTGGTCATGGGCCATACCGCCTGCGGCGCAGTAAAGGGCGCGTGCGACGGCGTGGAGCTGGGCAACCTGACCGCGCTGCTGGACGAAATCGAGCCGGCCATCGACGCGGTCAGCACGCCGGTCGGCGCCGACCGCAGCTCGGCTAATACCGCGTTCGTCAACGACGTGATCGAAACCAACGTCCGCATGCAGGTCAACGAACTGCTGCGTCGCAGCGACGTGGTCCGCGGCCTGGTTGATGCCGGCCAGGTGAAGGTCGTCGGTGCGGTTCACGACATCAGCACGGGCGAAGTCACCTTCCTCTGATGCTCGAGCGCCCCGTTGCGTGACGGGGTACCTTAAAGAAGGCGCCGGTCATTTCGATGGCCGGCGTTTTTCATTTCGGCCGAACTCATGCCCGTCGCATCACCAGGTTGAACTCGCCGCGCTTCGAATCGTCGTCGGTAGAGGCCTGGAAATCGACCACCAGCATGCCGCGCTCGCTTTCGGGCACCGACTGCAGCAGCCGATCGACATCGTTGAGCGGATCGCCGGCGAAATACATCTGGGTGGTGAGCTCGTGGAAGCCTCTCCTGGCAACCTTGAAGTGAATATGCGGCGGGCGGCTCCAGCCGTCCATCACCGGATACGCGCCCGGCTTGATGGTCCTGACCCGGTAGCGGCCCTCGGCATCGGTCTTCAACTGTGCCCAGCCCTGGAAATTCTCGTCCAGCGGCGCCGGGTTGGGGTCGGCCTCGTGCGCGTACCGGCCGTGCACGTTGGCCTGCCAGACGTCAACCAGTGCGTCGGGTATCGCGTTGCCGTCTTCGTCCAGTACCCGCCCGGAGATCTCGACCGCCTCCCCGAGCGCATGCTTGGTGTGGCCCTCGATCAGCGTCATGTCGGCATCCGTGTCGGGCTGCGGATGTATCGGGAAGAATGGTCCTTCGGTCTGCGCCGGGGTGCCCGCCGCCAACAGGCCGCCGGTGGCCGAAAGCGCAGCCACGCCCAGGGAACCCTGGACCAGGCGGCGTCGGGTAATGCCTTTATCGTTTTTCATCGTTCTACTCCTCTGTGATTTGCAGACTGGAAGTCAATCACGGGTCGGTGCGCCCGAATCGGTCTTGCGAGCGCATCATTCGACACGCTCTTCCCATATGCTGTGCCGAGTGAAGCGTCTTGCGATTCCGTCCTCGTCCATCTCGAACCGGATCGTTTCGCCGAGCGATTCGTCGTCATCCCGTAAACGTCGGAAGGTATTGTCCTCGACGTGCTGCAGGCGTTCCATATCGGCGGCCGGGTTCGAGCTTGCCAGGTCCAGCATGGCCAGTCCGTCTTCCCAGGGCACGACCACCGTCTGGCCCCAGATGCTGCCGTAGACGCCTGCGTAGCGCGCCAGGCTGCCGTCGCGAGCCGGCGCGTCTTCGGGCGAATCGAGCGCACTCTGCAATGCCGGCTGAATCAGGTCGAACGCCCTGGCCGCGTATTGGCCGGGAGACGAGCCGATGGTATTGGTCAACACGATCGCGCCCATCTTCGTTTTCGGCTCGATGCGGAATTCGGTGTAATAGCCCGGGCAGCCGCCGCCGTGGCGTGCGAAGGTGCGCTCGCCTTCGCGCACGACGCTGAAGCCCAGGCCCCAGGTGGTTTCCCAGTCCGGGTCCATCCAGTGCACGCGCTGCATTTCGCGGAGCGTGGATGCGCGCAGCAACTCGCTGTCGCCGTCCACGGCACGGAACTGCCACATCGCAAACTTCGCCATGTCGTTGACGCTGGAGGCGTAGCCGGCCGCCGGTGCGATGCCGCGGGCCTGGAATGGCGCAACTTCATCACGGGTGCCGTCGCGGCCCAGCGCGGTATGGCCCACGGCCATGCGTTCGCCGTGAAGCGCGACCGGGATATCGGTATAGGTGTCGGACATGCCGAGCGGGTCGAGCAGCGATTCGCGCATGTACTGGTCGTATGGCAGTCCCGACGCCGCGGCGACGATTTCGCCGACCAGGGTCAGGCCGAGATTGGAATACTGGAAATAGCGCGAGGCCGGGTACAGCGTCTGCTGCTCGCCGAGCTTTTCCTTGATCTGTTCGCGGGTCGGAAACGGGTAATCGGGATCGGTCCAGTAGGGAAAATCGGATTCGCGCGGCAGGCCCGACGAGTGGGTCAGCAGGCGCCTGATCGTGATCGATTCATCGTCCGGATGGACGTCCTGGATATCGAACCAGTCCAGGTGCTTCGAAACAGGATCGTCGAGCCGAAGCCTGCCGGCCTCGCGCTGCTGCATCAGCGCCACGCTGGTGAATAGCTTGGAAATCGAGCAGATGCTGTAGAGCGTGTCCGTGGTTGCCGGAATATCCTCGGCCGGGTTGGCCTGGCCGAACGCGCCGCCGGCGATCAATTCCTGGTCGTGCACGATGCCGAACGAAACGGCGGGAACGCGGCTGGTTGCCGCCTGGTACTCCAGCCATTCGCTCCATAGCGCCACGGCATCGACCACGCGCGGGTCGTCGGCCAGGCTGGTCGGTTCGGCCGCCATGGCCGCGCCGCCGGTCAGCGCAAACGACAGGATCAGCGCGGACAGTCGGCTGGCGGTCTTCCCGGTTTGATTGTTCATGGTTGTTCCTTTGTAAATGTCATTCATCCGATCTCCTCAACCGCAGGGGCTGAGAGACGAGCCTGGCGAGACTCGACGCGTCATTGGGCTGTCGCGTCTTCGGGGCATATCGACGGACTGCATTCTTCCGTCATGTAGACCTCGACCTCGAGGCGCCAGGCGGCACCGTCGTGGCGCCATTTGGCCGAGTAGCTGCCCTGGACGACGCCTGGGCTGTCGTTTTCCGGCTGGCCGAGCCAGCGGCCGCGTTCCAGCGCGATCGGAAAGCGCTCGGATACCTGGATGCATTCGGGTGTACGTTCGTAGACCAGCCGCTCGCTGGATTCGAAGTCGCTTCGCCACAATTCGACTTGCACCTCGCGCCCGGAATAGAGGTCGCTGTCTGTCCCGGTGATCAGCAGAACGTCTTCGGCCAGCACCGACGCGATGGTTTCGGCATCTTCTTCGGCGATTGCAGCGTTGAACGCGCTTCGCTGGTCCTGGATGGCCTGCGCCGAGGCGTCATTGGCGCAATCGTTGGAACTGCTGGCGCCAGTTGAAACGAGCGCGGATAAAAGAACAATCACATAACGGTTCAATCGCATTCGAAGTCCTCCTCACTGCCTGTGGTGACGCTCGTTGTGCCAATCGGACGGCACTGCGGCGGGAAGCCGTGTTCGCGCCAGTAGGTATGGATGTCGAGGTCTTGGACGCGTGTCCTGAACTCGGGTGACTGCCGGTACTTGCCGTAGGCGTCGCCCCAGATCACGATGCTGAACGGGTTGAGGTCGAACGAACCGCCCAGCGGTACAAGCAGGTTGACCAGGTGGCTGGTGTTGTCGGCCAGGTCCAGGTGCTCGTCGGCGTAGGCCCGGACCTCGCGCGCGAGCGCTTCGTGATCGCCCTCCAGGTTTTTCCAGGCCGCCCAGAGTTCGCCGTGCCGGCGCCAGCCCGGCACGTAAAGGGACTGGTTGGTCGCGAACATGAAGTGTGCTTTGAGGTCGAAATGGGCCAGCAGCGACGGGCTGAGCCACTCGTCGGTGGTCGCGCCGGCATCCAGCGCCCGCAGGTAGGCCGCCAGCGCCTCGTCCATGCGCCCCAGGCTGGTCAGCGAGTCGTACACGTTCTCGGCGCAGGGCGCGTAGTACGGATCGTCTTCGTTGCATGCCTGGAACTGCGCCAGTGCGGCATCCAGTTCGCCGACCTCGCCGTAGGCAACGCCGAGCCAGTTGCGCGCCGAGGCGTTCTTCGGATCGAGTGCGACCGCCCGCTCAAGGTCGTCGATGATCTGCGAGATGCCGTGCCGGGCCCTTCCGAAACGGGCTTCGGTCAGGCGGCCCATTGCCAGGACCGCGATGGCCAGCGCGTTGTCCGGATCGTTGGCCAGCGCGGCTGCCGCGTACTCTTCGAAGCGTGCAACGGACACGTCGCGCGCCAGGCCAAGGTCGCCGTACTCGTCGTCCAGCACGTAGATCGCGGCCCGGATCGCCCAGGCCGCGGCGAACTCCGGATCGAGCTCGACGGCGCGGGCCAGCAGTTCATCGGCGCGGTCCATCCGGTTCCGCGCGTTGTAGAGCGCACGCGCCTCCAGGTAGAGCTCGTAGGCGTCCAGGCTGTCGGTGCGCGCCCCGACCTCGAGCGCCTCGGCGCCCGGCAGCGCAATCGATCCGCGCAGGGCTTCGACGATCGCGGTCGCGATCTCGTCCTGAATGGCGAACACGTTCTCGGCGGTCAGCGAGCGGTCGTAGGTATCCGACCACAGGTGCTTGTCGCTTTCGCCGTCGATCAGCTGCGCGGTGACCCGGATGGCGTCCCCGGCCTTGCGCACGCTGCCCTCCAGCACGTGGCGCACCTCGAGCTCGCGTGCGATGCCGGGAATGCCGATGTCGTCGCGGTCGCGGAAGCGGAAGGCCGACGTCCGGCTGGCCACTTCCAGGCCGTCTATGCGCACCAGCACGTTCAGGATTTCCTCGGCGATGCCGTCGGAGAAGTAGCCCTGGTCGCCGTCCGGCGACAGGTCTTCGAACGGCAGCACGGCAATCGAGGCGGGATCGACGGCGTCGTCGGCTTCGGCGGACATCCGGACTTCCGGAGAATCCACGTTGGCCAGCGCCGGTTCGGCCCTGGCTACAGGGGGTTCCGGCATAAGTCGGTCGGCGATCAGCAGCCCGATCGCCAGCACCGCCGCGATCAGCGTCGCCCAGTTGAGCTTGCGCGACGTGTGCTGGCCGCTTGCCGGGTCGGCTTGGGCGTTCCGGTCGAGCTTGAGCCCATCGGGCGTCATTTCGAACACCCATGCGAACACCACGGCCGGCACGAAACCCAGCGCCAGAATCAGCACGATCGCGCGCAATGCACCCTCGGGCACGTCGAACATCGGCAGCACGGTCTCGGCCACCTGAACGACAACCCAGGCCGAGACGATATAGAAAAGCCCGACCCGGAACACGTTGCGGCGCTTGAGTTCGTTGAACAGACTCATGCGTCCGGCTCCTGGCGGGAATATTTGGCTTCCAGTGCCTTGAACGCGGGGTGGTCGCGGTGGCGGTCGAAGGCCGGGTCGAGGATCAGGCCGTCGTAGCCCCAGTAGCGCATGTCGCGCTGCAGGTAAGTTTCCACGGCCTCGGCCACCTCTTTGCTGTCGGCGATCAGGGCGAGGGCGAAGAACCGCTGGGCGCGCAGTTCGCTTTGGATTATCCGGTCGCGCTGCGGCACGGGTTGGGCCAGGGCCGTTTCCATCGCCTGCCTTGCCTCGTTGGTGCGGCCGAGCAATGCCTGCGCCAGGGCCTGGGCCATGTGAATGCGGTAATCGTCGGGCTGGACCTCGAGTTCGTCCGCGATTCTTGCAAGCGCGGCCTCGGACAGGATCCGGACCTGATCTGCGCTGCCTTGTGCGTGTGCCAGTCGGGCGCGATAGAGTTCGACCGGCTGCCACTCGAATTGATCGGAAATCGGTCGTCCCTGCAGCGCATCCAGATAACCGCCGGACTTTTCGAATTCGCGGCGGAACAGAAACCAGCGAAACGGGTCGTTGCCGACAAGGTTGTTGTCCGGCTCGGCAAGCGCTTCGGGCCCCATCGAGAGCAACTCTTGCGGCTGCTCGCCCCAATATCGGAAGCGAGCCCAGGTGTAGCTCATGCGCCAGAGCCTATCCGTGCCCTCCGGCAGGGCGGTCAGTCGACGCTGCCAGCGCCGGGCCTGCTCGAGGTCGCCGGTCAGCCAGTGCGTCTCGACCAGTGTGAAGAGGACCAGGACCGAGCGCGGATCCAGCAGCGCGGCGTCCTGCAGCAGCTCCAGGGCCTCGAAGGGCAGCCCTTGTCGGCGCTTGACCGCGGCGCGCAGCATCGGGATCTCGGCGCTGCCGGGCAATCCGCTGACGGCCCGATCGAGCTCGGCCAGCGCGGCTTCGTAATCGAGGTCGGCGCGATAGAAGTGCTCGGCTTTTGCCAGGCGCAGCCGCGGGTCGTCGGGCGCAAGCGCAAGCGCCTTGTCGATCCACTCGCCGCCCTGCTCCCGGTGACTGTCGCGGCGCGAGATGTACCAATACAGGTTGGTGTACTCACGGCCCAGCTCGCCCATGGCCGCGGCGAAATCCGGGTCGAGATCGACGGCCCGGCGGTATAGCTCGATGCGGGTCTCGATGCCGGGCTCGCTGTTGTCGACAAACTGCCCGCGTGCCTGCAGGAACAGGTCGTAGGCGTCGGCATTTTCGGTCGGGGCCCGGCGGGCGGCGGCTTCGGCTTCGGGCGCGATCCGTTGTCCCAGGGCCAGCGCGATGTCGGCGGCGATGTCGGTCTGGACCTCGAACAGGTTTTCGGGCGTGAGCTGCCGGTCGTAGGTCTCGGCCCAGATGTGGGCGTCGGTGGAGGCATCGATCAGCTGGACGCTGATGCGTACCTGGTCGCCCGAGCGCTGCACCGCGCCTTCGAGGATGTTGGCCACGCCCAGTTCGTTGCCGATCTCGCGCAGGTTCTTGATCGTGTCGGCGTACTCCATCACCGACGTACGCGAGATCACCTTCAGCGCGGGGTTTCGCGAAAGTTCGGTCAACAGTTCATCGTGGATGCCGTCGACAAAATACCGGTTCTCCTCGTTGGCGCTGCGATTGGTGAACGGCAGCGCGGCGATCGATCCCGCCGAGGGCGTCCAGGTATCGCGTTCCGGCGCAGGTGGCTGCGCTGCGGGCACGGTGCGGATGGCGGCTTCGCCCGATGACTCGGCCGCCGATGGGGGCTCCGTCCCGGTATCCGTCTGCGGCGCCAGCAGCGCCGGCCCCAGGTGCTGGGCGATCATCAGGATGACGACCAGGACGACCGCCCCCAGCGTGACCACGTCAAGCCGCCGGGCCTGCGGACCGGCATCGCGCTGCGAGCTGCCGTCGTCGACCCGAATGCCTTCCGGCCCCACTTCGAATACCCATGCCAGCGCCAGCACCGGAATGAAGCCGAGCACCAGGAATGCGATCAGCGCCTTGCCGACCCAGTCCGGCGCGCCGGTAAAGCCGAGCACGATGTCGGCAACCTGCAGCATCAGCCAGCCGATCACGACATAGGCCGCGGCGATGCGGAATACGTTGCGGCGCTTGAGTTCGGTCCACAGGCTCATCGCGAGCACTCCAATGCTTCATTGCCCATCCGGCAGTGGTCGGGCCAGCCGTGCTGCCGCCAGAACGCCAGAAGGCCGGCATCTTCGGCGATGCGCATGAAATCCGGGTGCTCGCGGAAGGGCTTGTCGAACGGCGTCCAGATCATCATCAGCACGATCTGGCCCGAGGGCGGCTTCGGCCGGTGCGCCTCTTCGACGGCCGCTTCGTGCAGACCCAGGAACAGCAGCAGGTTGGTCCAGTCCTTGTCCGGCATGTCCGCGATGGCCGCGCCCAGGCGATCGGCAGCGGCAGGGCGCAGATCGGGGTCGGCCATTGCGGGGGTCAGTTCGCGATAAATGGACCGCGCCGATTCATCGATTCGCTCGTCGTCGTGCAACCAGTTATCGAACGCGCTTTGCGCCTGTTCGCCGAAGCCGTGCCGATTCAGCGCCAGCTTCAGCAGCCAGGCGCTGGCCGGACCGCGCCAGCCGAGGCGGTGGGCGCGAAGCAGGAGCTCTTCGGCGGCTTGCGGGTTGCCTTCGATCGCCTCGGTCGCGCCCAGCCAGCCGTAATGGATGCCGCTGAGCGGGTCCAGCTGGCGGGCCCGATCGAAGCACTCGCGGGCATCGTCTATATGTCCGGCTTCGAGCAGCGTCAGGCCCCGCCACATCCAGGTGTTGGCGTTGTTCGGATCCTGCGCCAGCGCGCGGTCGGCGAAGACCAGGGCTTCGATTCGACGCCCTCGGTCGGCGGCAAGCCGGGTGCTGACCGCCAGCGCGTTCGGCTCGTCGGCGACCAGCGCAAGCGCCTTTTCAGCGGCCTCTTCGGCGCGCCGATTGGCTTCGGCCGACCGGGCCTCGGCAAAGTATGAGGGCAGCACGTATTCGACGCCGGCGAGTACTGCCCAGGCCTCGGCGAACGCGGGATCGAGCTCGACTGCCTCGCGCAACAGCTCGCGTGCCGGCATCAGGCTGGCGCCGCGCTGGGCGAACAGTTGCCGGCCGCGAAGATAAAGTTCATAAGCATGAAGGTTGTCGGTGGCCCGGCGCACCCGCACGGTGCGCATGCCAAGCGTATCGGCCAGCGCGTCGGCGATGGCCTGGGCGATGTCTTCCTGCAGCGCGAAGATGTCGGTCAGCTCGCGGTCGAAGCTGCCCGACCAGAGATGACGGTCGGTGGCGGCCTCGACCAGCTGCGCGGTGATCCGCACGCGGTCGCCCTGGCGACGCACCGAGCCGTCGACGACGTGCGCGATGCCGAGCCGCCGGCCGATCTCTCGCACGCCAACGGACTCGTCGCGAAACGAGAAGGACGAGGTGCGCGATGCCACCTTCAGACCATCGACGCGCGACAGCACATTGAGGATTTCCTCGGCCATGCCCTCGGCCAGGAACGCATTCTCGGCATCCGGGCTCATGTTGGCGAACGGCAGCACCGCGACCGAGCGCGGTTCGACCGGGCCGGGCGGGGCCGCCGGCAGGGGCGCGGGTGGCGGCGCTCGATCGGCCTGTTCCGAGGCGGCGATCTGCGTCGGTGGTTCCGGTTCCAGGTCTTCGGAAACGACGAATTCGCGCACTGCGGAAATGCCCAGCGCCATCAGGATCAGCACGATGGTCAACTGGTCCAGCCGGCGTCCGGTGCGCCTGTTTTCCGGATTTTCTTCGGCAGGACCGCGATCGAAGCGCAGCCCGCGCGGCGTGAGTTCGAACAGCCATGCCAGTACCAGTATCGGCAGCAGCGCGATCAGCAGGCCGACGATCAGCGCGCGAATGGCTTCATCGGGAAAGCCCAGGTAGGGAAACAATAGATCGGCGATCGCGATCAGCAGCCACGAGAGCGCCAGCCAGGCCAGGCCGGCGCGCAGCACGTTGCGGCGCTTGAGTTCGGGCCAGAACGGCGGGCGCGCGCTCACGGCTGTAGATTCATTTCTGCAACAAGGCCGCGCTCGATATCGTTCAGCCGGCGGATTTCCGCGGCCAGGGCGACGAAGTCGGGGTCCTTGTGCCATGCGCTGAAGTACCGATCGCTGTCGATGACCCAGGCGGCGCGAAAGCCGGTGTCCACGGCGGCGCGAAAATGCGCCAGCGTGGCTTCCCGATCCTGCTCGACCGCGGCGATCCTTGCCAGCCGGGCGTGGTGGCCCTCGGTGTTGGACTCGATCCCGCCGCGTTGTATCAGTCTTTCCAGCACCGGGCGTGCGGCCTGCAATCGGTCGCGCCAGTCCGGAAGGTCCAGCGCCCGTTCGATTCGTGCCAGTTCGGTGAGCTTGCGGACGTGTTGCAACAGGGCAGGCGCCTGCGGGTCGTAGCCGGACATGCGCAGCGCCTCGAGCAGATGTCGGCGCGCTTCCGGCAGGTCGCCTTCACCCGCTGCCGCGATGCCGCGAAGGTTCGCGCCGTCGTGGCCCCCGAGAAGGTCGCCGACGCGGTCCAGGGCGGGCCAATCCTGTTGCCAGAGTTCAATCTGCTCGCGGGCGAACAATTCCCAGCGATTGTCCTCGCCGCGCTGGCGGGCGGCCGCTTGCCACAGGCGCGCGAGCGGCAGGTCCTCGAGCTGGACGGCGATCCTCGCAATCAGGGCCGCGGGGTAAGGATCGCCCGGCCGTGCCGTGTGAACCCTGGCATAGGCAGCCGCGCCCGCGGCAAGGTTGCCGCTGGCCATCTCGAGATTGCCCAGTTCTTCAAGCGCGTAATCATTACCGGGAAATTCGACCAGCAATTCGTCGATCAGTCGCCGGGACTCGTCCACCTCCCCGGCCGTGAGCAGCTTGGACGCCAGCCGGGCGCGGTAGAACACCGAAAGCGGATCGAGCTCGACCGCCTTGCGGTGAACCTCGATCATGCGGTCCAGCGCGCCCATGTCGCGCAGCGTGTCGCCGTAGAGGTTGTAGGCGGTCACGTAGTTCGGGTTCAGCGCGATGGTGCGCTCGAAGTATTCGCTGGCGCCGGTCTTGTCGTCGTAGTAGCGGTCGAACACCATGCCCATCGCGGCATGCGCCTCGGCCGATTCGGAATCCAGTTCCAGCGCCCGGCGCGCGGCCTGCTCGGCCTTCGGATAGGCCTCGGCCGACTTGAAGCCGCCGTAGTCTTCCAGCCAGACCCAGGCGTCGGCGATGCCGGCGTAGGCGGCCGCGAACTCGGGGTCGATGGCGATCGCGCGCTCATATTGCTCGACGGCGCGCAGCAGGCCCGAGCGGGTCGGCTCGCGCGCGAGTTGCCGGCCGCGCAGGTAGTGATCGTAGGCCTCGACGTCGGTAGTCCGCGAAGCGGTTTCCGTGGCGATGTCCAGTTCCAGCTTCAGCGCCTCGACGATCGCGCCGGCGATCTCGTCCTGGACCGCGAATATGTTTTCCAGCCGGCGGTCGTAGCTGTTCGACCACAGGTGGAATCCGTCGCCGACGTTGATCAGCTGGGCGGTGACGCGGACCTGGTCGCCGGCCTTGCGCACCGAGCCCTCGAGCACGGTCTCGACGTTCAGTGCGCGTCCGATCTCGCCGATGCCGGCGTCGGTACCCCGGAACTTGAACGACGAGGTGCGCGCGGCGACCTTGAAGCCGTCGATGCGCGCGAGCAGGTTCAGCAGTTCCTCGGATACGCCCTCTGCGAAATAGGCCTGGTCGGCGTCGGGGCTGAGGTCCTCGAACGCGAGCACGGCGATGGAGCGGGCCGGGGCCGCCTCCGGCGGTCCGCCTGCGTTAGACACTCGTGTGCCTTCGGCTGACGAAACGGGAATGTCCGGCGACACCGACTCCGGCATGATTCGATCGAACGCCAGCAGGCCGATGGCCAGCAGCGCGACCACCAGCGTTGCCCAGTTGAGTTTCTGCCCGGTCTGCCGCTTGACCTCCGGTGCGACCTCGGCTTCGGTCTCGCGCTTGAGGCCCTCGGGCGTCATCTCGAACGCCCAGGCGAAGATCAGCGCCGGCACGAAACCCAGCGCCAGCAGCACGATAAGCCCGCGCAGCACGCCGTCGGGCACTTCGAACAGCGGCAGAACCGTCTCGGCCACCTGGACGACCAGCCAGGCCGAGACGATGTAGAACAGCGCGACCCGGAAAACGTTGCGACGCTTGAGTTCGGACCAGAACGAGGGCCGGGCGCTCATTCGGGCAGCCGCACGGAAATGCGCGTCGAACCAGGAAAGTCCCCGCAACAAGCGGCGGCGACAATGCCGCGACGGCATTGGCGAGATACTGGCGGGACGGTCCCGATGACCGTCACGGCGGCGCTCCTCATTGTGTGCTCTCCCTGGTCGAGCCGATCCGGAATGCGATCGACCCCGGCGCTCGACACGGCCCGATGCCGTGACGAGGTTCACATCATACCGAACCGCACTTGCCGGGCCAAGTGGCAGGAAGCGTCAAACACCCCCAAGAATCAGGAATTTATGCCGGGGGTTGGTCTTGGTGGAAGCGAGGCCCGGATTGTGGCGAAACAGACTCCGGCCCAACACCGCTGCGCCGCCCGAGACAATCCCGGGCGGCTTCACGGTTCGTTGGTATTGACCGGCGCTGCAGCCGCCGGGGAGCCGGATAATCCAGGCTCACTCCGCGTAGAAATGCACGTTGTCGGTGCCCAGCGCGATGGTGACCAGGAAGTTGCGCATGACTTCGAAGCCGAGGATGCCGTCGCCGCCGAATTTCTCGCCGATCCGGTGCGCGCCGTAGCCAGTCGATCGCTCCCGGCCTTCGACGGGTGCCGCAGCCACTACGCCCTCGATCTTGAACGGGCCGAGCTCGAGTTCGTCGAGGCGCATGGTCCTGACGTCCCGGCGGACGGAAAGCCCGGCCGCCTGGAGCGCTTCGGCACTTATTTCCTCGCCTTGCCAACCGTGCTTGGAAACGATTCGGTCGGTCAGGAGGGAGACGGAGTCACTGCTGGTATCGAAATTCATCCAGACCCGCTTGCCGTTGATCTGGGCGATAACCATGGGCTGGTTGAACCGGCCGCGCCGCAGCTTGACGTTGCCCTTGAACCCGGCCATGTCGGGCGGCAGAAACCGCAGCCGGCGGTTCGGGTAGTCGATCTGCACCACCAGTGCATTGAGCAGCGGACGGCCGACGATCAGGCCGATGCCCTCGGCCGGAATCATGACGGCGTTGTCGAGTTCGACCGGATTGCCGCCGAGTTCGAGCGTGAACGTGCTGGACAGCGGCAGCTGGGCCCCGTCCTGGATATCGGGCAGGCTCAACGACCGGGGCCCGGGCGCGATGCCGGCCTCGCGGGCGAACTGGTAGGAGATGGCGTTGGCCGAAATCGAAGTGTCGATCAGGGCCAGGGTCTTCTTGCCGTTGATCACGATTTCGACCGCCGGGCGGTTTTCGTCTTCGGCAAAAGGCATCCAGGCGGCCTCATCCGGCTGCTGGGCGACCAGCAGCGTCGAATGGGCAAAAACGATAAATGCAAGCAGGCGGAATCCACCGCCGCGAGCGGCGGGTGAACGAGCTTCGGTTTGTACGGACATGGGGCTCCCTTTTTCTCTCTGTTTCCGGTTGGAATGCCTGTCCGGCGAACGCGCTGCGCTGCCGTTCCTCCCTGGAACACCCCATGCCCCGGTTCGGTCGCGCGGTTCGCCGTCTGAATCGAATCCCATGCCGCGCCGTGACGCCGGGATTTCGAATATGACAGGTTTGTCGAAGCTTAGCATTTGCCCGAGCCGGCGCTCAAGCGAATCGAGCGCGCGGGCTATGCTTCGCTCGAAAGTCGTCGAATCAGGGCTTCCCGGCCAGGCGACTCCAGTCCGACGCCGTGATACCGGCTGCAGGGTCCGGCGCCGGGCTGCGGGCGGCCGTCGCGGTCGTAACCGATTGCCTGGAACGTCCAACCACCGCGCTGGTTCTTGATGATCCCGACGTGACGGCCCTCGGCGTCGAATACGGCGTGCAGGTCGTTGCGCAGGAAGAACAGCTCGACACCGGCCGGATCGATCTCGACATCGATCTGGACGAAACGGAAGCGATGCCACGCGGTCGCCATGGGGGTGAAAAGCGTGTTCAGAGGCGCGAAGCTTCGGCGATGGTGTTCGGTGGGTCCCTTGCGCAACAGGCCGAGGTAGTGCGCGTCGGTGCCGTAGCCGACGTTGGTGTGCCAGCCATAGTCGGGGAAGGAATCGGCCAGCTCGTGCATGAGGCGGTCGCGCGTGACCTTGGCGATCACCGAGGCGGCGGCAATCGAAAGCGAGCGGCGGTCGCCCTTGACGACCATCTGGACGCTGCAGTCCACGGACGGTCTCGCCCGGCCGTCGACCAGCGCGAACCCGGGGCGCTCCGGCAGGGCATCGAAGGCGCGCTGCATCGCGCGCATGTTGGCGTGATAAATGTTGACCTCGTCGATCTCGTCCACCGACGCGATCCCGACACCGACGTGGGCAATGTCCCGGATGATGTCATGGAAACGCTCGCGTTCTTCGGCCGACAGCAGTTTCGAATCGGTCAGGCCCCGGAGGATTCGCGGCTTCGAATCGGTCGGCAGCGTCACGGCGGCGGCCACCACGGGCCCGGCCAGCGGCGCCATGCCGACCTCGTCGATACCGCAAACGGCACCGTCGAACTGGCGTTCGAGGTTAAGCGTCGGCCATTTTGGAAGCGAAGCGCGGGTTGGACGGGTTGGCATCAAGGGCGATGGTATCGCATCACCGGGCGACTGTCCCGCCGCACCCGTACAGGGTTGTTCCGAGGGTCCCCGGTCAGCCTATGCGCAGGTTGCGCATCCGGCGCGACTGGTCGGAATCGGGGATGGCCCTGGTGCGGGCCAGGCGAGCAATGTATTCATCGGGCAGTCCGTGCTCGCGCGCGCCGTGCACGACGAGGCGCTTGTACCAGTCGAGCGGCTTCAGGTCGGGATCGGTCGGGATGGCGCGGTAGGTTCGCGCCAGTCGCCGTCGCCCGCCCAGCAGTATCGGTACGTTGCACGCGTAATAGCCGGTGTCGAGTTCCTCGACAAAGTCCAGATGCTTGAGCTCCGCGCGGCGGATCAGGTATGCGACGCCGTGAACGAAATCGCCGGGGCGGTCGGTGAACACCACGTCGCACTTGCCGGTGTCGTCGGCGCCGATCTTGTGCCAGCGCAGATCGAACCGCGGCAGCACGGCCCGGCCCGCCGCGCGGGCCGAGGGCGTCCTGGCCTTCAACCGCGCGCTCAGCAGGTTGGACCCATAGGCGAAATACAGAAACGTTCCACTGGCTTTCATGGCTTATCTTCGGGACGGGCACAGAACAATCCCGAGTCCGGACAAACACGGCGCGGGATACCCTGGAAGGTATCGTATCCGCGCCGGCATTTCAGACGATGTGGTGAAAGCAGACTAGCGCCACCCGACGCGGTCGGCGATTCGCACCGCGTCGGGGTTGTTGCTGCCCAGCGCGTCCATGTTGAGCTCGTCGAGCTTCACGTCACCCCATTCGGCCAGCGCCTCGTGGCGCTCCACGCCTTCGGTGACCGGGTACTCGTAATTGGCCCGGGCGAAGATTTCCTGGGCTTCTTCGGAAGCGAGAAACTCGAGGAACCGGATCGCGTTGTCGCGATGTGGCGCATGCTTGACCACGCCGGCGCCGCCGATGTTGACGTGCACGCCGCGCCCGTCCTGGTTGGGCAGCATCACGGCAACCTTATCGGCGACTTCGCGATCGGCGGGGTCGTCGGAATCGGCCAGTCGCATGTAGTAGTAATGGTTGGCGACGGCCACGTCGCACTCGCCGGCGGCAACGCCGCGAATCTGGTCGGTATCGCCGCCCTGCGGCTGGCGCGCCAGGTTGTTGACCAGGCCCTGGGCCCACTGCTCCGCGCCTTCGACGCCGTGGATTTCGACCATGGAGGCCAGCAGCGACTGGTTGTAGATATTGTTCGACGAGCGAATGCAGATCTTGCCTTCGAGTTCCGGCTTGGCCAGGTCTTCGTAGGTCGCGACCATTTCCGGGTCGATACGCTCCGGGTTGTAGTAGATCAGGCGCATGCGCTGGCTGTAGCCGTACCAGTACCCGTCGGGATGCCGGAGGTGGGCCGGAATGCGCTCCTCGAGAACGTCGCTTTCGACTTCCTGCAGCGCCCCTGCCTGTACCGCTCGCCAGAGGCGGCCGGCGTCGACGGTGATCAAGACGTCGGCCGGGCTGGCAATGCCTTCGCGCTGGATCCGTTCGACCAGCATGTCGGAATCGCCCTCCAGGACACTGACCTCGATGCCCGTCTCGATGGTGAAGGCATCGTAGAGCTCCTGGTCGGAGTCGTAATGGCGGGCGGAGTAGACGTTGACCGTGTCCGCGACCGCGACGGTGGAAAACAGCAGCGCGACCGCGAGCCAGCAGAAGCCGCTCATACGAATGATTGACTTGAACATGATTAAACCTCGGGGTTGGTTGTCGGGTCGGCCGAAGACGACCAAACCTTAATGAATGTCATTTGCATTTATAGCATGAATTAGCGTTGTTATGTTTACAAATGATTCGTGTTTGCATAGTATTCAAGGCCTGAACTCGAATTTTTTCCGCCCGATGCATCCAGGCATGCGTGCAGAGAACGCCTCCAACGGATACCCATGACGCCATGAACCAGCCTGCACAGGCATTGCACGAAACACACCGCGCCGAATCGGTCGCCGATTCCGCCATGTTGTACATGGAGGATATCTGCCACGACTTCGGTACGCTGCGCGCGGTCGATCACGTCACCCTCGATGTTCAGCGCGGCGAGGTGGTCTGCCTGCTCGGTCCGTCGGGCTGCGGCAAGTCGACGCTGTTGCGCGTAGCCGCCTCCCTGGAAGAATTGCAGCACGGCCGGGTCATGATCGGCGGCGAGGACATGCGTTCACCGTCCGGGCGCAATGTACCGCCCGAGCGGCGCAACGTGGGCCTGATGTTCCAGGATTCGGCGCTTTTCCCGCATCTGTCGGTGGTCGAAAACGTCATGTTCGGGCTCGATCGCCTTCCGACCCGCCAGCGCCGGGCCCGGGCAATGGAATTTCTCGACAAGCTGGGCATGAGCGAACACGCTTCGCGCCATCCGCACATGCTCTCCGGCGGTCAGCAGCAGCGCGTCGCCCTGGCCCGCGCGCTTGCGCCCGGCCCGGGCCTGATGCTGCTCGACGAGCCGTTCTCGGCGCTGGATGCGCGCCTGAGGGATCGCATCCGCGACGACACCCTCCACCTGCTCAAGAGCGCCGGGGCCGGCACGCTGCTGGTCACCCACGACCCGGAAGAGGCGATGTTCATGGCCGACCGGATCGCGCTGATGAAGGACGGCAGGATCCTGCAGATGGATCGCCCGGAGAACCTCTACTGCCACCCGGTGGATCCGTTCGTCGCCACCTTCTTCGGCGACGTCAATCGAATGGAAGGCGTGGTCCGAAACGGTCGAATCGACACGCCGCTTGGCCAGATGGATGCCCAGGGCCTGGCCGAAGGCGAGCGCGCGCTTGTGCTGGTGCGCCCCGAGGCGGTGCGGGTGGTGATGGTCTCGGAACCGTCCGCCGCACACGGCGATACCCACGTGATCATGTCGCGGCTGCTGGGCCGCAGCAGCCTGGTCCACATCTGCGTGCACGACCAGCAGAACCGGGAATTCCACCTCCACTCGACCATGCCCGGGGTGTTCCTGCCGCAGGAAAACCAGCGGGTCGAGCTGCACGTGAACCCGGCACAGGTTTTTGTTTTTCCAGCCGAATAGCAGATCTTGGATCTTGCTTTTGTCCGACGCGGCCAATGCATGACCCACCTGGCACGCATTCCCACTAGAAAATCAAAGGCGGTTTCGCCGCCAGCTTCGCTGGCTGATGCGACCTACTTTTGTGGCGACAAAAGTAGGCAAAACCGCTCATGCCGCGAAGGCGCCCGGCAAACTGCGCCG
>PBLG01000043.1 GCA_002722315.1 Lysobacterales bacterium | reverse complement strand
GGGAGGAGACTCCCAGATACGAGGCCGGATATACGGATGCAGCCAGCTTCCCGCAATCCACTTCATCGGTATTGCAATCGAGGGCGGGTCCATATACGGGTAAGCGAAGCGCACCCGGGGTTCATACCTGAATCAGCCTGCGGCCCCGGATGCGCGCTTTGCGCTTATCCAGGCTACAGCGCTGCTACGGCTCCGCCCCGCGCTGTGACGCCGCTACAGCGAAAAAACCGCACTCACGGGCGCATGATCCGACGGCCGCTCGTTGCGCCGCGGTTCGAGGTCGATGTCGCTGGCGGTGCATTTTTCCGCCATGGCCTTCGAGGCCAGTACCAGGTCGATGCGCAGGCCCATCTTCCGCCGGAACGCCATCTGGCGATAGTCGTACCAGGAATAAATGCGCTCGGGCTGCTCGAACAGCCGGTAGGTGTCGGTCAGGCCCAGCGCCATCATGTTCTCCAGTGCGGTGCGCTCCGGGGTCGAACAGAGAATCTTTTCGTGCCAGGCCTCGGGGTCGTGCACGTCGCGATCGTCCGGCGCGATGTTGAAGTCGCCGACGACCACCAGTTTCTCGTGCGTCTTTGCCTCCGCGGCGATCCAGCGGGTGACCGCTTCCAGCCACTGAAGCTTCCACTCGTACTTCTCGTCGCCGACCGCCTTGCCGTTGACCACGTACAGATTGACCACCCGCACGCCGTCGAAGGTGCCGGCGATGACCCGTCGATGGGGGTCGTCGAAGCCGGGAATGTCGGTGCGCACGTCTTCGGCCGGCTCGCGGCTCAGGAGTGCAACGCCGTTGTAGGTCGCCTGGCCGGTGAAGGCTGCGTGGTACCCGGCCTCCTGGATGGCCTTTTCCGGAAAGTTCTCGTCCTTGAGCTTGGTTTCCTGCAGGCCGATGACATCGGGCTGGTTGAGGTCGATCCAGTCCAGCACCTGGTCCAGCCGGACCTTGAGTGAGTTGACGTTCCAGGATGTGATCTTCATTCCCAGTCCTCGCCGTAGTGAAAGGTGATTTCCTCGTCCGCGGCCACATCGCGAATGGTGTAGAGCTCGATGCCCCACCAGTCGGCGTTCGGATCGCCGGCGTGGTTGAGAAAGCGCATTTCATTGCGCCCGTCGATGCCTTCCCATTCGTCGGTCTCTTCGTTGTACAGCCACAGCACGTGCATGCCGTCTTCCTGAGTCGCCGGCCCTTCGTACGTGCCGACATACGTATCGTTCGGAATGGCCTTGCGGGCGAACAGACCCTTGCCGTGGATCGGCGAGTTACCGACGTAGGCAAGCGGGTTCGTATCGTATTTTTTCATCGACAATTCAGTGTCACCGGGGAGATCGGAAAGCTTAAACGGTTTCAGGTTTCCGGTTTCGGGTTTCCGGAAAGGCGGGGGTCGGTAGCCGGAGGTCGGAGGTCGGAAGAATTCTTCCGCCGCCAATGCTCTGGATTTTTGTGGGAGCGGGCTCCGGCCGCGATTGACGATGAGTTCATCGGCGCCGGAGCCGCCTCCCACAAGGCAGTCGATAGCAAGTCGGCAGATATCCTGCAAATTTCACGGGCCACCACACACCGACCACCGACTGCCGACCACCGTCAAGTCGTCGGACACGCGAACGCGGTATTGGCCGGAGGTTGTTCCAGAAGGTTTTGGGCCAGCACCGCAGGATCGTGACCGAGCTGCCATTCGTAGATGGTCGCGAAGGCCAGTACGCGCGGTATGTAGTCACGCGTTTCGAAATAGGGCAGCGTTTCGATCCAGATGTCCCGCTCCAGGTCCGGTCGCTCCCGTTGCCATTGTTCGGCTCGGCTGATGCCGGCGTTGTAGGCGGCGGCCACCAGGGTCCAGTCACCGTTGAAACGTCGTTGCAGCTCGCCCAGGTGCGCCACGCCCAGGGCGATATTGCGTTCCGGTCGGTAGAGATCCGACGCGCCGCCGTAGTCGATGCCGTGGCGGCGAGCGACGCTGCGCGCCGTGGGATCCATCAACTGCAGCAGACCGCGCGCGCCGGCCGGCGAGCGCGCGTCGGCCTGCATCGCCGACTCGGCCCGCATCAGGCCCATGACCAGGGCCGGCGCCACGTCGTGCCGGGTGGCGTGGGCATTGACGCGTTCGCGCTCCACGACCGGGAAACGCCAGGGATAGGCGTCCATCGCGCCGGACCGGCCCAGCGACACGATCGCCCGATCGTGCCAACCCAGCCCGGCGGCCAGCAGTGCGGCCTGGCGCTGCTCGTTTGCGCTCAGCCTGCGGCTGACCCGTTCGAACGTCCAGCGTGCGTGCCAGACCAGCCCGGCCCGGTAAAGCTCGATCGCCCGGTTGAACTCCGCATCGCGCAGCAGCCTGCGCTGAGCCTCCCCGTCGGCATCGAGTTCCCGGCTGCACAGCGTGAGCGGCTGGCCGCTGCGCAGGGCGGCAAGAAACCCGTAGTAATCCGATTCCGACGCCAGGGTTGCATAAACCAGCCCGGCCTCGGGACGGCCGAGCTCGGCCAGGGCCCGGGCGCGCCAATAGCGCCAGCGCTCCCTGATCTGCTGTTCGGCAGGCATGCGCTCGATGCTGGCGAGCGCCTCGGCCCATTCGCCGTTGGCCAGCGACGTGCGCAGGCGCCACTCCAGCATCTGCTGATCGATCAGCCGGGCCGGCAACGCGTCGATGTCCGCCAGGGCGCCGCGATCGAGATCGACCGCCCGGAACAGCGCGATGCGCCTGGCGGCCGGGCCGATCTCGTCGTCGGTAAACGAGAACCTCGCGGCCAGCCGGTCGCGAAGCCGAGCGGCCCGCTCCCAGTCGCTGGACGCCAGGCGATGCAGGCCCCAGGCCACCAGGCGCCGGGCGCGCTCCTGGTCGGGCCAGTCGACGGTCGACGAGAGTTCGCTTGCGGTGCGGATGGCGATGTTCAGCCAGCCGTCTGCCAGCATCCGGTCGTCGGGGTGGAGATAGCGCCTGAGATAGCGCGCCAGGCCGTACTCACCGGCCTCGACGGCCATGCCGAACCGCTGCCAGGCCGTATCGAAGTCGGGGTTGCCCTCCCGCTTCCACCAGCGGAACAGCGGGTCGCAGGCGCGCGGCTGCGACACCGGGCTGAGCCACAGCGCGCGCGCCCGGGATTCGACCCCGTCGGTCTCGCCCCGCTCGATGCGCGCGAGCTCGATGCGACAGCGGATCTCGGCGTCGGCGGCGCCGGTGCCGTAACGAAGAAGTGCGGCGTCGTCGCCGGCCTCGGCAAGCGATCCCAGCCATTGCCTTTCGAGGCTTTCGGCAAACGACCAGTTTCGGTAGGTGGCAAGAAACCGCTCCATCTCCGGCCCGCGCTGGTCGTCCAGGGTCTGTCGCCTGAGCTCGAACCTGAGGTAGGGCGTGAGCACGTAGTCCGGAATCTTGTCGATGGCCTCGCGCAGGGCCTCTTCGTTGCCCTGCCCGGCCTTCCTCCATGCCTCGATGAAGATCGCGCGCTCGTCCGCAGTCGCGTCTGCCGGCAGCGACCAGGCCGCCTGCGGTGCGAGCGCGGCCAGGGACAGCGCGAGGAATAGTAGTACCCTTCCGGAAAGATTCATGCTTATCAAGGGACCACGCGTGGTCGAATTCGTTGCGTTGATTGCTATCGGTGCCTTTGCGGGCATTCTGGCGGGCCTGTTGGGCATTGGCGGCGGTCTCGTGATTGTACCGGCCGTGACCGCCCTGCTGATCTCACAGGGGGCCGGAATCGACCTGGCCGTACCGATGGCGGTGGCCACTGCGCTGGGGTCGATGCTGCTGACGTCGGCGGCCAGCGCCTGGTCCCACGCACGCCGGGGCACGGTCGACTGGCACGCCGTATTTCGCCTCGGGCCTGCGGTCGCCCTGGGCGCATTGCTGGGCGCGCGGTTCGCGACCGGGTTGTCCGGTCCGGCGCTGGCGCGAGTGTTCGCGGCGATCACCGCTGTGATTGCGTTGCGCATGCTGCTCGGCGGCAGCACCGGCACGCGGCCGGTGGCGCCGCGCGTTCGCGCGTGGCCGGTGGCCGGTCCGCTGATCGGCGGCGTTTCGGCGATGATCGGCATCGGCGGCGGCAGCTTCAACGTGCCCTACCTGGCCTGGAACGGATACTCGACGATCCGGGCGGTCGGCATTGCCGCGGCCTGCGGCTGGCCGATCGCGCTGGCCGGCAGCGCCGGCTTCGTGGTCGAGGGCTGGGGACAGCGACTCTGGGACGACAGCCTGGGATACCTCTACCTGCCGGGCGCGGCGTTGATCGGGCTGGCCGGGAGCCTGGCCGCGCCGCTGGGTGCGAAACTGGCGCACCGTCTCGGCTCGGAAATGCTCGCCAGAGTGTTCGGTGTCTTCCTGCTGGTCGTGGCAATCCGTATGGCGTGGCAGTAGGTTCCCCAGGAACCCCGGGTCGGGCCGACCGGGTGACGGTGCGGTTCAGAAGCGGCTGGAAACCTCGGCCGGCAACCGGATGCTGATCGATAGCGGCAAGTGGTCCGACAGCGTCGATTCCAGGGCCTTGTACTCCAGCACTTCCAGCGCCGGCGAGACCAGGACGTGGTCGATGCAGCGCTGCGGCTGCCAGCTCGGAAAGGTTTTCGGGCGTATATCGGGCAGGACCAGGCCCGAGCGGATTCGAAACTCGTCGAGTTCGTTGCTGTCCGGACCGGTGTTCAGGTCGCCCATGACCACGACGTGAGGGTGCGCCGAGACCAGGTGGGCCACGTAGCGAAGTTGCTGAAAGCGTGCGCGGCGGCCCAGCGCCAGGTGAAGCACCACCACCCACAGCGCCTGCTTGTCTTCGCCGAATTTCGCGACCAGCGCGCCGCGGCCCGGAATGGCGCCGGGCAGCCGATGTTCGTCAACCCGCGCAGGGTCCTGGCGACACAACAGCCCGTTGCCGGCGTGCGCGATCACGCCCACTTTCCGGTTCGGCTGGTGGGTCCACCACGGAAATCCGGCGTGGGTTGCCAGGTACTTGGCCTGGTTGACGAAGCCCGATCTCAGGCTGCCGCAGTCGACTTCCTGCAGGCCGACGATGTCATAGCCGGACACCAGCTCGGAAATCGAATCGAGATTCGCGACGCGCTGGTTGTTGGGCAGGATCTGGCGCCAGCTGCGGGTGACGTACTGGCGATACTTTGCTGTCGTGGTTCCAGCCTGGATGTTGAAGCTGAGCAGCTTCAACACCCGTTCGTCGCTGGAACTCACGGCACTCGGCGCGCTGCGGGGCGCGACCGGCTCAAGAATCGGCCGGGGCTGCGGCCTCGAGTTCGCGCGCGATCAGCATGTCGGCGACCTGCAGCAACTCCTCGAACGTGCCGCCGCGGCGCGGACCGACGCGGTACTTGCCGTTGATCACCAGCGTCGGCGTGGAGCGGACTTGCCACTTGCCGATCGACGCATTGCCCATGCGCATGCGCGATTCCACCGGGAAGGACGCGGCGGTGGACTTGAATTCTTCTGCGCTCACGCCGAACTGGGTGTGGAACTCGGCCAGGTCGTCCATGGTGCGGATGGGCTGGCGCTCGTCGTGCAGGGCGGCAAACAGGGCATTGTGCGACTCGTCGAGAATGCCCAGGACTTCGGCCGTGTAATAAGCGCGGGCAAACGCCTCCCAGGAGGGGCTGAACGAGACCGGCATGCCGCTGAATTCGACGTTCTCCGGCAAATTCTCGTGCCACGGGCCGACGTACGGCTGGAAGGTGCGGCAGTGCGGGCACATGTAGCTGAACACTTCGACCACTTCGACCGTGCCGTCGCTGTCCGCGACGTCCGGGCCGCTGATGCGCTCGTAGTGGACGCCTTCCTCGAACTGCTGCGCCTGGACCGGGCCGACCAGCAGCGCGAGCGCTGCCGCGGCGGTAATGAGAGTCGTCAGAAGCTTGCTGGAATTGTTCATATTGGTTGCTTTCCTTATGGATTTGGACATAAGCGAATGAAACGGATGAATCGGGTCATCGAAATACAGACAACCTGTCGGCTGTCGGGTTCCGCGCCCGATATCGACAGAATCAGTCCTCGGCGCGATGGAGCCCCTCGATGTAGGACGCTACGGCCTCGATCTCGGCGTCGATCAGGTTTTCGGCGACGCCGACCATGACCTTGCTGTTCGGATCGTCGTCGCCATTGGTCTGGCCATCGCGGTAGCGACGAAGCCGATCGGCGGTGTAGGTGGCGTGCTGCCCGTGCAGCATCGGGTAGCCGGCGCCCGGGATGCCGCTGCCGGTCGGGCCGTGGCAGCTCATGCACGAAGGCACGCCCGACTCGGGGTTGCCGCCGTGGTAGAGCGCGCGACCCTGCTCGACCAGGGCCTCGTCGGCGACGCCCGGCTTGACGGTCTGCGAGGCGTACCATGCCGAGATGTCGGCGATATCCTGGTCGCTCAGGTTCATCACGATCGGATACATCTGCGGCACGTCGCGCTGCTGGTCCCGCACCATCCGGGTCTGGCGTGCCAGATAGCCTTCGTGCTGGCCGGCGATCTTGGGCCACTGGGCCACCTGGCTGTTGCCGTCCATGCCGTGACAGGCAGCGCAGACGCTGGCCTTGGACTGGCCGGCTTCCGGGTCGCCCGCGGCCATGGCCGAGGCGGAAAAGAATGTCGTTAGCGCGATTGCGGCAATTGCGATTCGAAGCATGCTGATTGCTCCAGTCCTTTGATTTCAGAGATTGATGGTACGGATTCCGATATTATCGCCGGTTTGAGGCGGCGAAAGAAGTCCATGACACCTATTCGACACATTGTAGAACAGGCAGAGTACACCGCCAGTGTCCACAACCGGTCGCAGTTGCCGCCGGACGAGGGCATCGAAGTGGCCATTGCCGGGCGCTCGAATTCGGGTAAATCCAGCCTGATCAATCGGCTTTGCCGCCGCAAGGCACTGGCGCGCACCAGCCGCACGCCGGGGCGAACCCAGCAGCTGGTGTTCTTCACGCTCGACGACCAGCGCAGCCTGGTCGACCTGCCGGGTTACGGCTATGCCAAGGTGGCCGTCGATCTGCGCAAGCACTGGCAGGGCCTGATCCAGGGCTACCTCGAGTCGCGAAACGCGCTCGCCGGCCTGATCCAGGTCATGGATATCCGCCACCCGCTCAAGGACGGCGACATCCAGCTGGCCGAATTCGCGCTGCACCGCGGACTCCCGATTCACGTGGTACTGACCAAGGCCGACAAGCTCGGACACGGCAAGCGCATGGAAGCCGTGCGCCGGGTGCGCGACGCGCTGGGCGGCGTGGCGACCGTACAGGTGTTTTCCGCCACGACCGGCCTCGGACTCGAGGACCTCGAACACGTGCTGGCGGCCTGGTTCCGGGTCGAGTCCGCCTGAGGAACCTCTGAACCCTTCCCGCTGCGGCGCCGATCCCGGGCGCGTTCTCAATGCGGAACGCCGTACCCGTGATGCGCATACCGGCGCAGTTCGCGCAGTTTGAGCGCACGCTTTCGCGCCTCGCGTTCGAGCTTCCACGCATCGACGCCGAGCGCCCACTCGAGGTGTCGCTGGAAGTCCGCCGACCAGCGCGGATGGTCGGGGTAGTAGCCCAGGCGGTGCGCTTCGCGCGCCTGACGGACGGCATTGGCCGCGTAGCGCCGAGCGTTGTCGTAGCGGTGCTGGGCGTAATCGGCGCCCCGGTGGCGCGAAGGCTGGTGATGGCGCTGCTGATGACGGCTGTCGTACCCATGCTGGACGCGTTCCTGCCCGGCCAGGATCTCGGCTCTGGACGGCGGGCCTGCCTGGGCCTGGAGGCTTGAAAGCATCAGTCCTGCAGCGGCGGCGATCGATATGGCCTTGAGGGGGACGGGCTTCATGGCGTTTTCCTTGCTTCGTTGAGAACGCGTCCAGTCTGCAAAACTTCGCCTAAACCCGTCCTGAACTCCACGTTCAGCCGCCGTTCAAGGGAACCCGGCGTTCCTGCTCAGGGTTCGACCGGCGGCAGCGGCCGCTTCCGGTAACGCGCGCGTATCGTCACCCAGAGCACGCCGCCGATCACCATCGCCCCGCCGGCCAGCAGCCGCGGACCCGGCTGGTCGCCGTGAAACAGCACCCCGAGGGCAACCGCCAGAATCGGCACCAGCAGCAGGTAGGGCGTGACCGTGTTGACCTCGTGACGCTGGATCAGCCAGTAAAAGGTGCCGTGGCCGATGATCGACGCACCGACGGCCGAGTAGAGGATGGCCGGGAGCGCCGGGGACGACCAGCTGGTGGCGGCCAGCGCCTCCACGGGCGACTCGATCAGCCAGGCCAGGATGGCCAGCGGCACCACCGAAAGCAGCGCGTTCCACGCCTGGAAACTGAACAAGCCGACGCCCTGCACCCGCCGCATGAAGATGGTGCCCAGGCCCAGGAAGAACGCCGAGGTGAGCACCATTGCCAACACGTCGAGCTGCGCCAGCACGACCGGGTCCAGACCCACGACCAGCACCCCGCCGAAAGCCAGCGCAATGCCGCTGATCGTTCGCCACCCGATCCGCTCGCCCAGGATGGCGACTGCAAGAATCGTGGAAATCGGGACGTAGACCTGCATCAGGATGGCCACCGATGAAACGTCGGTCGAGCGCTTCAGCGCCAGAAACACCAGCGCGAAATGCAGCGCACCCATGCACCAGCAGGCGATCAACAGGTTCAGCCACTGGCCTTTCCGCGGCCGCTGGAGAAATGGAAACAGCAGCGCCAGCACCACCGAGAAGCGCATCGCCGTGACGGTTACCGGCGGCAAGTGGTCGACCGCGATCGCCGAGGCCAGAAAGTTTCCGGCCCAGATCAGGCAGATCAGGAGCAGTGCGACGCGATGCGAACCGGGCATCTGGACGGCTACGGAGGCGAGAGAGCGCACATTGTCGCCGTTTTTGGGCGCCGAATCGGCCGCGAGGTGACGAAAACGGCGCGATTTCTGACCAATAACGTCACTTCGGGTCGTGATTTCAGGTCGCCTCGAGAGGCCGAAATGCCTTCAAACAAGCGATTTCAGGAGATCTTTCCAGTTTTGGCACGTGGTTTGCATCTTCCTTGGTGACGCAGGATCAAGACCGAATCAGGAATTTACGGATGTTTGATTCAGAAGCAGCGAATTACGAGGAGAACGACATGGACCTGAGCAGCATTGAATCGGCAAATTTCGACGCGATGGTCGCTGAAGAAGCGATTCTGGATTGGCTGGTAAACCTCGAGTCGGATGATACCGACTACGAACTGGCCGAAACCGACGAAATTTTCGAAGAACCGGCCCGACTGGCCAACTGATTCCCGGGGAAGGGGAACCTGAAAGCGGCCGGATGAAGGGGTTCAATCCGGTCGCGCCGCCTGCATCCTGACAGCAGGCACCAGGAAGGATACGCACCCGTTCTCCCACGGGTGCGTTTTTTTTGCCCCGGGCGCCCTTGAACAGCTCTGCTCGAGCACAATCGGATAGCTTTAATCTATGCTGTCGATTGGCGTTATATATTTCCACCGCTTCCAGGGCTGGCGTATATTTGGAGCTACCCACCAGCCGATGAAATCCGAGGAGGCATCATCATGGAACTCAAGGGCAGCCAGACCGAACAGAATCTGAAAGACGCATTCTCCGGCGAGTCGCAGGCCAACCGCCGCTACCTGTACTTTGCCCAGCGCGCCGACGTCGAGGGCTTCAACGATGTGGCCACGGTCTTCCGCTCGACCGCAGAGGGCGAAACCGGTCACGCGCACGGGCATCTCGAGTACCTGGAGGAAGTGGGCGATCCGGCCACGGGCGAACCGATCGGCAATACCGAGAAGAACCTCAAGGCTGCGATCGTTGGCGAAACCCACGAATATACCGACATGTATCCGGGCATGGCCAAGACCGCACGCGACGAAGGCTTCGACGAAATCGCCGACTGGTTCGAAACGCTTGCACGCGCCGAGCGCTCGCACGCCAACCGGTTCCAGAAAGCGTTGAACGAGTTGAATGACTGATCGAAAGGGCGCCCGACGGCGCCCTTTCGCATTTCAGGTTCTAAGTGTTAGGTTTTAGGATTTAGGTAAAAGCGATTCGGGTTTGAATGGTTCGCCAACGTTCGATCAAGTCGTCGCGCCGCGCGGACTACATTATTTTTCTACACCTGATACCTAACACCTAACACTTAAAACCTAAAACCCAAAGCTTGACAACCGCTTTTACAGCGAGCGTCCATGAACGAACCGACCGACTACCAGCGCGAGGGCAGCCTCGAAGCCCCAGTCCGCCATCCGCTGGACTGGAAGAACGAACAGTTCTGGAGCGAACAATCGCTGAACGCCGAACTGGAGCGTGTGTTCAATATCTGCCACACCTGCCGCCGCTGCGTCAGCCTGTGCGACTCGTTCCCGACGCTGTTCGATCTGGTCGATGAATCCGAAACCCTGGAAGTCGACGGGGTGGCCAAGAGCGACTTCCGCAAGGTGGTCGACCAATGCTACCTGTGCGACCTTTGCTACCAGACCAAGTGCCCCTACGTGCCGCCGCACGAGTGGAACGTGGATTACCCGCACCTGATGCTGCGCGCCAAGGCGGTCTACTACAACCAGTCGAAGCCGCCCCTGAAGCACCGCCTGCTCGCCTCGACAACCGCGGTCGGACGCCTGGCGGGCATTCCGGTCGTGGCCGAAACCATCAACGCGGCCAATCGCCGTCCCGGGATGCGCAAGGTGCTCGAAAAGACGCTGGGCGTGCATCGCGATGCAACCCTGCCCGAGTACCGCGGCAAGACGCTCAAGCGGCGCATGAAAAAACACGAGCCGGTCGAAACCCCGGCGGTCGAGGCGACGCCTACACGGGGCAAGGTCGCGCTGTTCGCTACCTGCTACTGCTCGGTCAACGCACCCGATATCGCCGAAGACCTGGTACGCGTGCTGGAACACAACGGCATCCCGGTTCGGCTCACCGAAAAGGAAACCTGCTGCGGCATGCCGCGCTATGAACACGGCAACCTGGCCGCCGTGGACAAGGCCCGCCGAACCAACATCCCTCAGCTTGTCAAACTCATCGACGAAGGCTGGGACATCATCGCGCCGATTCCGTCGTGCGTTCTGATGTTCAAGCAGGAGCTCCCGCTGATGTATCCGCAGGACGCGGACGTGCAGAAGGTCAAGGCGCACATCTTCGATCCCTTCGAATATCTCATGCTGAGACACAAGGCCGGCAAGCTGAACACCGATTTCAAGATGCCGCTGGGCGCCGTCGCCTGGCACGCACCCTGCCACCAGCGCGTGCAGAACATGGGATCCAAGACCAAGGACGTGCTGGACCTCGTCCCCGAGACTACCGTCACGCCGATCGAACGCTGCTCCGGTCACGACGGCACCTACGGGGTGCGCCTCGAAACCTACGACAAATCGAAAAAGATCGCGCGCGGTACGGTAAGCCGCATCAAGCGCGTCGAATACGACTACTTTGCCAGCGACTGCCCCATGGCCGCCACACACCTGGCCGACGAGCTTGAACTGAAGCACCCGGAGACCAGTCCGATTACGCTGTTGCGGTTGGCGTACGGCTTATAGGAGTTGGTTGTTGGTTGTTGGTTGTTGGGTGTTAGGTCTTAGGTGTTAAGTTTTGAGAAATCATTTAGTCCGCGCGGTCGTTCGGCTTGCTCGGGCCTCGGCAGGGTCACCGCATCTGAATCGCTTTTCAACCAACAACCAACAACCAACAACTAAAACCTAACACCTAAAACTTAAAACCTAGAACATCGTAAGTATCACTCGCAATCAATCGAGCACTGAATGAACAAGATTTCCCGAGAAACCCTCCTCCCCCTCGAACGATACGCCGAGCAGCGCGATTCGATTCGCGCAGAGGTCATGGCGCACAAGAAGAAGCGCCGGGTCCCCGTCGGCGAGCATCTGACCCTGTATTTCGAGGACGAAATGACGATGCGCTACCAGGTCCAGGAGATGCTGCGCATCGAGAAGCTGTTCGAGCCCGGCGAAATCGAGGACGAGCTTGCCGCCTACAACCCGCTGATACCGGACGGGGCCAACTGGAAGGCGACGGTGATGATCGAATATTCCGACGAGGCCGAACGACGGCGACGCCTGGCTGAACTCAAGGGCATCGAGAACACGCTGCACATCCAGGTCGAAGGCTTCGACCCGGTTTACGCCATCGTCAACGAGGACATGGAGCGATCCAACGACGACAAGACCTCGGCGGTGCACTTCGCGCGCTTCGAATTCACGCCCGAGATGATCGAGGCCATGAAGTCCGGGGCGAAGATCACCGCCGGCGTGCGCCACGACGCATATCCGGAGGGTCCGGTCGAGATCACCGGGGAGGTGCGGGATAACCTGGTGGCCGATTTCGCCTGACCTCGGCGCCACCCCGCCGTAGGAGGCGTCTCCAGGCGCCGACCCGCACAACGGTCGCCCATGAAGTCAATCGCGGCCGGGAGACCGCTCCTGCACGATCGGCTGGTTCGGGATGGGGGGGTATTCGGGAGCTTCACGAATCCTGCGGCCAGCTGGTGGGCTTCAACCCCTTCGGCAGGTACAGCGGATGCGCGGGTTCACCGCCCGCGTTGAGCCGGATCACCTCGAGACCATCACCAAGCATGCCGCGCACCTGCATTGATCGATCGAGAAAAGTACCGTCGTTGCCCCAGACGGCCACCGCCCGCTTCACGTCCCTGGCCACGCGACGAATCCACTCGTCGTTGCGTGGGCCGACTGGATCGACGGCGGCTTTCAGGTCGCCCGGATAGGTCGCCCGGAAGGCGAACAGGTTCAGCACCCAGACGCCGCCGAAGCCCCAGTCGCGGGCGAAGCCGACGCAGCGTCGAATGGTCGGATCGTTCTTCTTCGCATCGGCCGTCGAGGGGTTCAGGCCGATCATCATCACTTTCGGCAGACCGGCATCCCACTCGCGCCACAGCGCGTAGCGGAAGCGGCGGCAACGGGAGAAGCGGGCACCGGCGTTCATGGGCAAAGGATACAGCCGTGAAGGAGGTTCCGAACAACTCTTGCCTGGTGTTTCAGCGCCCGGATCGCAAAAGTTCGACGAACTCGGCCCGGGGCTGCGGGTAACCGATCGCCCAGCCCTGCGCGATATCGCAGCCGAACTCGCGCAGAACGTCCAGGTGTTCGGATGTCTCCACGCCTTCTGCAACCACGCTCATGTCCATTTCGTGCGCCATGTGTATGGTCGAGCGCACGATACTCCGGTCGCGCCGGCTTGCCAGCATTCGCGAGACGAACATCCGGTCGATCTTGACTTCGCTGACCGGAAAACGGCTGATGTAATCGAGGGACGAGTAACCGGTCCCGAAATCATCGATCGATATCGTCACGCCCAGTTCCGCCAGCCGGTCGAGATTCGAGCGCACCGCATCCCGGTCCTGCAGCAGGCTTGTCTCGGTGATCTCCAGCTTGAGCTTGGACTCGGGAATGCTGCGCGAGCGCAGCAGCGCCGCGACCCGATGGAAGAACTCCGGCTCCAGCAGATCGCGCGTGCTGACGTTCACGCTCACCGCGGTCTCCAGCCCGAGCGCGCGCAGGGCGCTGGAGACATCGACGGCCTCGCCCAGGCCGAGCTGGCTGAGCTTTCCGGTCAGGCCGGCGCCCTCCAGCAAGGGTACGAAACGTGCCGGCGAAAGCTCGCCGAGCTCGGGATGGTTCCAGCGCGCCAGCAGCTCGCAGCCGCATACGCTGTTGCCGGGCAGTTCGAGCTGAGGCTGGAACGCGAATCCAAGTCCGGGGATACGATCGTTCCTGAAGCTCTCGATGATGCGAATATCCATGGGATCGGACTGCAGCGAGTCGACGTACGGAGTCCATCGCCGCTGCAAGGACTGGCTCTCGGCCATGGCAAGCTCCGCCTTCTGCATCAACCCGGTACTGTCGCAGGCGTCGTCCGGGGCAAATGCCGAACCGCAGACGAACCGCGGATAGACCAGTACGTCCACGCGCTTGAGCGCATCCTCCAGGGCGTCCAGCTGCTGGCCGGCGTTGCCTGTTTCGCTGAATACCGCGAAGGTGCCCCGGCCCAGGTAGGCGATCGGCGGCGAAAAGGTCTCGCGCAAGGCCTGCGCGAATCCATCGATCATGCTTTCAGCGACCTGGTAGCCGAACGACCGAAGTACCGAGTCGAAGTCGAGCAGGCGAACCAGCATGACTTCCCGGCGCGCAGAATCGGATCTGTCGGCCAGCAGCCGGTCGACGCGATTGCGAAAGTGCCGGACATTGGCCAGGCCGGTCGTGGACTCGCGGCGCGACATCTCGCGCGCCTGCCGCTCGGCCCTTTTTCGATGTCTCAGTTCCTCCCGGATCATTCGCGTTCGCTGCGCGACCTGGCGGCGCAAGCCGAGGTTCCAGGCCGCGATCAGCAGCAACGCCGCGCCGGTGGCCGCCAGCAGCCACTGGACCATTGCGACGTAGTCGGGCGAATAGTCGCTCCCGACCTCGAGACGCTCCGACCAGTTCGCGTAAAGCTCGAGAAATTCTCCATTGCCCATCAGCGTGGCCAGCCTGGCCTGCAACCAGTCGGCCAGCGCCTGGTTGTCCCGGCGAACCGCGAAAGCGTAGCCGCGCGGCCAGAACGGCACCGACTTGCGCTCGATGTCCCAGCCGTTTCTCCGGATCAGCTCGCGCGCCACCGGCGCGGCCAGCAGCGCGTAGTCGGCCCTGCCGTCGACCACGGTTCGCAGCGCTTCCAGCGTATTCGAAGACAGTTCAGGATCGCTGTCGCCGTCGAGTCTTTCGAGTTCTCCGGCGGCGAACGAGCGTGCCTCGACCACCAGGTCGAGCCCCCCGATGCGATCGATGTCTTCGATCGGCGGCAGGCCCGGACGCGAGAAAAGTGCGTGGGTCTGGTAGTAGTAGACGGTGGTGAAGCTGTAGCGTTCGAGCCGCTGGTCGGAGACGAACATGGGCACGATATCCAGTTCGCCTCGATCCAGCGCCGCCAGCGTTTCCGGCCATGAGCCCAGCTGAAATTCCACCTCCAGCCCTTCCGGCGCGCCGATCAACCGCATCAGCTCCACGTTGAAGCCTTCGATCGACCCGTCGCCGGCCGTCCACTCGAACGGCGGGGAAGCCGCGTCGCCGCCGACCCGCAATGATTCCTGGGGCAACTCGTCGGCCGCCAGCCAACCGCACCATCCCAATAGAAACGTAACGCCCCAACCGGATTTCAACGCCTTGATCCCCGATGTTTCAGACCCCGGGTATATCATGAACGCGCGAAGACGCGCAAATAATGAACGTTCCGCAACAATCCGCACCGGGCTTGCGAATGCGTTCAGGTTTTTTTCAACCGGCCCTTCCAGGACTAGCGATCCGGCATGCTCAGTTACCGTCACGGCTTCCACGCCGGCAACCCGGCAGACGTGTTCAAGCACACCGTGCTGGTGGCGCTCGTACAGGCGATGCAGCACAAGGACAAGGGCATCCGCTTCATCGACACGCACGCCGGGCCCGCCTTGTACGACCTGGAAAGCGAAGCCGCGCTGAAGAACCGCGAATTCGAGCGGGGCATCGGGCGACTTTGGGCCGAAAGCCCCGCGTCGGGCCCACGAGCCGAATACCAGGCGCTGGTCGCGGCGCACAATCCCGACGCTGCGCTGCGCTTCTATCCCGGTTCGCCGCTGCTGCTTCGATCGCTGCTGCGGCCGCAGGATGACCTGGTGCTGTGCGAACTCCACCCGACCGAGCAGAAAGCACTGGCCGGGCGATTCGGCCGCGACCGGCAGGTCTCGCTGCACGCGGATGACGGTTACGAGGCGCTGGACCGATTCCTCCCCCCACCCACCGGCCGCGGACTGGTATTGATCGATCCCTCGTTCGAAATCAGGACCGAAATCGCCGACCTGACGGCCGCCCTGCAACAGGCGCTCGGGCGATTCGGGCACGGCGTCTACGCCATCTGGTACCCGGTGATCGACGGCCGCGACACCACCCCCGACCGGATGCCGGCGGTGCTCGGTCTCCACGGCGAGCAGTGGCTGGACCTGCGCGTCGAATTTCCCGCCGACCAGCGCCTCGGGCGCATGAGCGGCTGTGGCATGGCGATCGTCAACTGCCCGTTCCGCGCCCGCCAGGTGCTGACCGAGATGCATGCACAATGGGGCTGAAGTGAATAGATGTTCGGCTTCGAGGCCGACTTGGGCCGGGATCGGCCGCTTCAGTTCGACGCGTGGCGAGGCCTTCAGCGACCGATCCCGGCCCAAGTCGGCGATTGCGGATACCCTGATCTCAGAGGCTTCCTGCAGGGCCGGGCAATCGCCTCCTATCCCGACCTGGCATCTGATCAGGAGGATAAGAAGCGCAAGTCATACCGGTCGCGATAAAAAAGCGGGTCTCATTTTTCTGAAGCTTCACAGGTGCTGGACAGCGACGGTCATGACAGAATCCTACTCCCGGGGTGCAATCGCATCGACTCGCCTGAGCAGAAGGCGAGCAATGCGGGTCGAGTTGTAGCGCGGTGCGCTGGCTGTACCTTCATTGGCAAGCAATCCGAGACGCTCCAATCGAGCCTTGTGCGCCCTCTGCACTTCGTGGCGATCAGACTCTGCCTGAGGCGAATCCGTGTATGAGATCCGCAATTCCAAGACGCTCTGAGCGCTGCGGAGGATGCTCTCGTAGGCTTCATCAATCCCCCAGCGTGAATTCTTGAAGTGGTTCAACAGGTGCAGAAGTTCGTAATCAGTCATTTCGCCAAGAATTGCAAGCAGCAGCCGATCCGTCTCATGATTTACAAGTCCATCATTGATACTTGCTGCGATCAATCGCGCCAAAGTGATTCGCTTCAAATCGTTTTCTCCGCCGCACGCCTGCTCGGCGGCTTCCTCGAGAAGCTCGATGCACGCCGGTTGAGAGAATATATCCAGTTTTTGTTCGATATTCTCTATTCGGCCAACCAGCAACTCGACGAATTGCTGAATTCGCTTCTGGCGTCGTCTTCCGATGACCTCTGCCACGGCGCCACCCAGCCCCGGCACCAGGCTTGCCAGACTGTTGGCAAGAAAAAACGTGGTTCCGGCAAGCCTTGACTCCGCCGGCCAATCGTTCGGATTCCGGGACCTATCTGTCGATTCGTCACTGCTCACTGATCAGCTCCGCATATCGCTCGAACAAAAATGCCACCCGATCGGCGTCACCGGTGAATTTCTTGCGGGTGTAGGCCGCGTCGACCGCGCGGTCCAGTGCCTGGTGGGCCTTTAGCAGATCGGGTGGCATGGTCAGGGGATCGTACAGATCGGCCAGCGTGGCGTCGGGATGGCGCTGGCGCGCGGCGAGCACCTCGTGGGCGCGCTGCTCGATTCGCTCACGAAGAGTATCGCTTACCGATTCCGGCCACGGGAAGTTGTTGTATACGATGCCGGCGGAGTATCTATACCGGCTTTCAAGTCGTCCGCATACGCCCCGGAACCAAGCCATATGCATGGTGGAGGAAATTACCGCGAATTGATACTTCGAGGCCGATCGAACCACGAATACGAGGTCCGAGCTCAAAATACTCGCGCCCATATATCCGATCGGTACATACAAACGACGTTCCGATGAAACCTTCGGAATCACCAGATACTCGCTGTCGGGAATATTCTCGACATGAAACCGGGTCGGCGTCGCCGCCAGTTTCTGCGTCGGCGCGCTCTTGCTGGCGAGCCGAAAGTCACGCACCGCCTCGACCCGCTCCAGGCATAGCGGCATCCGGCGAAGCTGATCGGGCGGGCAGTCGCCCAGCCAGAGGCACCAGCGCTCGATATTGTTGATGAACTCGCGCGAGCCGATCCAGCGCCGGAACCAGCGCGCGGACTCCGGTTCGCGCGCGACGAATTCCTCCTTCTCTTCCGGCGTGAAAAGATAGTTTCCGCCATCGATCGGCTTGTTGCCGATGCCGATTGGCGGCACATCGCAGATCGGACGGCTGCGGTTAAGGAGCACAGCATCTGGCGCATCGACCAGATACGGATTTATATTCTTCGCAGCGCGTGCCTGCGGTTCGGCCCGTGGATGGAGGTAGTCGAACAGGGTTTTGTCGGCAAGATCTTCGACGCCGAAGCCGATAATGACGCAATGCACTGCCGCCTGCCCGCGCCCTTCGTTGGCCCACTGAAACGTGCGGTGAGCGAAGTGGATATGCATGCCCTGGTCGAGCATCCATTGCCACAACACCCCGACCTGCTCGCCCTGGGTGATCGAATTGGTCGAGACGAACCCGACCCGTATGGCCGGGTTGCCCTTTCCGCCAGGCAGTTGGCCCAGCAGCTCTTCCAGTTCCGGATCGTCGGGCCGCCGTCCATGGATGTAATCGACCGCCTTGAAATACCAGCCGGTCACGTAGTCGAGGATGCCGTGCCCCTTGATGCCGCCTGCGGCCCGCGCGAGTTCCGCGCGCTGCTGCTTGCTCATGTATTTGGAACCGGCGAAAGGCGGGTTACCGAGGATATAGCCGAGCTTTTCCGGCGCCACGATATCGGCCCAGTCCAGCGCCAGCGCGTTGCCGTGCACGACCTGCGGGGCGCTGGTCAGCGGAATGCGGGCGAAGTAGAGCCCGAACTCCTCGCCGACCTTCATGTTCATCTGGTGGTCGGTCAGCCAGAGCGCGACCTGGGCAATCTGTGCCGGGAATTCCTCGATCTCTATACCGTGAAACTGGTCGACGTCGAGCTGAATGAGGCTGTGCACGTCCAGCGTCATCTGCCGATTGTCGCGCGCCGCGCGCAGCACATCGAGCTCCAGTTCGCGCAGTTCGCGGTAGGCGACGACAAGAAAATTGCCGCAGCCGCAGGCCGGGTCGAAAAAGTGCAGCGTTCGCAGCTTCTTGTGGAACTCGAACAGCTTGTTGCGATTGGTCCTGATGCGCTCGAACTCGGCACGCAGCTCATCGAGAAACAGCGGCTTGATCAGCTTGAGGATATTGGCTTCGGAGGTATAGTGCGCGCCCAGATTTCGCCGGGCCTTCGGGTCCATGATCGACTGGAAAAGCGCGCCGAATACTGCCGGCGAAATTCCGCTCCAATCAAGCGCGCAGGCTTCCAGCAGGGCCTCGCGCATGTTTGAGTCGAAATCCGCGATCCGGATCGTCTCTTCGAACAGCTTGCCGTTGACGTATGGAAACAACGCCAGCTGTTCGTCGATATTGCGCGCACGGCGCTCGGGCGGCGTGTTGAGCACCTGGAAAAAGCGCGCCAGCATTGAGCCGAGATCGGAGCCGTCCTCGCGCGAGCGCTGCTCGATCCACTCCTGGAATGAATGCGCCGGCTGGAAGATGCCGGTGTCGTCGGCGAACATGCAGAACAGCAGCCGCACCAGCAGTACTTCCAGATCGTGGCCTTCGTAGCCGAAGCCCAGCAGCTGGTCGTGAAGCTTGCCCATGCGTTCGGCGGCGCGAACGTTGACCGGGTTTTCGGGGCGGATTTCCTGTGTCTGGTAGCCGGCGATGAACCCGAACAGGCGTATGTGTTTCGGCAATTCCGCCGTCCGGATCTCCGTCTCGCTGTCTTCTTCGGTGTCGTAGAGCCGGATGCGCTCGAAGTCACTGACCACGATGTAGCGTGGCTGTTCGCGGTCCTTGAGTCCATCAAGGTAGTCCAGCGCCTGCATATGCGCCTTGCCCAGCGGCTTGCCGCGCGACTTGTGCTCGGCGATCATCACACCGGCCCAGAAACAGTCGATAAAACCCGGCGCGCCTGTGAGTTTGGCGACCCGTTTTTCGAACGAATAGACGCGCGAGCGATGCATGCCGAACACCGCAAAAAATTCGTTCCAGAAGGTCTGCGCCTGACCGCGTTCGTAACTTTCGTCCTTCCAGTCGCGCGCGAAAACCGCTGCGCGATCTCGAATCTCGTTCCAGGAAATTGGCACGATGAGGGCTCCTTCGGCTCGTTCAGGTCTTCGCGAATGCCGAATTCAGCGCCCGGTCGAAAGTCCGGATGTTGCGGATTCCGCGGCGCTGGCAACACGCCAGGTGAATCAAATCACGCGCGCCGAGGGCCGGATTGGATTCGGTCAGGCGTATGGCTTCGAGCACGTCATCGGGCTCGACCGACCAGACTTCCCGCACGCTTCGGGCAACGAGTTCCAGCGCATGGTTCAGGGTCTGCAAACGGTTGACCGGCAAATACACATGCAGCAACTCCTGCAGCACTTCGGCCGAGGTTACCAGTGGTTTGCCGGGTTCGGCGATCGCCTGTTCGAACACCGCCCGCGCCTGTGCTTTCAGCGGGTGATCACGTCCGACCGCGTACATGAACACGTTGGTATCGACGAAGATCAAGCTTCGGGCAACCCCTGCCCTCTGGAGCCCTCGATCACGCGTTGATGCTCGGCCCAGTCGGGTTCCGTGCCACCGCCAGCATTCTTGTCGCAACGCTCAAAAAACACAGTCAAAGATTCAAGGTCGGCGAATTTCGGCTTGCGCTCTCGCTCGCGCATGCTGGCGCGGCCCGCTTGCCGCAACCATGCGCTGAGCGAGAGTCCCTCAAGGCGTGCCTGACGCCGGAATTCGGCGCGCTCACGCTCATCAACGATGACCTGGACACGAACTGTCATAGACTACACTACATCCTTAGAGTACCCATACACAACGATAGTACACACTTTTACGCTTGTCAATCCTAAGGTCCCTGAACAACCCGGAGCGATCGCAACCGCTGGTTCATAGGTTTCCGCTCAGAATCCCGACCAGTAGATCCTGCGCGGCGTGCCGAAGTCCTGCGCCCAGGTATTCCAGAGCGCCTCGATCTCGGCGAGTCGGCGCTGATGGGCCTGCGCCAGCCCGTCGCTTGCAAAGCGGAATTCGTTGTCGACGACTTCCCACTCGTGGCTGTGCAGTTCCAGCCAGTCCAGCAATTCCCGGTGCGCGACAAACACCGACTCTTCCAGCGCCATCAATTCATGATTCGGCGTGATTCCGCCTTCCGGCTGTCCCAGGTCGCCGGCGAGCAGAACATCGTGGACCTCCGGCGTCACGCCGGGCATTTCCGAAACCTCGAAAAGCTCCTGCTGGAGCGTCTTCAGGAGCCCGGGCCATTTCCAGTAGAGATCGTGGCGACCGGCCTCGAAGATATCCAGTACCTCCCGGGCCGTAGAGAAGCCCTGCTCGTCGCTTAAATGCGTCGGGCTGATCATTCGCCTGAGCATCGCCAGCGGATACATTCGCCACTCCCTCTCCAGCTCCAGCCGATCGTTGAGGTGCCGCCGGTGTGCCCGCTCGATGCTCGCAAAGGGCTCTTCGAACGCTGACTCCACGGACATCGACATCAACGGCGAGTGCTGTTTCCTGATCGCGGCATCGGTCTGCTGATAAAGCGAAAACAGCGCAACCTGCACCGCCAGCAATTCCTCCGGAAGGTTTTCCGGACAGTTCCGCGAGTGGTCCTGGTCGAGCCGGAAATCGATGTTCTGGGTGGCCTTGCGCGCGACCGGCTCGCCGTCGATGCAGCGCGGCTCGAATTTCCAGAAGCGGATCACCTCGCCCGCGGCTTCGAAGGCGCCTTCGGGAACGCTTTCGATAGCCTTGATACCGGACGTCGTGCCATCGGGGTTGATCGTGAATTCGTATCGGGCGTGACCCTCGATGCAGAACAGCCGCGCGGCATACGGGTACGGCGGATGGACGATGGAAAGTGGACGTGTCTCCTGGTCCGGTGACATGCAGACAACATCGGCTTCCGAAGCATGCACGGGCGAGAGTGCCATGGCCATGACCACGGCCATGCTGACGCCCACAACAGAAAACAAAGGTTTCATTCTGGATATCCCGTCTACAACGCCAGTCTCGATACTAGCCGCACATCGGAATCGGTTCAAGTCGCCAGTCCGTCGCTCGCTCCCCTACAATGGAAACAACCCGACGAGCAGCGCGGTCAGCGTGTAGCTCACGACGAAAGGAATGACCAGGTAGCCCATCACGTCGCGGGCGTGTATGACCACGCCGGCGCCCATGACGGGCAGCACGGCGAGCAGGAAGAACGGCTGCAGCAGGTTGGTCGAAGTCTCGCCGTAGGCCACGGCCATCGCGATGCGCGCGACGTATGCTTCTTGTTCGGCCGACGAGAGGTGGGCCGAGACGCTCAGCGCGGTTTCGGTCAGCGACGGTCCTATCACCGCCCATTCGCCGCCGGCCGAGGGAATCGCGAAATTGATCGCGGCGCCGGCGAACTGCGCGATCAGCGGCAGCGACTCCATCGTCGCCCCCTGGGCCAGCCACAGCGAGATCTGCGCGCCCAGCCCGGAGAACATCATGATGCCCATGATGCCGGCGTAGAACGGGTACTGGAACACGATGCCGTAGACGTTGCCGCAGGCGCGCTTCATCGCCAGGCCGTAGCGCATCGGCGTTCGGTGGGCAACCAGCCCGAGGGCGAAGAAGATGAAGATCATGATGTTCAGGTCGATATCGAAGCCGTTGGCGGCAAAATGGCCGAAGATGAACCACATCGCCGCGGCCGCCACCAGCAACTGGATGACGCTTCCGTTGTTGAGCCGGTCGGAAAAACTGCGCCCGTCCAGGGTCTGGGCTTCGGCTTCCTCGGCGACGGTCCTGGCTTCGCGCTCGTCGGGGTCGCGCAGTTCGTCCAGCGTGCGCGTCTGGCGCGGCCCCGGTCGCATCCACCACATCAACAGCGGCATGACGGCGAAATAGATCGCGATGTAGGCCAGGTTCAGGCCGCTGCCCAGCGTACGCGACGTCGAAATGGTCGAATCCAGCACGCCGGCCTCGACCAGGAAATTGCCGTCGGTGTTGAGCAGCAATGGAATCGAGCTCGACAAGCCGCCCACCCAGGGCTGGCCGGAAATGTAGACGCAGGCAATAAGGTAGGCGTAGTCGACGCCCCTTACCCTGCGAGCGAGTTCGCGCCCCAGCACCGCGGCCAGCACGGTCCAGCCCCAGCTGACCAGGTTGAACAGCCCACCGGCGATCAGGACCACGACGTAAACCGCGCCGGGCGTGCGGGCGAATTTCGCCAGCGCGTCGATCGCTCGGGCGGCCGGCGGCGACAGCGCGATCGCAAACCCGGTGGCGAGAATCAGCACCATCTGCATGCCGAACTCCAGCAGCATCCAGAATCCGCGGTACCAGTGGCCGGTCAGCTCCGCCGGACCCGAATCGGTGAACGCGAACGCGAGCAGGCCGATCAGCAGCGTCAGCACCAGCGCGAACACGAACGGGTCCGGAATCCAGCGCCGGAGGTGGTGCGAGAACAGGCTGCCCAGGGAGGAGATCATTTCGGTCTCGCCAATTACGGTGCACAGCCCGCGAGTATATTTTGAATGCGCTCAGGAATACGGGCGAGCTTCGGGCCGCGTGCGCCGCCATCCGCCATCATCCGACGACAGGAATTCCAAACTCGGCGTCCGCCCGGCAACAAGAATCGCAGCGCATGCAGTTTCCACGCGCTCTCGTTATCATCTCCTCAATTCGAAAGAAAGGAACACGCCAATGCTTTCACGACTGATCGGATCGATGCTCGCCGCAGCGCTGTGCACCGCCGCAACGGCCTCCGATGAAGGCGAAGACCATGACCTGATCGGTCTCATGGGCCAGATGCAGTATTTCTCGCACAAGCTGGACTTGTCGATCCGGGCACAGAACCGAAAGCTTGTCGACTTCTACGCGCACGAAATCGAGGAAACGCTGGAAGCCACGACCGAAATCGAGGCCTACCACGGCAAGCCGGTCGGCGAGCTCACCGAAGCGATGCTGGCGCCGGCATTCAAGCGCTTCGAGCAGGCCGTTGACGACAAAAGCGGCGGCTGGGAAACCATCGACGACCGCTTCTGGGAACTGGTCGACGCCTGCAACGCCTGCCACCAGGCCACCGAGTACGGCTTCATCAACATCCAACGCACCGACGCCAACCCGTACATGCAGTCGTTCGAAAACGAAAACCCATAGCAGGGCCGACCGATCGTTTTCGGTCTTGCGCAGATGCCGAATCCAAGCGTAGCCCGGGTAAGGCCGCAGGCCGCACCCGGGGACCCTCCAACCATCGAGATTTCCCCGGGTGCGCTACGCTTACCCGGGCTACGCAATTCGCTTTTCGTCGTGCTTTCTTCGTGCTCTTCGTGTCGCGATTTGAGGCCTTTTCGCCTTTTTCACTCTTCTGATAGATAAAGCGACTTTCGCACTACCTTGAGATCGGTTTCATCGGGACTCATGCGGATCTCGAAGCCCAGCCGCTGCATCAGCCCCAGCATGTGGGAATTCGCCGCCAGCACCTCGCCGTGGATCGCGTCCATGCCGCGCGCTCGGGCAACTTCCATCAGCTTTTCCATCAGGTGATAGCCGACGCCGCGGCCCTGCCAGTCGTCGGCCACCGTCAGCGCGAATTCGCACGAGCTGCGATCGGGATCCATCGTATAGCGCGCCACGGCCACCTGCAGTTCGCTGCCGTCTGACTCCTCGTGCACCGCGATCAGCGCCATTTCGCGGTCGTAGTCGATCTGGGTGAACCGCACCAGCATCTGGGGCGTCAGTTCCGAGACCGCCTGCATGAAGCGGAAGTACTTCGACTCTTCCGACAGGTTGCGCACGAATTCCTGCTCGATCTTCGCGTCTTCCGGGCGTATCGGCCGCACCGTCAGCTCGGTGCCGTCGGCCAGCACGTGCTTGCCGACCAGGTGCGCCGGGTACGGGTGTATCGCCATATGTGCGTAGCGGTCGCGTGCAGGGGCAGTCAGCTTGTCGGCCTCGCGATCGACCGTGATGCGCGCGTCCACCGCCACCAGCCCGCGCTCGTCGACGATCAACGGGTTGATGTCCATCTCCCGGATCTCGGGCAGCTCGCAGACCATCTCCGAGACCCTGAGCAATACCTGTTCGAGCGCCTGCTCGTCGATTGCCGGCATGTTGCGGAAACGCTTGAGCATCCTGGCCACGCGGGTGCGCGCGATCATGTTCTCGATGATGATCTCGTTGAGCGGCGGCAGCGCCACGGCGCGGTCGCGCAGCACTTCCACCGACGTGCCGCCGGAACCGAAGCTGATCACCGGCCCGAACACCGGATCGCGCATTACGCCCACCATCAGCTCTCGACCATAATTGCTCTTGTGCATGCGCTCGACGGTCACGCCGGTGATGCGCGCGTCGGGCACGAGTTCGCGCGCGTCGGACACGATCTGCGCAAACGTCTGGCGAACGGCCTCGTCGCTTTCGACGTTCAGCCTTACGCCGTTGACGTCGGACTTGTGGGTGATGTCGGGCGAGTCGATCTTCATCACCACCGGGTAGCCGAACACCTCGGTCATGGCCAGCGCTTCGAGCGCCGTCTTGGCCCGCGCGGTCTGGGTGACCGGGATGCGGAAGGCCTTGAGCACGGCCTTGGATTCCATCGTGTTGAGGACCTTGCGCCCATCGTCCAGCACCGACTCGATGACCTCGCGCGCCGACTCGATATCGGTGCCGGATCGGTCCGACAGCGGGTCGGGCACCTGCAGCAGAAGCCGCTGGTTGCGGCGATAGGCGGCCAGGTAGGAAAACGCCTCGACCGCTGCTTCCGGCGTCCTGAAATTGGCCAGGCGTTCGCGCGTGGCGTACTCGCGTGCCGGCTGCACCTGCCTTTCGCCCATCCAGCACGCCAGCACCGGCTTGCGCGCCCCGTCGGCCAGCTTCGCCGTCACCCGAGCCACGCCCAGCGGGTCGGTCATCGCCTGCGGAGTGAGCATGGTGATGACGCCGTCGACCCCGTCGTCGGCAAGGCACGCTTCCACCGCCGCAGCGAAGCGATCGGGACCGGCGTCGCCGAGCACGTCGACCGGGTTGCCGCGCGACCAGTGCGCGGGCAATGCCTCGTCCAGCTCTTCGATGGTGTCGTCGGACAGCTTCGCCAGGGCCACGTCCAGCTCCAGCGCACGGTCGACCGCCATCACGCCCGGGCCGCCGGCGTTGGTGACGATCACCAGCCGGTTGCCCTTGACCGCATAGCCCTCGGACAGCACCCGCGCGGCGGCGAACAATTGGGCAATCGTCATCGCGCGCACCACGCCGGCCCGCTCCAGGGCCGCGTCGAACACGTCGTCGGCGCCGACCAGCGAGCCGGTGTGCGACATCGCCGCCTTGGAGCTCTCGGCGTTGCGACCCGGCTTGATCACGATCACCGGCTTCATGCGCGCCGCGGCCCGCAGTCCGCTGACGAACCGGCGCGCGTCGCGCACGCCTTCGATATAGAGAAGAATGCTTCGGGTCTTTCGATCGAGGGCAAGATAGTCCAGCACGTCGCCGAAATGCACGTCGGCCGCGTTGCCCACCGACACCACCGCCGAGAACCCGATCTGCTGGCTTTCGGCCCAGTCCAGCACCGCGGTGCAGATGGCGCCGGATTGCGAGACCAGTGCGAGGTTGCCGGGCAGCGCCTGGTTCTTGCTGAAAGTCGCGTTGAAAGAGGCCTCGGGTCGCATGACGCCGAGACAGTTCGGCCCGATCACGCGCACGCCGTACTCGCGCGCGATCTCGAGCATCTCTCGCTCCAGCTTCAGTCCGGCCTCGCCGGTTTCGCGAAAGCCGGCCGACAGCACCACCGCGCCGCGCACGCCGTGCTTGCCGCACTGCCGGAGAATGCCGGGCACGGTGCGCGGCGGAGTCGCGATAAGCGCGGTATCGACGGGCCGGTCCAGGGCCTCAAGGTCGCGATGGCAGGGTTGGTCCTGGACCTGCTCGTGGCGTGGATTTATGGCGTGCAGCTCGCCCCGGAACTCGCCGGCCAGCAGGTTGGAAAACAGCACCTGCCCCAGCGTGCCCGCCTCGTCGCTGGCGCCGAACACGGCAACGCTGCGAGGGGCCAGAATGCCTTCGAGGAAATGCGGCGACATGCCTTCTTAGTCTCTGGTTTAGCCGATGTTCAGAACTGTAGCACGCGGATTATCGACCTTTTATGACCTGGGACCAATACTGGTAAGTCAGGTGGCTTTTGTAGGAGCCTGCTTGCAGGCGAATGACCACGAATTCCCGCATTTGTTCGCCTGCAAGCAGGCTCCTACAAACTCGAAATCATGGACCTCAAACACGAAAAATTGACCCAGGCCCGTTCCCGGGCGCGCATCGATCGGAGACAATGAACCCATGGCACTCGCATTCATCAGTCACACCGACTGCGCCCGGCACAGGGTGGCGGCCCATCACCCGGAAACCGCCGAGCGGCTGGCCGCGATCGACGACCGGCTGATCGCGTCCGGGCTGGATTCGGTGGTGCAGCATTTCGACGCGCCGCTGGTCGAGCGCGACCAGCTCGAGCGGGTGCACCACCAGGAATACATCGACACGATCGAAGCCAGCGCCCCCACTGACGGAGACATGATCTGTCTCGACGAGGGCGACACCGTGATGACCGAGCATTCGCTAGCCGCCGCGCGACGTGCGGCCGGCGCGGCGGTACTGGGCGTGGACCTGGTAATGCAGGGCCGCGCGCACGCGGCGTTCTGCTGCGTACGCCCGCCCGGGCATCACGCCGAGCAGGCTCGCGCCATGGGCTTCTGTATCTTCAACAACGTCGCGGTGGGCGCGGCGCACGCGCTTGAAGAATACGGCCTCGAACGCGTCGCAATCGTCGACTTCGACGTCCATCACGGCAACGGCACGGAACGGATATTCGCCAAAGAGCCACGCATCCTGTTCTGCTCGACGTTCCAGCACCCGTTCTACCCCTTCACCGGGCACGAAGCCGAAACCACCAACCTCGTCGACGCCCCGCTGCCGGCCGGCACCGGCAGCGAAGCCTTCCGACGCGCAGTCGAGGAGCACTGGATGCCGGCGCTGGACCGGTTCGAACCGCAGCTGCTGATGATCTCGGCCGGCTTCGACGGCCACGTCGAGGAAGAGATGGCGCACTTCATGCTGCTCGACGAAGACTACGCCTGGATCACCCGCCGGCTTGTAGAAGCGGCCCAGCGTCACGCAAGCGGTCGGATCGTTTCATGCCTGGAGGGTGGCTACGCACTGTCCGCGCTGGGACGGTCGGCGATCGCGCACGTCAAGGCGCTGATCGATTAGGCGGGCACAGGACTTTGTCAGATTGTGGGAAGTGCCTGTCCGAATGGCGTCTCACTGCCTCGATCGCCGACGCACGAACAACGGCGAGGCAAGCAACAGCAGCGTCAGCAGTCCCAACACCAAAGGCTTGTCGAGCAGCGGCACGGCTCGAACCGCTTCAACGCGCAACACCGCAGTCTCCGAATCCTCCAGCACATTGTCAACCCGGTAGTTGGCCACGACTGTGTATTCACCCGGTGCGAGCGGTCCGACTGTTTCCAAGTGAAGAAAAAACAGTGGCGGGCCCGATGGCTGGCCTTCGACCTCGATATCGAGAGTGATCAGCGTGCCGGAAACTTCGGTCTGAACGTCGAAGGTCTGTGACGACGCGAACCATGGAAAAGCGACGAGAACGTCCACTGTCTCGAGCGTGCTGGCCGGATTCGGATCGATCTGCAGCTCGGAAAGCTGCGCTCGCAATTCCAGCGCAGAGGTCAGCAGCAGTGCTGCGAACAAAAGCCGAGGCAGCATCGCCACACCCTTATCGAAGCTGCGCGAGACCACCAAAGATTCCGTGGAGAAGCAATGCGAGGACAACGCCAAACACCCAGAGAATGATCATCGCCGGTATCGCGGCAATGGCGAGCTTCACGAGGAAAATCACTATCGACCAGAACGGCATCTCGATGTCGACCACCGTAACCCGATCTCCAGAATCACGCATACAAACCCCTGCTGCCGGAATCCCAAAAAATGCGCTGAAATGATGTCAATTTCAACGGCCCACGCAAGGAAACCTTAGCATTGCGATTTGCGCCATTCAAGCGGGCAGCGACGAACCAGCCCGCGGATTGGAGTCCCCGGGCTTAGGTCAAGTAGACGAATGCTGTGATGAGAATTGTTTCCAGGCCTCCAGCGCTTCGGCTTCGCGTTCGGCGCTGATGCCAGCGCGGATGTCGGCCTGGCGATCCTCGGGCTGGCTGCGGAACCATTCGAGCGTCGCCGCGACGGTGTCGGCGAACGGGCGGAAGGTCAGGCCCGATTCGATAGCCCTGGCATTGGAGCGGGTGCTGAACCCGGCGTAGTCGTCCTGTCGCGGTATCCAGACCGGCATGTCCGACCAGGGATTCAGGCCCTGCTCGGCCAGGAACTCGGCCGGGGCCCAGTTCAGCTCGGCGGCCTTTCCGGTGACCGCGCGAATGCCGTGAAGCATGGCTTCGAAGGTGAAAGGGTAGTCCGGGCCTGCCGCGTTGTAGGCGCCGCCGGTTCGAGCTTCTGCCTGCCGGATGGTCCATTCGGCCAGGTCGCTGGCGTCGATGATCTGAACCGGATCGTTGCCGTCGCCGGGGGCCAGCACCTGGCCGCCGCGCGCCAGGCGGAGCGGCCAGTAGGTGAATCGATCGGTCTGGTCACCCGGGCCGACGATCAGGGTCGGGCGGATGATGGTGTGGCGATCCGGGAACCAGCGTGCGACTTCGCGCTCGGATTCGGCCTTGAGCGGACCGTAAAGACGGCCCCTGTCGGCGAGCAGGCCTTCCATGGTCTCGGCCATCGCATCGTCGCCGGTATATTCAAGAAGTGGGGCCGACTCGTCGGCGCCGGGCTCGGCGTTGGACGCGTAGACCGACAGCGTCGAGGTGAAGACGTAATGACCGACGTTTTCCTGCAGCACCTGGCCGGCGTCGCGAACCCAGAACGGCAAGGTGGTCGGGTTGTCGATGCACACATCCCACTTGCGGCCCTTCAAAGCTTCGAGGTTGCTCTCGTTGCGGTCCCCCACCAGTTCCTCGACCGGGCCGGGCCAGTCCAGCGACTTGTTGCCGCGATTGAAGATGGTGACGCGATGACCGCGCGCCAGGGCGAAGCGAACCTGGAACGGACCGGTGAATCCGGTGCCGCCGAGGATCAGGATGTCCAGCGGTCGATCCGCTTTCGGGATCACTTTCTGCTCATGCGCCATCACGCGCGCGCCCAGGCCGGAAAGCGCGACCGCGCTCAAGCCCAGCCCGCCTGCCTTCAGAACGTCCCTGCGCGTCTGACCCATGAAGTGCTCCCGAGTTGTCGATGTTCAGGATAATCTGCCACGCGGCGCGTCGCCGGTAAATGGGACCAATGGCAGGGGTGTGCGATGCGTTTACCCAGGCCGCGTAAGAGCAGACATCAACGACCGCGCCGGTGTAGCCCGGGTAAACGCGCGAAGCGCGTGCACCCGGGGATCGATGCCTGGATAGGGCTTCAGGCCCCGGGTGCGCTGCGCTTACCCGGGCTACGGAAGGCGACAGGCATTACTGATTGTCTTCCAGCCAGACCTCGATCAGGTACCTGGCAATCGAGTCCTTGCGTGGCAGGCAGAACGTCTCGTCCTCGCCCTTTTCCTTCAATGCATGCAACTCGGCGGCTTCGAACCAGCGCGCGTCTTCGAGTTCGTCGTCGTGCAGCTTGATGTCCGTACTGGCGGCCGTGGCGTGGAAACCGATCATCAGCGACGACGGGAACGGCCATGGCTGGGACGCGAGGTAGCGCACCTCGCCGACCTCGACCCCGCTCTCCTCGAACACCTCGCGGCGAACGGTCTGCTCCATGCTCTCGCCGGGCTCGACGAAACCGGCCAGCGTGGAATACATCCCCGGCAGGAAGTGCGGCGAGCGGCCGAGCAGGCAGCGCGACGGGCCGCCGTCGTCGCCGGGGTGCTCGACCAGCACGATCACCGCCGGGTCGGTGCGCGGGAAGGACGGGCGGCGGCAGTCGGGGTTGGTGCATGCGCGAAGATGGCCGCCCTTCTGGCTCTTCGTGGGCGAACCGCAGCGACCGCAGTATCTGTGATTGCGGTGCCAGAACAGCATGCCTCGGGCGTAGGCCAGCAGCGCGGCCTCCGGTTCGGACATCAGCGGACCGACGCGCCGCAGGTCGGTGAAGGCTTCCCCCAGGAGCTCGACCGCGCTTGTCTCTTCGAGCTCCGAATAATCGGCGGCGAATACCGGCGCATCGCCGTCGAGACCCAGGAACACGACCTCCGAGGCGTGACAATGCATGTCCACGCCGTGCAGGATCGCCGTGGGCGAAGCGCTGTCCAGCCCGCCGACCAGGTTCTGGTTGCGCCAGACGGGCAGCGAACGTGCTTCCGAATGCTGCAGCGCCCGCTCCAGCCACTGCGGGTCCTCGCGCTGCGGCCCGGCGCGATCGAGACTCGGGTCGTCGTACTTCAGGCGGGATGCCCTCAATCCGGTTCGGCTTGATGTTTTGGCCATACTGGTCGATCATTCCCTTTCGAAAGCGTACACCTGCGCGGAGGCGCTTTCAGAAACCTGGAGGTGAGTTTGAAAATGACGTCCAATGAATCATACACGGCCGAGGCCCTGCTGAATTTCCTCAAGCAGGCCGGCATGGAGGGCTTGATCAATCCGGCCACCGCGAGAGCGCGGCGAAAGGCCCTGGAGCAGCTGGCCGACGAACTCACCGAAGACGAGCGCGCCGATATCCGGAGGATCGATGTCGACGACCTGCTATCGCGCTTTCACAAGCTCGAGGGGTCGAGCATACGGTCGGAAACGCTCCAGATCTACGGACAGCGGGTTGCATCGGCGCTGGATGAGTACCTCGGCTGGCTGGAGAACCCGGAGACTTTCACCCGGGCCCGTCGCGAGCGCCTTCGCTCGTTCAGCCGCAGCGAAAGCCTGACGCCCGAGCAGAAGGCCGCCGAGCAGGTGACGCTCGAGGCGATCGAAAACCCCAGCAACGTCGTGCCAGTGCCGATTCGCGACGATCACGTGGTGTACCTGGCCAACCTGCCGCTCGATCTGAGCGAGGAAGAAGCCCGCAAGATCGCGCGCGTTATCGCTGCGTTCGCAGAAGATGAGGGCAAAGGGGCAACCGAATGAGCCGGTTCTTCCTGATCGCCCTGATGCTGCTGCTGGCACTGGCCGGCGGCGGGCTTTGGGTATACCTGGTCGCGTTCGAATCGCCGGGCCCGTTCCACGACAACCTGGTGCCTGAACTGATCGGCATCTGCATCGAGGGCTTCCTGCTGGTCGGCCTGTTGACGCTGGTGCAGCGCTCGCGCGAGGCGGCCCGGCGACACGAACTGTGGCTGAGCCTCAGGGGCTCGTTCCGCGGCCTGCTGTCCAACCTCGACGTGGCCTTCCTGGAACCCGACGCCGACCCGATGTCATCGAGCGACCTGGAAACGAACCCGAAGGTGATCGACTATCTTCTGGGACAACTTGAAACCAGGCACCCCGACCTGGACTGCCTGGTCGCGCTCAAGCGCGAGGCCACCGAAACGGTTTCGCTCACCCGCGACCTGGTGGCCGTGGCCGCGCAGCTCAGCGCCAGCCACATGAACTGGTGGATCGCCATTGTCGATTCCATTCGCCGGCTGTCGGAAGCGCGCGACCGCGAACAGGCCGAGGTCGCGCTTCACGAGATGCTGGTCAATATCCGCGAGCTGGATCGGCTGGAGTACTGAACCGCTCAGACCTTGGGCTTCATCGTTTCGCGGTGATGGTCGGACTCGCTTGCGGCAAGCGCGATGTTGGCCGAGCGCATGATCAGCCCGGTCAATGCCAGCAGGAATACAATCATCAAACCTGCCAGCCAGCGGCGGTAGCCCTCGGCGTTGTAGCCCCCGCCGGTGCCGACGCTGGGCATCTGCTGCGGCGGATAAGGCAGGCCGTAGCGCGTCGACAGGCTGCGGATGCCGGAGAAGTTGATCACGGGTATTTCCTCGCGCAGGAAATAGCCCATCACCGACGGCACCCGGAACGCGCGCGACGGGGCCGAGCGCTGCAGTCCGCTGTCGAAAAAGTGGTCGATGGCGTTGGGCCCGGTGGTCGCGGTGCCGCCGCCGACGTTGATCAGCGCGGCCAGGGGCTCGCCGTCGGCGCCCTCGCGGTAGATGCGGATGCGCTCGGCCACGGCCGCCTCGTAGTTGTCCGGCACCACCATCTCGATGCCCGCACGCTCGGCGCTTCTGCGAATGGCCTGCAGGCCGGACTCGTCCAGGCCGATGCCGCGATCCTCGATGCCGCCCAGCGTGGCGGCGTCGGCCTTGATGTCGAATACGCGCGCGGCCCGGAGCTCGCGCGCCATGTCCATCCAGCCGAACGCCGGCACGTTGGCGCCCCATTGCGACGCCGAGCCGGAAACGATGATGACCGGATCGACGTCCATGACCTGCAGCGCGCTGTAGACCGCGATGTTCAGCGCCGGGAATGAGCCCGAGACCGCCACGGCCACCCGATCGCCCGACTCGACGCCGGCGTCGTCCAGCAACCTGATCGCAACGGCCGCCCAGTTGGGATTGATCGTGGCCTGCTTGGAATCCAGGTCGCCCGAATTGCTGGTGATGCCCGACGAGGCGACCCCGATCAGGCCGGACCTCAAGGGATCCACGGTCGGATTGATCGGCTGGATGCGACCGCGGATCGGGCGCAATACTTCGATGGCCTCCTGCATGGTGCGCGAGGCGCTGAGCATCCGGTCGTAGTTGTCCGAGGTCTGCTGCCGGGTGAAGGTCTCGACCACGAACAGCGCCGCCACCGCCGCGATGGAAAGCAGCAGCAGCGCCCGGCCGGGCACTTTCGAGGGTCGCCAATAGAGCTTCTGTCCGCGCCCGATCATTCCATCACCTCCTCGATCACGGTGCCCAGCTCGGCGCGGTTCAGCGCCTGCTCGGCCTCATAGGTGGTGACCAGGTCGGGCAACAGGGCGATCAGGATCAATCGCACCAGCACGGTCGAGACGATCAGCCCGGCCAGCGTCTTGAGCACGCCCTGGCGATCGAACCAGATCGCGATCAGGCCGGGGATGATGTAGCCGATGACGCTCAACTCGAAATAATCGAACTGGCTGGCCGCACCCTCGGTGCCGGTCGGGAAGGTCATGACGCCGCCCAGGCCGAGATCGAGCAGGCTGCCCGACAGGTAGCCGCCCAGGATCATCAGCGCGGTCTTGCGCCGGCCGTAGACGACCATGAAACTCGACAGCGTACGCACCGTGATGAACGTGAGGTAGGCGGCCAGCAGCGTCAGCCCGACGCTCCAGGGCTGCAACACCTTCAGTGCCATGTAGCCCGGCACCACCAGTCCGCCGGCGGCCAGCCCGAAGGCCTCTACCAGGATCAAGGTCACCAGCAGCCCGATGCCTATCGAAATGGCAAGCAGGTTGAGAACGATCATAAGGGTTGACTCCGCAGGGATCGGTTGGTGAAGTAGCGCGCCAGCTCGGCGCCGCCGCCGTGCACGTTGCACATGCCGACGATGAGCGCATCGCCCTCGCTGTGCTCCAGCACCGTCTCGAACAACTCGCCGGTGTCCATGCCCTCGGCCACGGTCATGTCGCTGACCGAAAGCCCGGCGCGGATCGCGGCGCGTGCGAACAGCAGCGTGCCGCTGCCCATCAGGATGTAGTGATCCGCCGGGGTCCACTCGGCGGCCACCTGCGCCAGCTGCTGCGAGCGCTGCGGACGATCGAAGCGACAGTTGACCACGGCAAGCTTGTACCGGCCCTCGCCGTAGCGTTCGATCACGCGCTTCCAGATCATCTCGGTCGATTCCGGGTCGTTGGCGGCAAACGCGTTGACGAACACCAGGCTGCGACCGAAGAAGTCGATCTCCTGGATGCGGGTCGCACCAACTTCGGGCTTGAGGGCCTGCATGCCGGCCAGCGCGGTGGCCCGATCAACGCCCAGGTCGGCGCAAACGGCCAGGGCCAGGGCAACGTTTTCGGCGTGCTCGGCATAACCGAATTGCGACATCTCGTCGTCGGAGACCTCGGCAACGTCGTCTTCGGAGGTGTGCATCAACTCGCAGCCGCGGTCGGAAGCGGCCTTGCGGAAGACGTCGAGGAAAGACCGCTCCGCGGTGAACAGCCGGGTCGAGTACGGCACCGAGCCGGCCAGCGCCAGCGCCACGTCGTGGGGCGCGGGTCCCATCACGTCCAGGTGGTCGGCGCGCGCGTTGGTGATGACGCCGTGGGTCGAGCACACCATCTGGCGCTCGGTCAGTTCCTGGTACTGCGGCTGCAGCGCCATGCACTCCATCACCACCACGTCGGGTTCGAACGCCACCAGTCGGCGCATCACGCGCATCTGTTCGATGACGTTCGGCTGGGTCGGCCGGTGCAGCGGATAGTCCTCGCCGTCGGGCCCTGTCACTGCCGCGAAAGAACCGGTGGTCTTGGAGCACACCCGTAAGCCCCCGGCGCGCAGGCCGGCGGCGATCAGCCGCACCACGCTGGTCTTGCCGCGCGTGCCGTTGACGTGGATTCTGACGGGAAGACGCGCAAGCACGCGCCGGTGGACCAGGGTCTCGATGAACCCCAGCAGGCACAGCACGACGAAGATCGTCGCGATCACCGAAATGGCCATCATGCTGGTCATGCGCGGCGCACCTCCCGCAGTGCGATCCGATGATCCCCTTGATCCGGCCGCGCCCGGCGGGCGCCAGCGCCTTCTATCCTAACCGCTCGCCGGTGGCATCTGGCGTGATCGAGGCATGGGCTCGAAGATGCACGCCACGCGCAGCCGCCCCAAGAAAGACCCACAAGGACGCGCCGACAGTGACAAACTGGCAATCCAATCTGACGAACGGGAAACAGCATGGCCGGCGCAAGCTTACTCAGCCTCCTCGACGACATCGCCACGTTGCTCGACGACGTCTCCGTGATGACCAAGGTCGCGGCCCGAAAGACGGCGGCCCTGGTCGGCGACGACCTGGCCGTCAACGCCGAGCAGGTCACCGGCGTCTCGGCCAAGCGCGAGCTCCCGGTCATCTGGGCGGTGGCCAAGGGCGCCGCAGTCAACAAGGTCATCCTGATTCCGGCCGCACTGCTCATCAGCGCGTTCATCCCGTGGGCGATCGTGCCGCTGTTGATGCTGGGCGGCGCCTTCCTGTGCTACGAGGGCGCCCACAAGGTCCACGAGAAGCTGTTTCACAGCCACGCCGAGACACAGGAGAAGGAGCAGTTGAAGAAGGCGTTCCGGGACCCGGACGTCGACCTTGTCGCCTTCGAGAAGAAAAAGATCAAGGGTGCGATCCGCACCGATTTCATCCTGTCGGCCGAGATCATCGTCATCGCGCTCGGGGCGGTCACCGCGGCGACGCTGAGCGTGCAGCTGGGCGTGCTGATCGCCATCAGCGCGCTCGTGGTCGTGGGCGTCTACGGACTGGTCGCCGGCATCGTCAAGATCGACGACCTGGGCCTCCGCCTGTCGAAGCGCGGCGGCGCCATCGGCCGCTTCGGCGAGTGGCTCATCGGCGCCTCCCCGGTGCTGATGAAAGGCCTGGGAGTCGTCGGCACCATCGCGATGTTCCTGGTCGGCGGCGGAATCTTCTCGCACGGCATCCCCCCGATCGAGCATCTCTTCCACGACTGGGCGGCACTGACCGGCCCCCTCGAAGGTGTCACGCCGCTGCTGCTGGACGGGCTGCTCGGCGCCGCGATCGGCGCCGTCATTGTTGCGGTCTTTGCGCTCGGCGCCCGGCTCCTTGGCAAACGCGGTCAGTCGAACGCCGAGCACTGACTCGCTCGAACAAGCCGGGTTAGAACCAATCCTGTTGAGTCAGGGACCCTTTGTAGGAGCCTGCTTGCAGGCGAGCAAAAGCGGAACCACATAGCCATTCTGGCAGGCTCCTGCGAATTGCCAATCCTTGACAGAACTGGGGCTAAGACCGGTACCTGACGGTCAACCGCAGCACGGTCACCAGCAGCGCCGGCAGGAAAGTCAGCGTCACCAGCGTGGCGAACAGCAGGCCGGACAGCACCACGACGCCGACGCCGCGGTACAGCTCGGTGCCCTCGCCCGGGATGAATACCAGCGGGGCCAGGCCGAACAGCGTGGTGATCATCGACATCATGATCGGGCGGATGCGGCTGGCCACCGCCTCGCGCACCGCCTCGTTGACGTCGTCCATGCCTTCGCGCAGATTCGACAAGGTGCGGTCGACGATCAGGATCGGGTTGTTGACCACCACTCCGAGCAGGATCAGGAAGCCCAGCATCGTGATCATGTCGAACGGCTGGCGCACGCCCACCGCATTGAGCGCGACCAGGCCGGCGACGCCCCCGGCTATCCCTAACGGCACGGCGGTCAGGATCACCAGCGGCCAGCCCCAGTGACGGAAGATCGCGACCATGACCAGGAAGCTCAGGATGATCGCGACGATGTAGTTGCCGCCCAGCGCTTCGCGGGTCTCGGTGAGCTGGTCGCTGGCGCCCGAAATGTCGATGGACACCGACTGCGGCAATTCGCCTTCGGCGCGCATTTTTTCGATGACCTCCACGCGCACCCGCTCGACCGCCGTCTCCAGCGCCGTGGATCGCGGCGGAATCACGTTCAGCGTCACGGTGCGGCGGCCATTGAGGCGTCGAACCGAATCGGTGTCCACGGTCTCGACCAGGTCGGCGACGGCCGAAAGCGGCACGACCTGGCCCGACGGGGTGTAGACCGGCAGATCCTCGACCCCGGCCAGCTCGCGGTCGCTGCCCGCGCTGGAGAACACGAACATGTCGATCTTGTCGTCGCCGCGGAAGTACTCGTCGACGAACGCGCCGTCGGTGAGCGCGGCGACCGCGAAGCCCAGTTCGTTGGCGCTGAAGCCCAGTTCGGCGGCGCGCGCCCAGTCGGGCCGCACTTCGATCAGCGGCTGGTCCAGCGACAGCGACCCGGGCGACGAGCCGATCTGCGGGTTGTCGAAAGCCTGCTCGGCGTAGCGCATCGCGGTGCGGGCCACGCCGTAGATCTCGGCCAGGCTGCGCCCGCTGATGTCGAGGTTGACGCTGCGGGTGCCGCCTTCATTTCCGGAAATGATCGAACCGCGATTGGCGAACGCGCGCATGCCGGGAAACGATTCGAAATACTCGGTGACGATGCCCATCAACTCGTCGATCTGGTCGGGATCGACCGTCTCGGCGATCATGAAGATGTTGCCCGGGCTGACCGACATCAGCAGGTAGGCCAGCGCCGGCACCTCGGATTCGCCGCGTTCGAACGCCTCGGGATCGGCGTCGACGTGCGGCATGAAATGATCCTTGACCTGCTCGGAGACGCGGGTCATCTCGCTCAGGTTGTAGCCCGGCGGCGCGATCATGTTGGCAAAGGCCTTGGCCTCCTCGCCCTCCGGCAGGTACTCGGCCGGCGGCGTGAGAAACACAAGGATGGCGATCACGCCGCCCAGGGTCGCGCCGACCGTGACCAGTCGTCGCCGCGCCGTCGCGATCAGCCAGCCGACGAACGACACGATGCGATCGCGGATGCCCGCGCCTGATTCTCCGCTGCCGCGAATCCCGAAATTCAGCCGCGACGACAGCGTGGGCACCACCGTGATCGCCACCAGCATGCTGGCGAGGATGGAGGCCGAAATCGCCACGGCCACGTCGGAATAAAGCTGCCCGGCTTCCTGCTGGATGAAGAAGATCGGCGCGAACACCAGCACCGTGGTCATGGTCGAGGCCAGCACCGCCGGCCATACCTGCGTGACGCCTTCGAGCGCGGCCTGCATCTTTTCCATCCCGTCGCGGCGCTTGCGCTCGATGGCCTCGAGCACGACGATCGAGTTGTCCAGGGTCATGCCGATGGCGAACGCGATGCCGGCCAGCGAGATCACGTTGATGGTGCGCCCGGCCGCCAGCAGGCCGATGAACGCCGCGATGGTGCAGATCGGCACGCCGATGACGCCCACCAGCGTGGCTCTTCCCGACCTGAGAAACAGGAACATCACGCCGGTGGCCAGCAACGCGCCGAAGATCAGGTTCTGCCAGACGTTGGCCACCGAGGCCTGAACGTAGCGCACGTCGTCGGTGGTCAGCACCAGCCGCATGCCCAGTGGTTTGAGAAGATCGGCGTTGATCTCGTCTATGGTCGGCAGCATCGCGCGCTTGATGTCGATGACGTTGGACCCGGGCTCGCGATCCACCGACACCCGGATGTTGGGCTTGCCGTTGACCGAAGACCGGCTGCGCAACTCGTAGTGCGACATTTCCACCCGGGCGATGTCGCCGAGTCGCACCAGGCTGTCGCCGCGCCGCGCGACGATCATCTCGTCCATCTGCTCGACCGACTCGAAGCGCCCGACGGTCCTGAGCAGGTAGCGACGCTTGCCGGCTTCCAGGTCGCCGCCGGACACGTCCCGGTTGCGGCCGCGCACGGCGTTGCGGATGTCGGCCAGCGAGATGCCCCGCTCGGCCGCCGCGGCCGGGTCGACCAGGATGCGCACCTGGCGCTCCGCCCCGCCGTCGATGTTCACCCTCGACACGCCCGGGACGCGCTCCATGCGCACGCGCACGTTGTCGTCGACGAAGTCGCGCATCAGCGTCATATCGAGATCGAACGGGTTGCCTTCCAGCGGCTCGACACGCAGGTACATGAACGAATTCTGCGAAAACGAGCTGGCGTCCAGGCTCGGCTCGTCGACGTTCTCGGGGTAGTCTGGCACCTGGCTGAGCGCGTTGTTGACCCGGATCAACGCCTCGTTGATGTCGACGCCGAACGGGAATTCGAGCTGGATTTCGGCGCTGCCGTAGGAGGCCGTCGAGATCATGCGCTCCAGGCCCGGCAGGCTGCGCAGGTATTCCTCCTGCTCGATCAGGATTTCCTTCTCGACGTCCTGCGGCGTGGCGCCCGGCCAACTCGTATTGACGCTGACCACGCGCACTTCCAGGTCGGGAATCATCTGGACCGGGATGCGCGTGGCGGCCAGCACGCCCAGCACGCAGATCACCAGCACGACCACGGCCAGGATTGTGCCGTGACGGATGACGCCCGAAAACATTATGCGATCACCATCATTCGGTCACCACGCGCACCGCGTCGCCGTCGTTGAGCACCTCGTTGCCGCGCACGACCACCGGCTGGCCGGCCTCGAGGCCGGATTCGACCACGGCCATGTCGCCGTCGACCCGGCCGATCACGACTTCGCGCTGTCGAACCCGCGGCGGCGAGGACGAATCGTCGACGACGAACACCGTGATCGTGCCGTCGGGATAGCGGATCAGCGCATCGCGCGGCACCAGCACCGCATCGGCGCCGCTGGTCAGGCGCAGAACGATGCGCGCCGACATGCCGGGCGTGATGTCGGCGTCGGCATCGGCCAGCACCAGCCGCAGCAGGAAGGTGCGCGCGTTCGGGTCGCTGACCGGCACCCGCGCGGCGACTTCGGCGGCGAAGGTCTGCCCGCCCAGCGCATCGACGACGACGTCGACGCCGGTATCCTGGCGCAGGCGGGGCCAAAGCCGCTGCGGCGCCTGGACGTCCAGCCACAGATCATCGACCGCCACCAGCTCGGCCACGGCCGTGCCGGTTTCCACCCATTCGCCGGCCTCGGTCAGCCGGCGGGCCACGACGCCGTCGAACGGCGCCACGATCGCATGTCTTTCCAGCCGCTCGGCCATGGTGTCGCGCTCAGCGGCGGCGACGTCGAGCGCCGCTTTCGCGACCTGCACGGCGGACTTGCGCGCCTGGATTTCGGTATCCGGGAAGAAACTGTCCTCGCCCAGCCGGAGCGCCTCGTCGCGCAGCCGCACGGCTTCATCGTAAGAAGCGCGGGCCTGGGCGACCGACGCCTCGGCCTGGGCCAACTGCAGACGAGCCAGGCTGTCATCCAGACGAACCACCACGTCGCCGGTCTCGACCGCATCGCCGGCGTCGATCGTGATCGTCTCGACCAGCCCCGACAGCCGGGGCGAAAGCTGCGCCGAGCGGCGGGCCGTGAACGACCCGGTCAGCTCGATGCGCTCCACTGCCGGGCGGACTTCTGGCTGGGAAACGGTGACCGGAGCGGGTTCCTGGGCAAGCGCGAATGACGAAAGCATCACGCCCGCGATCACGACGACAGGGCCGCATCCCCTGCGCTTCGGCCCGAATTTCCTGACAAGATCGGCGAAATTTTTCATGGCCGAATAGTACCCGAGTCCGGGTCAACGTCGCACTCATCACCCGTCCAACACTGGACTGTCAATCGTGCAGGTTTGGCGCCGGTTCAGGTTGTTGCTATATATTCAATCTCGGGACCACGGAAAAGAAAGGGTTGCTTGCAATGAGAAATCACGTTTTCAGGACCTCGCTTTTCGCGGCAGTCGTTGCCGCCTCTTTTCATGCCACCGCGGCGACCGCCCATGAATCGGGAGGCGAGGCCGCCGCCGGCGAACCGAACCCGGTGCCTACGTGCCAGCGCGGCTTCGATGCGCCGGTGTCCCCGCCCCCCTCCGGCTACGGGCCGGCCTGCGCATATGAACTCGCGCGCGGTTTCAAGGACGGGGAGGACGGGTATTTCGTCGTGACCACGCTCTTCGAATATGCCAACGGGGTGATCATCAACGTGCGGAGCTTCGACCGTTTCGTGCCGGACGGTAAATTCGGCGAGCCGTGAGGTCGCCGACCCGGGCGCGCATCGCACCGCGGGCCACCAGAAGAAAACCACGACTGTCCCCCGCGTAGTCAGTTATAAGAAGGCAAAAAAGAAGGGGACCCTCAAACTTCGGCACAGTAGTGATTCCACATCAACCGAAGGCGTAGGAGGTGTCCCCTCATG
>PBLG01000042.1 GCA_002722315.1 Lysobacterales bacterium | reverse complement strand
CGAATCAAGAGCCGAATATAAGCGCGCAGTCGTATCCCGATGGAAAATCGAAGTCTTGCAAACCGGGAGGGGTCCATATAAGCGGTCTCCAGGCCGCGATCAAGTGCCCGGCAAGAATCAGATCATCCGGGGGGCGCGCTGCGCGTATACCACCCGGCACCCTCTCCGCTTTTTCTGTTCGTGCCCTTCGTGTCCTTCGTGGTTAAAACGAATTCGACTATTCGGCTTCGGCCTGGATCCTGCCCTTGTAGCGCTCGAACAGCTGGCGGTGCTTGCTGCGGGCCAGGTCGTATTCCTCGCCGTCGATCCAGACGCGCTGGATCTGCGTCATCGGCTCAAGCGGGTCGCCGCTGGTGACGATCAGCGAAGCGCGCTTGCCGGCGGCGAGCGAGCCGAGCTGGTCGGCGATGCCGAGAATCTCGGCCGGCCACAGCGTGACCGACTTGAGCGCCGCGTCCTTCGGCAGGCCGAACGCGGCCGAGCTGCCGGCGTGGAAAGGCAGGTTGCGCGCGTTGGTGGCGGCGAAGCTGCCGCCGCCGTCGCCGATCGCGAACTTAACGCCGGCCTCGAACAGCTTGCCGGCCGCCTGGTAGGCCATGTCGTAGGCTTCCCATCGACGGGTGGGCATGGTGTAGACGCCGTTGACGATCACCGGCACGTTGTCGGCGGCCAGGCGGTCCGCGACGTACTGCAGGTCCGGCCCGCCGACGAGGATGACGCGATCGAATTCCCGGCGCTCGGCCCAGTCCAGCGCCGCATTGATCTCGTCTTCCTTGCCCGCGTACAGGAACAGCGGCATGTCGCCTTCCAGCAGCGGAACGAGTGCTTCCAATTGAGCGTTGCGCGCGGGGCGAGGCGCGTTGCCGGCCTCGAACGCCTGCATCGCCGTGTGCCAGTCGCGCGCCGCATCCAGCACCGACTCGATCTTCTTCAGGTCGTCGTTGTCGCTGTCGCTGGCCGCACCGGCAGGAAAATCGACGTGCATCCCGGCCGGCGCCTTGATGGTCATGTCTTCCCACGACCGGCCTTCCATGTTCATCACCGCCGAGGTGCCGCGGATCAGGCCGCCGGACGGCACCGTGTGGGTCGTCAGGATGCCCCCGGCAACGTTGACCGGCAGCAGCGCCGAGTCATGATTGAAAGCGACTTCCACGCGCAGCGCGGCGTTGATCGCGCCCATCTCGGTGTTGTCGACGGTACCCGCCACGCTGCCGATCTCGGTCAGACCGAGCGCCGAGAGCGGATGGACGAAACCGGGGTAGATGTGGCTGCCGGCAAGGTCGATCACCTCGGCGCCGGCCGGAATCTCGATATCGACCCCTACCGCCTTGATGTCCCGACCCTCGATGATGACGACACCATTCTCGATCGGGTCGCCTTCGACCGTATGAACGGTAGCGCCGGTCAGCGCGGTCATCTGCTGAGCGAATGCCGGAGATGCCAGCAGGGCACAGGCGACGGCAGCCATCGCCGTGGTATTTGCGACGTTATTTACGACGTTATTTACGATTCGCGTCATGATGCTCATTCGCCGCTCCTGAAATCGATTGCATTGACGTGGCCGCCATGCGTGTGGCCAAAGTCCTGCGCGTGGCAGAACTCGTCGTGCGCCAGTTCCGAGGCGCGGTAGCCGACCAGCCAGCCGGGCGCTTCTTCCTCGGCCGCGGGTTCTTCGGTCTCTTCGCCGCCTTTACCTTTTTCCAGCACCATCGCCATCAGCTCGCGGCGCTCGGCTTCCAGCGCGTCGCGATGGGCCCGGTCAGCTTCGCGGTCGAAGTAGCGGCGGCCGTCCACCCAGGTCTGCTCGACGCGTGAATACACGCTCAACGGATGCCCGTTCCAGATCACGAAGTCGGCGTCCAGTCCCTGTTCGAGCCGACCGGTGCGGTTGCCCACACCCAGCTGGCGGGCCGGGTTGGCGGTGATCATGATCAGCGCGTCGTGCTCGTCGACCTGTCCATAACGAACCGCCTTGGCCGCTTCCAGGTTCATCCGCCGCGCCAGTTCCGGGTTGTCCGAGTGCAGGCCGACGGTCACGCCGCCCATGGCCATCAGCGCCGGGTTGTAGGGAATCGCGTCGCTGGCCTCGTGCTTGAAGTTCCACCAGTCGATGAAGCCGGAGCCGCCGGCGCCGTGCCCGGCCATGCGGCGGGCCAGCTTGTAGCCCTCCAGTACGTGCTGGAAGGTGCCGATGGTGACGCCGAAGGATTCGGCGATATCGATCAGCATGACCATCTCGTCGGCCCGGTAGGCGTGCGAGTGGATCTTGCGCACGCCTTCGAGGATTTCGACGATGGCGTCCATCTCGAGGTCCGGGCGCGGCGGCACGACGTTGCGCGCGCGGCGGCCTTCGGGCATTGCGGCCAGTTCACGCTGGTAATCGGACGCCTGCTGGAATTTCTCGTCGATGATCTGGGCCACGCCGGGGCGCGACTGCGGATAGCGCGGATCGTCGTTGCTCCAGTTGCTCTGCTTGGGATTCTCGCCCAGCGCGAACTTGATGCCGGGCGCGGCCGCGTCGAAGATCAGTTCCTCGGGCGAGGCGCCCCAGCGCATCTTGATCACCGCCATCTGGCCGCCGATGGCGTTGGCCGAGCCGTGCAGCAGGTTGATCGCGGTCACGCCACCGGCCAGCTGGCGGTAGATGTTGATCGATTCCGAATCGATCACGTCTTCGATCCGCACCTGCGCGGTGGAGATGTCGGTGGCCTCGTTGACGCCGCCGATGATCGCCGCATGCGAATGCGCGTCGATGATGCCGGGCGTGACGTGCATGCCGGCGCCGTCGATTTCCAGCGCGCCGCCGGGTGCGTCCAGGTCGATGCCCACCGCGCGGATCTCGCCGTCGCGCACCAGCACGTCGGCCTGCTCGAGAATGCCCTGCTCGCCGGCGGTCCAGACGGTGGCGTTTCGCACCACCACGGTCTGTTGCGGCGGCGCGGATTCGATGTGCCAGGCCTCGACTCCGGGCGTGTAGTCGGCCAGTGCGACCGAGGTCAACAGGCTGGCCAGGATGATGATTGTTCGATTCGTGAAGCGATTCATGTGCGGGTCTCCTCGTCGCCGGGGCCGCTGGATTTCGTGCCTCTGACCGTGAACTCGCCGAACGGGCCGCTGCCGTTGCCGCGGCCGCGCTCGCCTTCGATATCCATGTTGATCGAAACCGTGCCGGCGCCGCCGAAGCGGGCCGCGTCGATCTTGACCTGCAGCTGCTTGCCCGAAACGCGCGCCTCCGACAGCGGCGATTCATTGCCCATCACGACCAGCGTGCCTTCCATGTTCGACGGCTCTCCGGACAGCGTCAGGGTCGCCTCGACGTCGCCCATGCCCTCCAGGCCGAGGATCAGGTCCCAGGTGCCGGCCGGATCGACTTCCGGCGGCGTGAGCCTGGCCAGCTCGAAGCGATGACCGTCGACCCAGACTTCGCTGATGGTCGGCTTTTCGGCAAACAACTCGCCTTCGACGACGACCAGGTTGGCCATGTAGCCCGGCGCAACGCGCCCGGCGCGGTCGGAGATGCCCAGCCATTCGGCCGGACCGGTGGTCAGGGCGGCAAGCGCGGCATCGGCGTCCAGCCCGCGTTCGACTGCCGTGGCAACCTGCGCGAACAGCTCGGCCGGGCTGGACTGGCCGTGCGCGGTGAACAGCACCGGAAAACCGGCAGCAATCATGCGGGCAGGATTTTCGGGCGCATTTTTCCAGTGACGCAGTTCTTCCAGCGAGACGTCGCGATTGTGTTCGCCAAGGTCATCACCGTCGTCGGCGCTCTCGACGTCCGGCGCGGTAGGGAAATCCAGCGGCATGATATGTGGGACCTTGCGGTCGAAGTCGGCCAGGCGCTTGTACTCTTCGCCGTGCCCGACCAGCACCAGGTCGAAGTCGGAACCGACCAGGTCGAGGATCCTGAGGCTGTCCAGGACATCCTTGGCTTCGAACACCAGCGGTTGCTCGCCGGCCAGTACCGGGGCCAGCGCGTCCATGCCGTGCAGCCATTGCGGGCGGGCCTGGGCCGGGTTGGCCTGCCAGGCCGATCGCGCGCGCTGCTGCCAGGCGGCGTCCAGCAGGGTCTGGCGGAACAGCGCCACCGAGCCCATCAGCGACTGCGGATAGGCGCCGTCGGGCGCGCGTTCCTGGAGATGCGCGTGCTGGGCCACGCCCCGGCGCAGCAGGTTCTCGCTCATCCCGCCTTCGCCCAGGTTGACCAGCACGGAGTTGCCGCGAAGCAATCCGGCGCCCGGCGCCATCAGCGCGGTGGTGAAACCGGCGCGGCGATGGGCCTCGACCCTGTCGGCCGGCCAGGCGCGGGCATCCAGCTCGAAATCCGGCTTGATCAGCGGGTGACGGCCGGGAATGCGCTCGCTATCTTCCTCGTCGCTCGCGTCGGATTTCTCGTCCGGCGCGATCGCCAGGTACGGGTCGACCAGGCCGGCGTAAACGGTGATCGGCGGCTGTTCGTCGTCGCGCTCGAACGTGACCAGGGCCGCGTCGGGCGGCGGCTGGATATCGGCGCCGACGGCTTCTATCACCCCGTCGCGGATGACGACAGTGGCCGATTCCAGCACTTCGCCGGGAGCGGTAACCACCCTGACGTCGACAATGGCGTGGACGCCGGGGAGCGGCTGCCTGAGCTCGGCCGCGTTCAGCGGCCCGATCAGCAGCGCGCACAGAAAAATGAGTGCGTAGCGCAAGGCGAACTCCAGTGGACGGGAAGCCATGAACGGTATCCCAGTGCCGATGAAGGCGGCATGAGCCATAAGTCATGGACCGGGATCAAGGGAACCAAGGCAACGAAGGCCGATCCCCACGGCGCTGGCCAGCCAGCTTTCCAGCGCGCAACGCCCTACAATCGGCCCCATGCAGATGATCCCCGGACACGAGCGCGACGAGTACTGGTTCCGCGAAGGCTGCTACATCACCGAGTGGTCCAACAGCAGTGCAGATCCCGAGCTGTCGGTCGCGCGGGCGCGGGTGAAGCCGGGCCGGACGACGCGCTGGCATCGACTGGACGCGATCACCGAGCGCTACGTGATCCTCGAGGGGCGCGGTCGCGCCGAGGTCGACGGCCAGGCTCGCGACGTTCAGCCCGGAGACGTGGTCGTGATCGCACCGGGCCTGCCGCAGCGCATAACCAATACCGGCAATGCCGACCTGGTCTTCCTGGCCGTATGCACGCCGAGGTTCGAGCCTTCCGCCTACAGTGAAATCCCCGAATTGGAGACTACTGAATGAGATTTTCAAAGCTGATTTCGATCGCCGCCGGCATCGCCGTGCTTGCCCTGACGCCGCTCGCGTTCGCCCAGGACGACCTGCAGCAACGCGCCGAACAGCTTGCTCGCGATGCGCTGATCGTCGACGGCCACGTCGACATGCCCTACCGGGTCTACGACGAATGGGCCGATGTATCGGGCGACGTGCCCGGCAACGATTTCGACGCACCACGCGCCCGCGCCGGCGGCCTGGACGCCCCGTTCATGTCGATCTACCTGCCGGCCGAAACCGAAATCACCGGCGAGGCCACCGCGCTGGCCAACCGACTGATCGACCTGGTCGAGGCCCAGGTCGCGCGCGCGCCGGACACCTTCGGCATCGCGACCTCGCCGGCCGAAGTCGAGAAGCTGGTCGCCGAGGGCAGGATCGCACTTCCGCTGGGCATGGAAAACGGCGCCGCCATCGCCGGCGACCTGGACAACCTCAGGCACTTTCACGCGCGCGGCATCCGCTACATCACGCTGGCCCACAGCAAGTCCAACCATATTTCGGATTCGTCCTACGACCCGGTCGCCCTGTGGCAGGGACTGAGCCCGTTCGGCGAGGAACTGGTCGCGGAGATGAACCGGCTCGGCGTCATGATCGATGTCTCGCACATCTCCGACCAGGCGTTTCGCGACGTCATCGAGATCACCCAGGCGCCGGTCGTTGCGACCCACTCGTCGGCAAGGCACTTCACGCCCGGCTTCGAGCGCAACGCCTCCGACGAGATCATCGAGGCCATCGGCGAAAACGGCGGGGTCGTGATGATCAACTTCGGCTCATCGTTTCTGAGCGAGCAAGCCAACCAGTGGCAGTCGAAGTTCTCGGCCGCTCGAGAAAGCCTGATGGCGCAGCTGGGCGAAGCCGGTCGCGACGATCCGCGCGTGGCGTCGTTCAGCGAGGCGTACCGCGAGCAGAATCCGTATCCCTACGCCGACGTCGGCATCGTCGCCGACCACATCGAGCGGGTCATCGAAATCGCCGGTATCGACCACGTCGGCCTGGGCTCGGACTACGACGGTGTCGGCGACTCGCTGCCCGAAGGCCTGAAGGACGCCTCGACCTACCCCAACCTGGTCGCCGAACTGCTCCGCCGCGGTCATTCCGAAGAAGACATCCGAAAGATCCTGGGCGAAAACGTCATGCGGGTCTGGCGCGAGGTGGAGGCTTACGCGCAAGCGAACTGACTTTTCCTGCTTCTTTCGCGGAAGAATGGCTAAAAAGCGTTTGAGCCGGATTAATTTCGGTTCGCCGGAAATGAATCCGTATTCTCATCCCGTAAACTAGCAACGCCAGAACGCCCGGAGGCGCCGTGACCGACAAGTATCACAAGACCTGGAACGCCGAGACCGCCTGCGTGCACGCCGGTTACGAGCGCGGCACCGCCGAGCAGGGGCTGAACACGCCCATCGTCACCTCCACCGCGTTCGATTACTCGCGCGACGACCAGGTGCGCTACCCGCGCTACATGAACACCCCCAATCACCGCGTCGTGGCCAACCGCATCGCTGCGCTGGAAGGGGCCGAGGCGGCGTTCGTCACCGCTTCGGGCATGGGCGCGGTCAGCGCGGTGTTCCTCGGGCTGATGAAGCCGGGTGACCACGCGATCCTCCTCGACGGCCTGTACGGCGGCACCACGGACCTGATCGAAGGACTGCTCAAGCCCTACGGCTTCGAATTCTCGACCTGGGACGGCAACCCGGTCTCGCTGGCTTCGCTGGTGCAAGAGAACACGAAGCTGGCCTGGGTGGAATCGCCGACCAATCCGCTGCTGCGGGTCATCGACCTGGAGGCCACTGCCGAGATCCTGCGCGAGCGCGACATCGTTTCGGTGGTCGACAACACGTTCGCCACGCCCATCCTGCAGCAGCCCATCAAGCTCGGTTTCGACCTGGTGATGCACTCGGCCACCAAGTATTTCAGCGGCCATTCGGACCTGCTCAGCGGCGCCGTGGCCGGTTCCGAAGAACTGATCGCGCGCATCCGGCCGCAAGCCGTAAGACTGGGCTCCAGCCTCAACGGCCAGGACCTGTACCTGCTGGAACGCTCGCTGAAGACGCTGGCGCTTCGCGTGGAACGCCAGTCCGCCAATGCCGCGGCCGTTGCCGAATGGCTTGAAGCGCGCGAGAACATCGCCCGGGTCTACTACCCCGGGCTGGAAGCCGACGCCGGTCACGGGATCGCCGCGCGCCAGATGCGCGCTTTCGGCGGCATGCTCGGGTTCCGGCTGGGCGACGCCGTAAGCCCGGACCGGTTCCTGCGCAAGCTCGAGCTGATCACCCCGGCGGTCAGCCTGGCCGGGGTCGAATCGACCATCTGCCAGCCCTCGCGCACCAGCCACGCCAAGCTCGCGCCCGAGGCCCGGGACGCGCTGGGCATCGACGACCGGCTGATGCGTCTTTCGGTCGGTATCGAGCGCGTCGAGGATTTGATCGCCGACCTGGAACAAGCCGTCGAAGCCGGCGTCTAACCTGCAACTTGAACGCCCTGCCAAATATCGAGCCTCAACCGGACACCACCACCTGCGGGCCGACCTGCCTGCACGCGCTGTACCGGCATTTCGGCGACGACGTCGACCTGCACGAGGTCATCGATACCATCCACCGGCTTGATCACGGCGGTACGCTGGATGTTTTCCTGGCCAATCACGCGCTTGCCCGCGGATACCGCGCCGAAATCTACACCTACAACCTCCAGGTGTTCGACCCCAGCTGGTTTTCCGGAAAGACCCGCCTGGCCGACAAGCTCGCCGCGCAGATGGAAGCCAAGCCCGGCGATGAGCAGCTCGGCATCGCCACCCGGGGCTATCTCGAATACCTGGAGCTGGGCGGGCGAATCCGGTTCACCGATCTCACGCGAACCCTGATTCGCCGACTGCTGCGATCAGGAAACCCGGTGCTGACGGGCTTGAGCGCCACGTATCTTTACCGTTCCATGCGCGAATGGGGGCCGGATGACGAAGACGACGACATCCGCGGGCTGCCGGTGGGTCATTTCGTGCTGTTGACCGGCTACCACCGCGAGTCGCGCGAGGTCGAGATTGCCGACCCGATGCAGGAAAATCCGCTCGGCAGCCAGGTCGACGTCACGAACCCCGAGCCCGGCGGCAGCCAGAATTATCGCGTTCACATCGACCGGCTGATCGGCGCCATCCTGCTCGGCGCCATGACTTACGATGCCAACCTGGTCGTGCTGCGACCCCCACGCCCGGAGGGCTGATCATGCGCCACCTCGTTGTCGTCGACTCGCCGGCCGCGCTGCCCGATGCGCTGCCGGACGTCGAAATCGTCGCCGCACGCGACTACCTGGCCGACCCGCGCTTTTCGGGCCTCAGGGGCGCGCGCGTCTACAACCTTTGCGCGAGCTACCGCTACCAGGCGATCGGCTACTACGTCTCGCTGCTCGCGGCGGCGCGCGGACACCGCCCGCTGCCCTCGGTCGCAACCATGCTCGACCTGAAGAGCCCGCACGTCGTGCGGCTGCTTTCGGGCGAACTGCAGGGCCAGATCAACCGCAGCCTGAAATCGATTCGGGCCGATCATTTCGTGCTCAGCATCTATTTCGGGCGCAACCTGGCCGAGCGCCACGAGACCCTGAGCCGCGCGCTGTTCAAGCTTTTTCCGGCGCCGCTTCTGCGCGCCGAGTTTGCGCGCGCGGGCGACGAGTGGATGCTGCGGCGGCTTGCGCCGGTCGGGTTCGCCGACGTGCCCGAATCCCACCGCGATTTCATGCACGACGCGGCGCGGCGCTACTTCGCCGGCGAGCGGCCGCGCGGCATCCAGGCGAAGAAAACGCGCTTCGACCTGGCCATGCTGGTCAACCCGGCCGAGGCCCATCCGCCTTCCGACGAGCAAGCGCTCAAGCGCTTCGAGCGCGCCGCCGCGGACCTCGGGTTCTACGTCGAGCGGATCGGCCCGGACGACATCGGCCGCCTGGCCGAATTCGACGCGCTGTTCATTCGCGAGACCACAGCGGTCAACCACCATACGTTCCGATTCGCGCGCAAGGCCGCCGCCGAGGGCCTGGTGGTTATCGACGACCCGGATTCCATCCTCAAGTGCACGAACAAGGTTTATCTGGCCGAACTGCTGGCGCGCCACAACGTGCCGGCGCCCAAGACCATGCTGGTGCACCGCGACAACATCGACGAGATCGAGGCCCGACTCGGCCTGCCGGTGGTCCTCAAGCAGCCCGACAGCGCGTTTTCGGTGGGCGTGGTCAAGGTGCTGGACGCCGCCGAGCTCAAGCCCACGGTCAAGCGCCTGCTCAAGGCCTCGGAGCTGGTGGTGGCCCAGGAATACCTGCCGACCACCTTCGACTGGCGGGTCGGCGTGCTCGACGGCCGCCCGCTGTATGTATGCCGCTACCACATGGCCCGCGGTCACTGGCAGATCATCAAGCACGACGGCGAGTCCGGCGTGGACGAAGGCAATGTCGACACGCTGGCGATAGGCGAAGCGCCCGACGCCGTGATTCGGACCGCGGTCAAGGCGGCCGGACTGATCGGGAATGGTCTTTACGGCGTCGACCTGAAGGAAAGCGACGGCAAGGTCATGGTCATAGAAGTCAACGACAACCCTTCCATCGACGCCGGCATCGAGGACGACGTCCTCAAGGGTGCGCTGTACCGCGAAATCATGGGCGTCATCCTCAAGCGGGTCGAGGCGAGCAAGCAGGGCGAGGTCGGTAATCGGTAATCGGTAATCAGTAATCAGTAATCGGACGATCATCAACCAACAACCAACAACCAACAACGAAGTAACGAATTAACCAGCCAACCAACCAACAAAGAATCCCATGCCCACCCTCGACCCCATCATCCCACCGCCACACATCGCCGCCTTTACCGGCTACGGCATCGAACTGGAATACATGATCGTCGACCGCGATTCGCTGACGGCGCGGCCGATCGCCGACCTGCTGCTGGTCGACGCCGAGGGCAACGTCGCCAACGAAGTCGATCACGACGAACTGGCATGGTCCAACGAGCTCGTGCGCCACGTCGTCGAGCTCAAGACCAATGGCCCGGCCGAATCGCTGCGGGGACTGGAAGACAACTTCCACGCCGACCTGGTCGAGATCAACCGGTTGCTGGAACCGCACGGCGCCTGCCTGATGCCGACCGCGATGCACCCGCTTTTCGTCCCGGACGACGAGACCCGGCTGTGGCCTTTCGGCCAGAACGAGATCTACGCGGCCTACAACCGCATCTTCGACTGCCGCGGCCATGGTTGGTCGAACCTGCAGTCGATGCACATAAACCTGCCGTTCGTCGACGACGCCGAGTTCACCCGGCTGCACGCGGCCATCCGTGCTGTGCTGCCGATCATTCCGGCACTGTCGGCGGCCTCGCCGTTCGAGCAGGGGCGCGCGACCGGCTGGATGGACACGCGTCTTCGCTACTATCGCGACAACCAGCGCGAGATTCCGGAGATCTCGGGGCAGGTGATCCCGGAGGCGGTCACCTCCATCGACGATTACCACGCAAGAATTCTCCAGCCGATGTACCGGGCGATCGCACCGCACGACCCGGACGGAATCCTGGTCGACGACTGGCTGAACTCGCGCGCCGCCATCGCCCGCTTCGAGCGCCAGACCATCGAAATCCGGATCATCGACCTGCAGGAATGCCCGGCCGCCGACCTTGCGATCGCGCGCGCGGTGGTTGCGCTGGTCAAGCGCCTGTACGACGGTCGAATCCTCGACCTGGAGCGGCAGCAGTCTCTCGACAATCGCGCCCTGGCCGACCAGCTGTTCGAGTGCGCCCGTCACGGCAGCACCGCGCGCATCGAACACCGCAGCTGGCTTGACGGCTTCGGCATCGAAGGCCCGGTGAGCGCCGGGCTGGCCTGGCGCACGATGTTCGAGCGCGGCTGGCTGGGCGACGACCCGGGCGGGCACCTGCAAGTCATCCTCGAACACGGCACGCTGGCCGAGCGAATCAAGCGCCGCGCCGGCGCCGAGCCCGACGCCGCTGCCATCGTCGCAACCTACCGCGAACTCGTCGGATGCCTGGCCGAGAACCGCCCATTTCTTTCCTGATCAGCGCCGAACATGCCAGCAGACATGTGCCGAAACCCTGGCAGTCATTGTTTGCTGGGCATCGTTCCGTTCTGGCCAGCCACCGCGGCTGGGACCCCGGCAGCGGCGAACTGGCGCGGGCACTTGCCGCGGCGCTGGACGCGCCCCTGCTCGAAGGCCGGTTCACCCGGCTGCTGGTCGACCTCAACCGCTCGGCCGGCCACCCGCGCCACTTCTCGGAATTCACGCGCGGCCTGCCGGCGGCGGAAAAACGCGAGCTGGTCGAGCGCTACTGGCAACCGCACTGGGATTGTTACAGGCAATACCTGGAATCCCTGCCCGGACAGATCATCCACATCGCCTGCCACAGCTTCAGCCCGGAAATGGACGGCAAGACCCGGCGTACCGACATCGGCCTGCTGTACGACCCGTCGCGGCCGCTGGAGGCGCAATTCTGCCGAACGCTGGGCGCAGCCTTGCGAAGCAGGCTTCCCGAACTCGCCGTCCACATGAACCAGCCCTACCGAGGCGTCAGCAACGGCATGGGCCAGCAACATCGCCGCGACTACGACGATAGCCGACTGATCACGCTCGAGCTCGAAATCAACCAGCGGTTGATCGGGCTCGCGAACTGGACGGCGTGCCGAAAACCGATTGCCGAGGCCATTGCCGAAGCCGTTGCCGAAACGCGGCCGACTTGACCGGGCCCCGGCACCGGGCTACCGTTCGGTAAGCAATCGAACCAACCCGGAGCGTGCAGCGTGGAAATCCTGGTAGCAGCCCTGGTCGCCTTCCTGGCGCTGATGCACCTGGCCTACGCGATTCAGAACGTGCTCAACCTGACCCGAGCCGGCGAAGCGGTCGCCCTCGTTCTCGGCCAGGCCGAGGCGCCGGTCTACCCGCGCTCCATCGTGCCGTCGATTCGAAGCCCGGTGCTGACCTGGGTCGCGCTGATCATGATCATTGCCCTGCAGTTCGCGGCCGGCGCCGCGCTTGCGTTTGGCACGTTGCAGATGTTCATGGCCGGCGGCGGTTCCCCGGCCGATTTCGCCGCGGCCACCGAATGGGCGCTGATCGGCTGCGGCATCGCGCTGCTGATCTGGTTCGGCCTGTTTCTGACCATCGGCGCGGCGCTGTTCCAGATGTGGCAGACCCCGCTCGGTCAGGGCGCCATGGGCGACGCTTATCGCAACGGCATGTTCGCCGGGCTGGTGATGCTCATCCTGCTGTTCCTGCCGACGGTCTGACTGCACGAATCACTGTTTCGGCGGCAGCGGAAAGAATGCCGAGGTCGTGCGCTGGTATTCGCGGTAGGCATCGCCGCGCGATTTCAGCGACTGCTTCTCGGTATACGGGATGCCACTGACCCGATACAGGAACAGCAGCATCACGACCGGCCCCAGCCAGGTAATCCACCAGTTCGGCGCGCCGACCGCGATCAGCGGGTAGGCAAACCAGTGCAGCCACTCGAAGAAATAGTTCGGATGGCGCGAGTACCGCCACAGACCGATGTTGCAGACCTTGCCCTTGTTGCTTGGGTCGGCCTTGAATGCAGCGAGCTGCCGGTCGGCGATCGATTCCCCGGCCAGCGAGACCAGCCAGAACGCAACGCCGACAAACAGCCAGCCGTCCAGCGCCGCGCCCGGATCGTTGGCCACGACCCAGGCCGGCAGCGCGAACAGCCAGGCCACCAGCGCCTGGACCATGAAGAACCAGAACAGCCAGAAGTTCGCGCGTCCGCCCCAGTGCTCCCGCATGGCCTGGTAACGACCGTCCTCGTCGTCGTGGCTGCTCAGCCGCCGCCAGAGGTGAAATGCGAGCCGAAACGACCAGGTACCGGTAACCAGCGCCACCAGCACACGCTTTTCGACGCTCCCTTCACCGACCAGCGCGTAGGCGACCGCCAGCACGCCGATCAGCGCCGACCACGCGAAGTCCACCCAGTCGGCGCGGCCGGATTTTCGCTGCCAGGCCCATAGCGCGGCCATGAGGATGAAACAAACGACGAGCGATGTAATCAGAGTCATGACTTGATGATGAACCCGTTCGGGTGAAGACCGCTGCAATGCAGCTGCAGTCTGGTCCAATCGTCGGCGCGGATCAAGCTGTCGCAGTGGGTTCGTGCCGCGCGTCACGATCGGGAAAATTTCCTCGAAAATCCGGCTCTGCGCCTGCTTTTTTGCGGCTAGACTCGAAGACAACCAGGATAAAACAATACCCTGAAAGGCATGCTCGACCCGTCATTTCTCAACAGCACTGTCCATGCGGCCGCGATCGCGCTCGCGCTGAGCGCGCTGGCCGGCTGCGCTTCCATGCAGGCGCAAAATCCGTCATCGGCGCACGACGACCCCCGGATCCGCGCCGAAATGCAGATCGATCACGCGCTGCCGGCGATTTCGGCCGACCCGTCCGACGACCGGGAAGAGATGCTGGCCGGCAGCGTGCACCTCGGCGCGCCGAAGGGATTGATCGACTACGGCGCCCGCTACCAGGTCCGGCAGGGCAAGTTCTTCGACGCGATTCGCGACGGCGACGACCCCGAGCAGGCCCAGGGCGAGGTCGCGCTGCAGACCCTGGAGCAGACGCTGGGCTCGACGCTGCACCTGCCGGCCGGCGCCCCGGTCACATTGCAGCTGACCCGGCGCGAGGACACCCGACTGGGCGTGGACAGCGGCAGCACCCGGCAATCGACCCGGGCCGACCTGCGCTGGTCGCCGGGGCCGGTCGACCTGCACCTCGAATGGTCCCGGCCGGAGCCCGGCAAAGCGTCGCGCCCGGGCGTGAACTGCGACCTCCGGGCCGGGCTGCGACTGCCCACCGAATTCCTCCCTGCAGCGGCCGGATCGATGCTCGAACTCACCGGCCAGCGCTGCCGCGGGTCGTCACCGGCGCACGGCCTGACCGAACTGGCGCTGGCACGCTGGGGCGCAGCGTGGCGCTGGGGAAGCGAACAGAACACCGCGTTGCGCGTGCTGCGCACCGAGCCTGAAGTGCCTTCAGGCGTATTTGCGCCGCTGATGCCCGACTACGAACTGGGGCTGAGTCATAGCCACCTGCTGCCCGGCGGGTGGCAAGCGCAGGCCGACGTCTCGGTCCTGCGGACCGATCCCGTCGCCTACGCGTCGAGCGTGGAGACCGAGACGGACAGCACCGACTGGAGCGCAAGGGTTGCGCTTTCAAGGCAACTGAAACTGATGGCCGTGACCGCACGCTGGGCGCACGCGGCCGAGCGGGCCTGGTTCGCCACCGCGACGAAACAGGTGGCCGGCGATCGTTTTTCGCTGGCGCTGGACTTCGGCGCCTGGCTGAGCCGCCTGTGGCCGCGGGTCGAAAGCGCGATGGACGTGTCCTGGGACTGGCGCCGGACACGTGCTGGAGATGCCGACGGCAAGGTCAGCTGGAACATGCTCATAGGCTGGTGATTCAGGCCGACAGGCGGCCTGCGATCAGTCCACCGGCATGCTCTCGCCGCTTTCGGGCTGGAGGCTCCAGCTGTCGGCCCTGGCCCTTTTCCATTCACGGGTCAGCGAGCATTCCGCCTTGCCCGACACCAGGACGTCGGATTCGAGAAATTCGTAAATTTCGCCGAAACTGCGCACGTTCAGGTCGTCGACCCGCCTGAACACGTGATCGGGCAATACGTCGGCCGGCGCCTCCAGCCCCATCGCCGCCAGCATTTCCAGCAGGGCGTGGATGGTCGCGCTGTGGAACTGGTAGACGCGCTCGGTCTTGCTGGGCACGTGCAGGCCCTTGATCAGCGCCGGGTTCTGGGTGGTGATGCCGGTCGGACAGGTGTTGTTGTTGCATCGAAGCGCCTGAATGCAGCCCAGCGCGAACATCATCGCGCGCGCCGAGTTGCAGGTGTCGGCGCCCAGCGCGAAGGCGCGGATCATGTGGAACGACGACAGCACCTTGCCCGAGTAGATCACGCGAATCCTGTCACGAAGGCCCGAACCGACCAGCGCGTTGTGCACGAAAACCAGCGCGTCGCGCCCCGGCATGCCCAGCGAATTCGAGAACTCCAGCGGTGCCGCCCCGGTCCCGCCCTCGCCGCCATCGACGGTGACGAAATCCGGCGCGGTGCCGACCTCGATCATGGCCTTGCACATGGACAGGAAATCGGTGCGACGCCCGACGCACAGCTTGATGCCGACCGGCTTGCCGCCGCAAAGCTCGCGAAGGCGCGCGACGAACTCGATCATTTCAGCCGGCGTCGTGAACGCCGAATGCCACGGCGGCGAAAGCGCGGCCTCGTATTCCGGCAGGCCCCGGGCCTCGGCGATCTCGGGCGTGACCTTTGCGGCCGGCAGGATGCCGCCGTGACCGGGCTTGGCGCCCTGGGACAGCTTCAGTTCGATCATCCGGATCGACTCTCGACCCGCCGTCTCGCGGAATCGCTCCGGATCGAAACCGCCGTCCTTCGCCCGGCAACCGAAGTAGCCGGTACCGATCTGCCAGATCAGATCGCCGCCGGGCTCCAGGTGGTATTTCGACACCCCGCCCTCGCCGGTGTTGTGGGCGAACCCGCCCTTCTTCGCGCCGCCGTTCAGCGCCAGGATGGCATGGCTTGAAATCGCGCCGAAGCTCATTGCCGAGACGTTGAGATGGGAGGCCGAATACGGCTTCGAACAATCGGCGCCCCCGAACATCACGCGCGGTTCCTGCCGCAACTCCTTGATCGGCGCCAGCGAGTGGCTCGCCCACTCGTAGCCGACCCGGTAGACGTCGCGCTGGGTCCCGAACGGCCGGGTCTCGAGCTGATTCTTGGCCCGCTGGTAGACCAGCGAACGATACTCGCGCTCGACCGGATAGGCATCGAGGTTGGATTCGATCAGGTACTGCTGGAGTTCGGGCCGCACGCCCTCGACCATGTAGCGGCCGTGACCGATGATCGGGAAGTTCTTCAGCACCGTGTGCTTGTTCTGGAGCGCGTCGCGCAAGCCCAGCGCGAACAGCGGCAGCAATACGACCAGGCTCCAAAGCACCGGCGGCCAGACCAGCCAGACGAACGCGACCAGCGCGAACAGGCACGCGGAGATGCCGAAGAACCAGCGTCGGACCATTGGGGGTTGCCTTCGTGTTTTTTTCTTTCGCGACTATAGCAGGGGGATTTTGCCGTGCGCCGGCTGGTAGCGGGCGGCCACCCGGTGCCGCTGGGGCAGGGGCTGGCGCGGCCAGGCTGAAATGAAAAGGCGGTTTCGCCTCGCGCTGCGCGCTTGCAGGCGACCTACTTTTCACAATCGCCTGAAAAGTAAGCAAAAGCGCTCTTACAGGCAGCAGATACTTTGGCTGCAAGCTGGATCGAACGGGTGCTTTGGTGTCAGGCCCCGTCTTCGATGCCTTTCCATTACTTACTCCGTGCCGATTCGAGTGGTTCTGCTGGCGTGGCCTGGTTTCCTGCCGGATGTTGAAATTGGGGCAGCGGCCGGAACCGCCGAGTCCGTGGCGGCGACAGCGGGGTATGGACACCGACCGTTCGGAGGGCAGTCGCTAAATGCACCCAACGTTCGCCGTCCACCCATCTGCCTCGATGGCGCCGAGTATCGCAGCAGCGCTTGTCATGACAATCGGGGAAGTCCGGTTCCGCATGTCTGAGCGACCATAAGGGAGCGAGTTCGGAACCGGCCGTTCGTGGCGAGAAACGCAGGGGACCCGGCGGCAGTTTGCCGGGCGCCTTCGCGGCATGAGCGGTTTTGCCTACTTTTGCCGCACCAAACGTAGGTCGCATCAGCCAGCGAAGCTGGCGGCGAAACGGCCTTTGACTTTCGAACGCGCGTGACACAAAGAGCAAACATCAATCGGCGGCGAAACCGCCTTTAAAAAAACAACTACAACGCCGTCCAACCACCATCGACCGAGATGGTCGTCCCCGTAATCTGATCGGCCGCCGCCGAGCACAGGAACACGGCGGTCCCGCCGATCTGATCGACGGTGGCGAACTGCTTCGACGGCTGGCGCGCCAGCATCACCTCCCGGATGACCTGCTCGCGGTCCATGCCGTATTTCTCCATCGTCGCCGGAATCTGCTTCTCGACCAGCGGCGTCAGCACGTAGCCGGGGCAGACGGCATTGACGGTGATCGGTTCTTCCGCGGTCTCCAGCGCGACGGTCTTCGTCAATCCGACCAGGCCGTGCTTGGCCGCCACGTAGGCGGACTTGTAGGGCGAGGCGGTCAAGCCGTGCGCCGAGGCGATGTTGACGATTCGGCCCCAGCCCCTTGCCCGCATCCCGGGCAGAACCGCCGCGGTGGTGTGGAAGGCCGAGGACAGCATGATCGCGATGATCGCGTCCCATTTCTCGCGCGGGAATTCGTCGACCGGCGCGACGTGCTGGATGCCGGCGTTGTTGACCAGGATGTCGACCGGACCTGCCTGCTCGATCAGGCCGCGGCACTGGTCCGGATCGGCCATGTCGGCGGCGATGTAGCGGCAGCGGACACCGTGGTCGGTTGAAATCCGCTCGGCCAGGGCGCGGTCTTCATCCGAGTCGGTATACGAATTCAGCACCACGTCGGCGCCGGCCTTCGCAAGTTCCTCGGCCACGCCCAGCCCGATCCCGGAGTTGGAGCCGGTTATCACGGCGGTCTTTCCCTTGAGCGTCATTTTTGAAGGATTCCCGAGATTGATCGACGATCCCAAGAGTACGCCTCTCGCGACCGGGTGCCAACTGGACTTTCGGTCAACAAAAATTCCGGCTGTGCCCTAGTAGCACGCTAAAGGCCGTAGCATCCGCGAGACACCAGGTGCATCTCGTTTCCACACGGATGCGATCCGCGCCCCGCAGGACTGCTGGCCTATTCAGAAGCCAATCCGGCCAAGGTACGTCAAGTTGTCCTTATCGTAAACAATCGCAAAACGCCAACCCGTGCCCGGGCGCCGATTTTTCCGACCACATCGCTACCCGGATTGTAGGGCTGCCAGATCACTACATACTTGTCCTGAACTTCATAGTAGAGACCGAACATCGACGGGACATATTCACCGGATTCACGGTCGAAAACTTCGGTGGTCCGAAAATCTCCGTACATTTCGTTCAGCTTCTGACAGACGGCAGAGTCTTCTTCTGTCATCAGCAAGCGAAAATCTTCAACGTGGAGCGGTGTCACGAATCCGACCGAATCCAGATCCCCTGCATATTGCTGTTCCGATACCAGGCGGGTCATGGCTTTTGCTAGATAGAACCGAGTGGTCTTATTCAGCTCCTCGATCGCCGGACAGCGAACACTAGCGTCGTCGTTCGCCTCGGTATGCACGGGCTCGAAGGCCAGCATGACAAACAAAATGTATATCAGCTTAGACATGAGAGGAATTCCTATTTGCACCTTCGAACCGGAGGCTGATCTTCACTCACATCTTCACCGTAACGATAAGTCGACCTTTTATCCGTGACCATACCTTGGACATCGTCACGGAATGTGCTCCGCAACGATTGGAGGTGGTCGGGATCTCCAGGACTCGACCCAGCCCGCATGTTGCCCCCGCATGCCGGAGAAACTTTGGGGTCAGGTCTGGAGAAACTTTGGGGTCAGGTCTTGGGAGAAACTTTGGGGTCAGGTCTTGTTTCATGCATGGCCGTCGCGCTGCGCAATTCTGCTGGCCGTGGACTGATGGATTCCGAAATGATGAGCGATCTCCGTCAAGGAGAAACTTTGGGGTCAGGTCTTGTTTCAAGAAACTTTGGGGTCAGGTCTTGTTTCATGCATCGCTGTCCCGCCGCGCAATTCTGCTGGCCGTGGACTGATGGATTCCGAAATGATGAGCGATCTCCGTCAAGGTGTAGGCACCCGTCCGGTAGGCTTCGGTGATTGCCTGGTCTCTGTCGGCGGCGTCCCTGGCAATTTGCGCCAAGCTCCTGGCCGGCCGTAGCCTTTTCGGAATCTCCCCGCTGACCGAGCGGTTGTCGAATTTGTCCAGTATTGCCTCAATGAAGGATTCGCTTCCCAGAAACCCAGCGCGCGGCATCTGGCCGAATGGATCTTCTGCGTTGATGCCATCGGCGACGAATCGCGCGAAGGCGCGGCGCGCGGGACCGCGCATTGTATGGAACAGGTGCAGTGTCTCATCGACGGCCAGCCAGTCCGGGGCCAGAGTCTTGCCCATGACCGCGCGATAACTGCTCCATGGCCAATCCCCGGCAGAATCGGTCATGCGTGCCTGCACCGGGTTGAGCACCACATAGCGCGACAATTCCAGCAGGTGCGTTTCCTTCTGGACCAGGACCGCCTTGAAGCGCCCCTGCAGAAGGTGACCGACACGGCCATGACGGTAATTGAAGCCCTGCGTGTATACGCCGTTGACCTCACGCATGCCTTCCGAAAGCGTCGGACGCATTGTCTCGATCAGGAGGTGGTAATGATTCGTCATCTGACACCAGGCCCAGACGCGCCAGTCGAAACGCCCGCATACCCGGCCGAGATTATCGTTGAATGCCCGGCGGTCCTGGTCGTCCAGAAAAATATCGGCCTGCGCGTTCCCGCGCCCCATGACGTGGTAGAGCGCGCCTTCGAACTCGATTCGTAATGGTCGGGCCATGGGCGAGAAAACCCAGGATCAAAGGGTTGCGAAGGTAGTTGAGCTCAGATTAATCGAGCTCAATGCATGAAACAAGACCTGACCCCATCGCTGTTGAGCGCAGTTCAATCGAGCTCAATACATGAAACAAGACCTCATCGCTCTAGGTAGGCGATCTCAGCTTCCCGCATGTGCGTGAATCCTATCCACAATCGCCAGGATGGTCTCCATCTCATAAGGTGTGTAATGCGGATAGATCATGTCTAGATATCCCTGCCCTGGCTCGCAGCTCACACCCACAGCCAAGCATGTTTCGATGGCTTTGATCGTCATTGGCCCACAGTCCATAAATCTTCCACAACTGTACATATCGATTGCTGCCTGCTGAAGCCGGATCATGTCATTTAATGATCCCATCCTATCCTCGTCCAGGATCCGTAATGTCCGCTTTCTCTCCGTCGCCCAGGTTCGAATTCCAAGCTTGGCGCCATGCAGTTCCAACGGCGATTCGGCTTGCGCGACGTATGCTAGAAACGCGTCTTCTTCTGATCCTGTTCTGGCCCTATCAAGAACCTCCAGAAACTGACGCTTATAACGTTGACGGAGTTTTGAAAATGCGGGAGGCCCATGGCTGTGGTCGATCGCTGCAGTTACATTTTCGTCTATCGCTGAGGATGTGCCAACATAGCTATCGCAGTAGCGGGCCAGTCTTCGATACCCCTCGGTTTCCTCATCCTGCCAATCGCCAAGACGGCCGCTTGAAATTGCCTCACACCGATGATGAAGTTGAACCTCGAGCTCTTCAGCAACCTGTTCAAAACCTCGCGCCCGTGCGCTATCAATCAACCCGTACACCTGCTCCGCGCTACCGGACTGTGCCGCCAGGACTTCAGCCTGCGCTCGGAATTCGGCTTCCGAATATTCCCGATCGAATTCGATTTGCAATGGATCGGCCGTACCGGAGTCTTTCGCGTCGTGGGCGACCGGCCGGGGTTGAATCCGGGTCTCTTCCGGTGATTCCTGAGTTCCCAATTTGCTCTCCAACGCAACTCCATCCAGGTTCGAATCTAAATGAACCTGGCCATAGAACCCAAGAATCAAAAGTCCGGAAAGGAACAGCAGTATTGCAATTACTCTGGTGAAAGTCATATGCTGATTACCCACACCCGAGAAAAATAAGCGCTTGGACAGGTTGAGCAGCAAGATAACCATTGAACTGAAAGTTCTCTCGCTCACCAGTGGATACATAGGTGATTTCCACAATGGAATTTTCAGTAGTTACACCAAGGGAAATAGTCTGACCTCGTAGGTCGGCCCATGCATAGTCCGCTCTGCGCGATACATCGGAACCGCAATTTGCATCGCTATACGGATTATCTTCTTCATTCGGCACTTTTATGGAGTCAGGGACCTCGATAAAATCATGCTGGACAGATCCATCCCCGCCGACAGGGTTACCATCGGGCGGCACGTAATAACCCTGATTAAAGTCATCCGGCGAGAGCGAGACATTATACTCCTCATATTCCCAACACCACCGTCCGCCGTCATCAAGTTCGACGCATGCGGTTCTGGCAAGGACTTGTGTGCTCAGGCCGAGCAGCCCGAAAATCAGCACGAGCAGTGACACCACGTGAGATCGGCAACGTGGTGACTGCGCGGAGGACGGGTCAGCTAACCGGCTTCCGGCTTCCGGCTTCCGGCTGAGGATAAATCTCTACGCAAGTCATTTCATGTTTCTCCCAGGTAATTGACAAATGCCGTCCAGCATTCGGTGCTCTCTTGTCAATTACATCCCCCCGGATGCCAAACGACGCTTTTAGCCTAGATCGGCCTTATGCAGAAAGTCAATGCCGAATATCGTGACGGGCATCACGGGTCTGCTGTCATGGCGACGCATTGGAAAGAGCGCCATCGGCCGCGTTAGGTCGAAACAGGAATGCGCTGGTGGGTAGCCTTTATTGCTTTTCGAGATTCAATGGGAGCAATCGGCGCGCTTTCGCGGCGGGGACGCTCCTACAGGGAGCGGTGCTGGTCGGATTATCGACGGGTTTAAACCGACGCTTGAATCTACGCCGACTCGGTGCCGGCACCGCCAGCGCCGTTGATGACCTCGATGGCCTGGCCTTCGCGCAGGCGTTCGTTGCCGCGGATGACGACGCGGTCGCCGGGCTGGATGGGGCCCTTCACTTCGATCATGTTCTCAGAGCCGATGCCGACCGCGACGTTGACCCGGCGGGCGTTGTTTTCGCTGTCGACGACGAACACCGAGGTGCCCGTGCCGCGCAGCACCAGCGCGTCGCGCGGCACGGCCAGCACTTCGCGCACGTCGGCGGTGGGGATGGTCACGCGCACGGCCTGGCCGACCGGCAGGTTTTCCTCCAGGTTCAGGCGAAGCTCGAACACGTGGCTCTGCTCGGTGCCCTGGCTGACCAGGGTGCGCAGGGGGGCCGCGATGACCTGGTCGCCGACGCGCACGGCGAGCTCGTCGCCGGGCTGTATGAAGCGGTAGTACGACAACGGCGCGCGGGCGACGACTTCGAGGTCGTTGGGGTTGTAGATGCGCATGACCTGCATGCCCACCGACACCCGCTCGCCGGCCTGCACCAGGCGCTGGGCGACCACGCTGTCGAACGGCGCGCGGATGCGGGTCCGGTCGATCTGGTCCTGGACCTGGGCCAGGCGGCTGCGCGCGACCGCCAAATCGCTTTGCGCCACGTCGCGATCGGAGCGGGTCTGCTCGATCTGGGTGCGCGAGGCCAGGTTGCTCTCGACCAGGCGCTGGTAGCGATCGAGCTCGGCATCGAGGAACTTCAGGCGCGCCTCGACGCTGGCGATCTCGGCCCGCAGTTCATCGGCGCGCAGGCCCAGGGCGGTATCTTCGATGCGCGCCAGCACGTCGCCGGCTTCGAATCGCTCGCCGACCTCGACGATCTCGATCACGCGACCCTCGACCTCGGCCGAGAGCTGCGCATCGGAACGCGACAGCACGGTACCGGCCACCTGCATGGTCGGCGCCATGGCCACCAGCCGGGCCTCGTCGATTTCCACCGGGGCGGCGCCGAACTGCGCGACGGCCGGGCCGGAAAGCAGGACCGGGGCCAGCAGTGCCGCGAGTGTGATTGCAAATCTGTTCATGCGTATTGTTCCCGTCCCGTGCTTGCCGGCTCGGCTTGCGGCGCCGTTTTCTCTTCGTTCATTCTGAGCAGACTCGGCAGCAGAATCAATGTGAATAAAGTACTGACGGCCATGCCGCCGACGATGACCGCCGCCAGCCCGCGATACAGCTCGGTGCCCGCGCCCGGCAGCAGCAACAGCGGCAGCATGCCGAACAGGCTGGTGAAGGTGCTCATCAGGATCGGCCGCAGCCTCAGCCCAACGGCCTGGCGCACCGCTTCGCGCCGATCTCGGCCCGCCCGCTCCTCATCCCGTGCTCGGTACACCAGCAGGATCGCGTTGTTGACCACCAGGCCGAGCAATATCACGAAGCCGATCATGGTCAGCATGTCCATGGCCTGGCCGTAGACCAGGTCGACCGCGCGCAGGCCGAGCACGCCGCCGACGGTCGCCATCGGCAGCGTCAGGATGACCAGCAGCGAGTCCTTGAACGATCGGAACAGCGCGGAGATCAGCAGATACAGGATCACGATGGCCAGCACGAAGCTGCCGGCCAGGCTTCTCAGCGTTTCGCCCAGCGCCTCGGCCGTGCCGCGATAGGCGATCACGCCGCCTGGCGGCAGGACCGCGCGCATTGCGGGCTCGGCCTCGCTGCGCAGCAGTTCGATGGCGGTTTCCATCGGCATGCCCGACGGCGGCGTGACCTGCAGCGTCAGCGTGCGGCTGCGGTCGACGCGCCTGATCTCGTTGGGTCCGGCGGTGCGTTCCAGCGTCACCAGCTCGCCCAGCGTGACGATCTCGCCGCTGGGAGAGGCCAGCGGCGTGGCCATGAGCTGTTCGGGGTTCTCCCAGCGCTCGCCGCGGAGGATCACGTCCAGGCGCTTTTCGCCGTCGAAATATTCGCCCAGGAAGGCGCCGCTGCCCATCGCGCGGATCATGGTGGCGACGTCGCCGCGGGTCCAGCCGAGCTCGGCGATACGCCGGTCGTCGGGCTTCATGCGAAGCTCCGGTTCGGCCAGCTCCAGGCTGGGCTGGGGCCGCACGTTGGCGCCCGGCATCAGTTCGGAGATGATCTCGTATCCGACCCGCCCGGCCTCCAGCAGGCCTTCGAATTCACCGGCCTGAAGGTCGACATCGATCTGTCGCCCGCCGCGGCCGCCGAAGATCGCGCGCCGGGTCGCACGGCCGAAGGTGTCGGGGAACCCGACCAGGATCTCCCTGTTCAGGATGTCGATCATCTCGCCGGACCGCTCCTCGTCTTCTGTCCGCACGCCGATGAACGCGCCGGAACCGAAGGTGCCGAGGAAGGTGTTCCTGAGCTTCGGTTCCTTTTCGCCGTCCAGGTAGGGCTTGAGGCGCTCGTTGATCACGTCGACGAGTTCCGCCTGCACCGTGTCCGGACCCATGCCGGGCGGCGCCAGCACGAACGCCGAGACCAGGTTGCGCTGGCCCTCGGGCAGGTAATCGGCCGGCGGCAGCAGGAAGATGCCGATCGCCAGCGGCACGCCGATCAGTCCGGAGATCCAGCCGATTCTCCTTTTGGGCGTGTCGGTCAGCTTCATCACGGCGTCGGCGGCATTGCGCCACCAGTGCACGTGCCGGTCGTCCATCGCACGGTCGCCGAGCAGCCGCCAGCTGGCCGCCGGCAGCACGATGATGGCGACGAACAGCGAGCAGATGATGGCCGCCGAAATGACCACGGCCAGGTCGCCGAACAGCTGTCCGGCCTCGTCCTGGAGAAAGAACACCGGCAGGAAGATCGCGACCGTGGTCGCCGCCGACGCGACCAGCGCGCCCCAGACCTGGCCGGCGCCCCGGTCGGCGGCCTCGAAACCGTCGCGACCCTGCTCGCGCTGGCGGACGATGTTTTCGAGCACGACGATCGCCGCATCCAGCACCATGCCGGTAGCAAACGCCAGCCCGGCCATCGAGATCACGTTCAGCGACATGCCGAGCCCGTCGAGCACGATGAACGAAAAGCACAGGCACAGCGGAATCGCAAGGGCCACCATCATGGTCGCGCGGTAGCGGCGGAAGAACCACCACAGCACGCCCACGGCCAGCAACATGCCGATCATCAGGTTGGTCACGACCATCCGGACCGACTGCTTGATGTAAACCGTGTCGTCGGAGGACTGGTTCATCTGCAGGCCCGCCGGATCGAGGTGCGTTTGCTGCAGCTCGGCGACAGCGGCCTTGACCTCGTTCATGACGTTCAGGATGTTGACGCCCGGTTCGGCGACCACGTTCATCATGATCGCCGGCTCGGTGTTCTGCGTCATGCCGCCGGAAGCGTCGCGCATGACCCGCTGGATCGTCGCCACGTCGCCCAGGTAGACCGGCCGGCCGTCGCGCCACTCGAGCACCAGGCTTTCCAGGTCCGGAATTTCGTACTGGCCGGCGAAACGAAGCGTGTACTGGCGCTTGCCGACTTCCTCGAAACCGGCCGATACGTCCGCGTTCTGGCCGAGCTGGCGACCGATACGGGCCAGGTCGACGCCGATGGACGCGGCCTTGAACGGATCGAACTCGATGCGCACCTCGAACGGCCGTCCGCCGCGCGGCGTGGCCGACGACACGCCGGCAATCCGCTCGATGCGTTCCTGGACGACGTCTTCGACGAAGTCCTGGTACTCGATGATGGGGCGGTTGTTGCCTTCCTTTGGAATGATCCCGAACCAGGCCATGGTGTCGCCGAACTGGTCGGTGCCCACGCGCACGCTGGGCTCGGTGACGTCGACCGGGTAATTCGACACCTGGTTGAGCCGCGTGATGACGGCGATCAGGGCGCGGTTGAGGTCTGCGCCGACGTCGAACTCCAGCGAAATCGACCCGCGGCCCTGGCTGGCGGTGGAATTCATGCGCTTGAGCCCGGGCACATCGCGCAGCTGTTCTTCCTGCGGCTCGACGATCTCGGATTCGATTTCGGCCGGCGCGGCCGCCCTCCACCCGGTGGAAATGGATATTGTCGGCCGGTCGATATTCGGGGTCAGTTGCACGGGCAGACGAAACAGGCTGATCAGCCCGAAGATCACGAGCAGGATGCAGCCGACGGCGACGGCGACCGGATTGCCAAGTCCCAGGCGAGTTAACGGCACGGCTGGTTTCCCTGTTCAGAATGGTTAACCGGATGATTATGACCGGAATACAATGAATGCGCTGTCACATATCATGAATATGCGATATGCATCACGGATTACGGCGCAAGCGGGTCCGGCGCATCGCACGGACGCCTTCGGATGGACAGCCCGCAGCCCCGGAAGTGCCCCGGAATTCGCGCGCAATTTGATTTTCGTTCGTGATATCGACACACCGAGTGCGGTATCTTCTCGAATGTTCGGGGTAGAGACTGGACGCACAAGCCCGCCACGACGAGCCGATTCCTTCGGTGGCTTCGACGTGGCCGTCGCGACCGTCGGCCGAAGGTCCGGCCGCTGGCGACGCCAAGGACTCGAACCCCGATACAGGAGACCTTAATGCCCGAAAGTTTCGATTACGTGATCGTCGGCGCCGGCTCGGCCGGCTGCGTGCTGGCCAATCGCCTGAGCGCAGATCCGGCCTGCCGGGTACTGCTGCTGGAAGCCGGCCCGCGCGACTGGAACCCGTTCATTCACATGCCGGCCGGGCTGGCCCAGCTGATCAAGTTCAAGTCGCTGAACTGGAATTACGAGACCGAACCCGAACCCAACCTGAACAACCGTCGGCTCTACTGGCCGCGCGGCAAGGTGCTGGGCGGATCCAGCTCCATCAACGCCATGTGCTACGTGCGCGGCCACGCCTCGGACTACGACGACTGGCGCGACCTGGGCAACCCCGGCTGGGGCTTCGACGAAGTGCTGCCGTATTTTCGGCGCGCCGAGGACCAGGGCCGTGGGGAATCCGAGATGCACGGCACCGACGGTCCACTGGGCGTGGCCGACCTGCAGCACGTCAACGAGCTCAGCCGGGTGTTCATCCAGGCCGCCGAGCAGGCCGAGTATTTCCGCAACGTCGACTTCAACGGCCCGGTGCAGCGCGGCTTCGGGCTCTACCAGGTGACCCAGCGCAACGGCCGCCGCTGCAGCACCGCACGCGGCTACCTGCACCCGGTGAAGAAGCGCCCCAACCTGACCGTGCGCACCGGCGCGCTGAGTTCGCGAATCCTGCTCGACGGGCAGCGCGCTCGCGGCATCGAATACCGACGAATGGGCGTGACGCGCAAGGTGTTCGCCGAACGCGAGGTGCTGCTGTGCGGCGGCGCCATCAACTCGCCCCAGCTGATGATGATCTCGGGCATCGGCCCGGCAACAAGCCTCGAGCGCGCCGGCGTCAAGGTCGCGCACGAACTCGCCGGGGTCGGCGCCAACCTGCAGGACCACCTGGACGTGATGACGCTGACCCGCTGTTCGCAGCCGGTCACCTACGACCACCTCAACGAACTGATGGTGGGCCTGAAGTACTACCTCTACCGGGAAGGCATAGGCACCTCGAACATCGCCGAGGCCGGCGGCTTCCTGGCCAGCGGCCTGAGCGACGGCCGCCGCCCCGACGTCCAGATGCACTTCGTGCCGGCCCTGCTCGACGATCACGGCCGCAATCGGCTGCCGGGCGACGGCTACACGCTGCACGCATGCAACCTGAGGCCCGAAAGCCGCGGCCGGATAGAATTGCGCTCGTCCGAACCCGACACGGCACCGGCCATCTTCGCCAATTACCTGTCCGAGTCGTCGGATGTGGAAATGATGCTCGAGTGCATTCGCTGCTCGCGCGAAATCCTGGCCCAGCCGGCGTTTCGGCCGTTCCGCGCCCACGAAATATATCCGGGCAACGACGTCACCGACCGCGACGGGCTGCTGGGCTTCATCCGCAGCAAGGCCGAGTCGATTTACCACCCGGTCGGCACCTGCCGGATGGGCAGCGACGACGACGCGGTGGTCGACCCCGAGCTGAGGGTTCGCGGCATCGACGGCCTGCGGGTGGTCGACGCATCGGTGATGCCGACGCTGATCGGCGGCAACACCAATGCGCCGGTCATCATGATCGCCGAGAAGGCCGCCGACCTGCTGCTGGGCAGGCAGATCGAGCGCGACGACGGCGCACGCGTGGCCGAGGCAGCTTAAGGCCCCGGTTCGCAGTCGTTGACGCTCTCGATCGTTGACGCTTGTTAGTGATCGATTCAGGATTCACGTGGTCTACTGCATCGACGGCCGATATCCGTAGACGGTCAACACGACGACTTCCATGAAAATGGTGCTGCGATGAAAACAATGCTGCGATCTTTACTCTTTTTGCTGATATCCACCGGCACGGCCATCGCAGGCCAGGACCCGGCCAATGGTCCTGCCGACGACGCGGCCGCGCCTGACGTGGTGGTCGAACGTCTCGAAACCGCCCTGATCGAGAACATGAAGGCCGGCGACGAGATGACCTTCGAGGCGCGTTTCGAAACGCTGCGGCCGTTGCTGGCCGAGATCATGGCGGTCGACCGCATGGGCCGCTACGTCTTCGGGCGCGACTGGGCTTCTTTCGAGCAATCGCAGCGCGAAACGTTCAAGGAGGTCTTTCTGGACCTGAGCGCGGCCACCTACGCCGCCCAGTTCAAGGCCTTCGGCGGCGAGTCCTTCGAGCCGGTAGCCGTGCAGGAGCAGGGCGAGGATCGGGTCGTGGTCAAGCGCCGACTCACCACCGGCAGCGGCCGGCAGATCGCGTTCGACTACCTGATGACCCGCGACGACTCGCGCTGGCAGATCGTCACCATCATCACCGACGGGGTCAGCGATCTGGCGATCAAGCGCACCCAGTACCGGCGAATCCTGGAGAGCGAGGATTTCGACGCGGTCATCGCGCACATCCGGGAATCGATCGAATCCCAGCGCAATGATTGACTGCGGTGGCTGACGGCGAAGGTCGATCGTCGGCGACCGAGCGCTGGCTGACCGGGATCACCCGGCACCCGGTGCCGGTGCTGGCCGCGTGCATCGCCTTCACGCTGCTGGCCGGCCTGGCGGCGGTCAATCTGCTGGGCGTCAACAGCGACCCGATCGCGATGCTGGACGAGGACCTTCCGTTCCGCCAGACCGACGAGCGACTGCGCGCGGAATTTCCCGATCTCGAAAACAACCTGCTGGCGGTCGTGGAGGCCCCGACGCCCGAACAGGCCACGCTGGCCGCCCGGCAGGTGCAGCGCGAACTCGCCGCGCTGCCCGACGTGGTCAATTCGGTCAGCTGGCCGGCAGGCAGCGAGTTCTTCGAGAGAAACGGTCTGCTGTTCCTGTCCCTGGAAGAACTCGAAGCACTGGGCGAACGGCTGACCGCGGCCCAGCCGCTTCTTGGGCGACTGGCCCGGCAGACCGACGCCGCCGCGCTGTTCGATCTGCTGGCACAGATCGCCGAACGCAGTCCGGGCGGCGATTCGATGCCGCCGGCGTTCGACCTCGACCGACTCCACGACCGGGTTGCCGGGGGGATCGACGCCGGCCTGGCCGGCACGCCGCAGCTGCTGTCGTGGCAGCGCCTCCTGGGCGATGACGGTTCGGCCGACGACGGCGCACGGGAAATCCTGCTGATCAACCCGGTGCTGGACCACGATCGCGTGCTGGCCGCGCGGGAAGTCATGGCGCGCATGCACGAAATGCGCGAGCGGCTCGGCCTGGACCAGGGGCCGGTCCGCCTGCGCTTCACCGGCAGCGCCGCCCTGAGCTACGAAGAAATGCGCAGCGTGATCGAAGGCGCCGGGCTGACCGGCCTGCTGGCGCTGGTCGCGGTCACCATCGTGATGCTGGCCGGGCTTCGCTCGGTCCCGCTGAGCCTGATCGCGCTGGTCAACCTGGCCCTCGGGCTGGTGATCACCGCCGGCTTCGCGGCCGTGGCGATCGGCCGGGTCAACCTGATCTCGGTGAGCTTCGTGGTGCTCTATATCGGCCTGGGCGTGAACTACGCCGTGCACTACCTTTTGCGCTACCGCGAAATCATCCAGCTCGAACCGGCCGGGCCGACCGCGGCGATCCGCTCGACCATCACCGCCGGACGGTTCCTGCTTTATCCGCTCACGCTCAGCGCGGTGACCACGGCGCTTGGCTTTTTCGCATTCGTGCCCACTGCATTTTCCGGCATCGCCGAGCTGGGCCTGATCGCCGGCGTGGCCATGATGGTGACGCTGCTGCTGAGCTACACCGCACTGCCGGCGATGCTGGCGCTGCTCCGCCCCCGCGTGACCGGATCGCCGCCGGCCCTGGATCGCGGCTGGCGCCGGCACCTGGAATTGCCCCTGCGGCATCGGTGGGCGGTGCTGGGGCTCGGCATCGTGCTGATCGCCGCGGCCTTGCCGGCCCTGCCGGAGCTGCGCTTCGACAGTGACCCGCTCAACGTGCGCGACCCGCAGTCGGAATCGGTGGTGACCATCCGCGAGCTGCTGGCCGGGGGCCAGGCCGGCTACCGGAACATCCAGGCCCTTATGGACGATGCGGCCGAGACCGAGTCCATGCGACAGCGCCTGGACGACCTGCCGACGGTGGCGCGCGCCGTTTCGCTGCGGAGCTTCATCCCGGACGACCAGGACGAAAAACTGTTCCTGCTCGAAGACCTGGGCTGGGTGCTGGGCCCGGACGTCGTCGGCGCCGACTGGGAAACGGATCCGGTCAGCGCCGATTCGCTCGCCGCCGCCGCCAGGACCCTGATTGATGCGCTCGGACAATCGGACGCGCAGGCGGGCAATCCCGCTTCCGGCAGCCTGTCTGAAAGCCTTGCACGGCTGCTTCGGGCGCTGGACGGGCCCAACGCCGACCAGGCCGCAGTCGCCGTCAACCGGACCCTGACCGCCGGCATGCAGCCGACCCTGGGTCGTCTGAGCAAAGGCCTGCAGGCGGCCGAGCCGATCGGAGTCGACGACCTTCCTGGCTGGCTGGTCCAGCAATGGCGCGGCCAGGACGGCGCGCTTCTGCTGCAGGTATTCCCGGCGGTCGACGTGCTCGATTTCGACCGCCAGGCCGAATTCACCGAGCAGGTACTGTCGGTGGCGGGCGATCGGGCGACCGGCGGGCCGATCATCCAGCTCGAGGCCGGCCGTGCGATCACCGGCGCCTTCAAGCAGGCCCTGGTCTGGGCCGTGATCGGCATATCGATGGTGCTGCTGGCTACGCTCAGGCAGCCGCTGGCCGCGGCCAAGGTGATGGCGCCGCTGGCCCTGGGCGGCCTGCTGACCATCGCGGCGATGGTCCTGATCGACCTGCCGTTCAACTTCGCCAATGTCGTGGCGCTGCCGCTGCTGCTGGGCGTGGCCGTGGACAACGGGATACACCTGGTCACGCGCCACCGGGCCGGCCTGCTGCCGGACGGCAACGTGCTGAAGACCGCCACCGCGCGCGCGATTGTCGTGGGCGCGATGATCACCGCCGGCGGCTTCGGCAACCTGGCGTTCTCGCCGCACAGCGGGACGGCCAGCCTGGGCATCATCCTGGCCATGGGGCTGGCGCTGATGGTCGTCGCCACGCTGGCGTTCCTGCCCGCCATGCTGGGCCGCGGCGACTGAGCCCGCGCCAGGGCGGGTACACTAGACGGTCCGTTCGCTGCACCAACCCCGGAGGGACTCTGCAGATCATGCCCGCATTCGTTTCGCCGTCATCCATACAGGCGCTCTTCCAGTTCGATCGCGGCTTTCGGAGCTTCGACCGATGACGGCGCTGGTCACCGGTGGTACCGGTTTCGTCGGCTCCGCGGTGGTCCGACGGCTGCTCGAAAGCGGCGAGTCGGTTCGGGTGCTGGTGCGCGCCGGCAGCGACCACAGCAACCTCGACGGCCTGGACATCGAGCGCGCCACCGGCGACCTGACCGACCCCGCGTCGCTGGCGCGCGCCGCGGCCGGCTGCGACACGCTGTATCACGTGGCCGCCGACTACCGCCTGTGGGTGCACGACCCGGCCGCGATGGACAAGGCCAATATCGAGGGCACGCGCAACGTACTGCTGGCCGCGGCCGAGGCCGGCTGCAGGCGCATGGTCTACACCAGCAGCGTCGCCACGCTGGGCCTGAGGCGCGACGGTACCCCGGCCGACGAATTCGACCCGTCCAGCCTTGAGGACATGTGCGGGGCCTACAAGCGCAGCAAGTTCCTGGCCGAGCGCGAGGTCATGCAACTGGTCGAACGGCACCACCTGCCCGTGGTCATCGTCAATCCGTCCACGCCGGTGGGTCCGCGCGACCTGCGTCCCACGCCCACCGGCCGGATGGTGCTCGACGCGATCACCGGCCGGATGCCGGCCTATGTCGATACCGGGCTGAACATCGTGCACGTCGACGACGTCGCCGACGGCCACCTGCTGGCCATGCAGCACGGCGAGGTCGGCCAGCGCTACATCCTCGGCGGCGAGAACCTGTTCCTGCGCGACATCCTGATCCGCCTGGCTGAAATGAGCGGGCAGCGACCGCCCCGGGTGCGCCTGCCGCACGGGCTGGTGCTGCCGATGGCCTGGATCAGCGAGTGCTGGGCGCGCCTGACCAACAACGACGACCCCCGCCTGACCGTGACCGGCATCAAGCTGGCCCGCAAGCTGATGTTCTTTTCCAGCGACCGGGCCAGGCGCGAGCTTGGATATTCACCTCGCCCGGCCGACGATGCCCTGCGCGACGCGATGGTCTGGTTCCGCGAGACCGGGGCCGGCTCCGAGCCGACGCGCCAGGCCGCCTGATCGGCACCGGCCCGGAAGGCACGGCGTCATGAACCGCATCAAGCTGCTGGTCCGCGTTCTCGGACTGCTGGGGCTGGCGCTGTTCATCGTTCTGATCGTTCGCCAGGGGGTCGGCGAACTGGCCGCCAGTCTCGCCGCGGCCGGCTTCGGCCTGCTGGCGCTGGCCGGCTGGCACGTACTGACCATGAGCTGCGACGGACTGGCCCTGCGCCAGCTGATGAAGCCCGAGACGCGCATATCCGCCGGCACCGCGATCTGGACCCGCTGGCTTCAGGAGTCGGTCAACAACCTGTTGCCGGTGATGCAGATCGGCGGCAACCTGGTCAAGGTGCGTGCGCTGATGCGGCGCGGCATCAGTACCGATCTCGCCGGCGCCAGCGTCGTGATCGACGTGACCCTGACGGTGTCCACCCAGATCCTGTTCACCCTGCTCGGCCTGATGCTGCTGCTGTGGCACCTGGGCTCCGGCGACATCGCCGGCTCGGTGCTGGCCGGCGCCGCGGTGATGAGCCTGGCGATCGCCGGGTTCTACCAGGTGCAGAAACGCGGGCTTTTCTCGATGCTGACCGGGCTGCTCAATCGCATCGCCAAGCGGCCCGACTGGCAGGCGCTGGCCGGCGGCGCCCAGGCCATGGACGAGATGATCGCATCGCTCTACCGCCATCGCCGCGCGCTCTACCAGTCCGCCGCGCTGCATCTGCTGGCCTGGTTCGTCGGCATCGGCGAGGTCTGGCTGGCGCTGTATTTCCTGGGCACGCCGGTGGGGCTGGTCGAGGCCGCGCTGCTGGAGAGCCTCGGCCGGGCGCTGCGCACAGCGGCATTTGCGATTCCGGGTGCGGTCGGCGTACAGGAAGGCGGCTTCATCGTGTTCGGCGCGCTGCTGGGCTTGCCCGCCGGCGCGGCGCTGTCGCTGTCGCTGGCCAAGCGCGTACGCGAACTGCTGCTCGGCCTGCCCGGCCTGCTGGCCTGGCAGATCGAAAGCCAGCGCGCCGCGCTCAGTCAATTGCGCGAAGGTGCGGGCCAGTGAATCCCGCGATGCCCAGGCCCGCCGTCTGGGTGCGCGCGATCAACGTCGGCGCGGGCCTGGCGCGTCGCCTCGGCATCAAGCTTGCGAGCCTGGAGGCCGACGAGATACGGCAACAGGCGATCGCTCGCGCCGGCTTCGACGACTTGGGACCCGATGACGGCTGGCGTGACGGACTCGGAAAGCTGACCGAAGACTACCGCCGGCATGCGCGGCTGACCCCGATCGGACGGATTGCCGCGCACCGCCACCTGGTCGACCTGCTGGCCAACCGGCTGCGGATGGAGCGCGACCGCGCCGAGCACCCGGAAATCGAGTCGCAGCCCGTACCGGCGCCGCTGTTCATCGTCGGCCTGCCGCGCACAGGCACGACGCTGCTGCACATGCTGCTGGCCCAGGATCCCGCAAACCGGGTGCCGGAAACCTGGGAAGTGATGCACCCGGCGCCGATCGAAGGCACGGAAGACAAGCGCATCAGGCGTGCCGCGCGCGAGCTGGCCTGGATGGAGCGGCTGGCGCCCGGTTTCCGCGTGATGCACCCGCTGGCCCCGCGCCTGCCGCAGGAGTGCATCGCCATCGACAGCCACACGCTGCAGGGCTACGAGTTTCAGACCACGCACGACGTGCCGGGCTACCAGCGCTGGTTCGAGCAGCGCGACAAGCACGCGGTCTACCGTCACCACAAGCGCTTTCTTCAATACCTACAGTGGCAGCGGCCCCGTTTGCACAAGGCGCACTGGGTGCTCAAGGCGCCAGCCCACCTGTTCGGCCTGGCCGAGTTGCTGGCGGTCTACCCGGACGCGGGCATCGTCCAGACCCACCGCAATCCGCTGAAGGTGATGGCGTCGCTGGCCAGCCTCAGCACCATGCTGCGCGCGGCCTTCAGCGAGAGCGTCGACCCGCGGGCGGTCGGCCGCGAAATGGCCCGGCGCTGGGGCGGCGGCCTCCTGGGGGCGCTGGAACAGCGCGATTCGGGCCGGTTACCGGCCGAGCGCTTCCTCGACATCGACTACCGCGCCATCGTCGAGGATCCGATCGATACCGTGAAGACCATATACGCTCGGTTCGACCGCGAATTGACGCCGACGGCCGAACGGGCGATGCGCGCGTTCCTGGCGGCCAACCCCAAGGACAAGCACGGCGCCCACCGCTACTCGCTGGAACAGTTCGGCCTGGACGCCGACGAGCAGGACCGGCGCTTCGCCGCCTACCGGGCTCGCTTCGGCTGCTGAACCGGGTCCGGCATCACGAGCAGACCGCGGGCAAGATAATCGTCGATCGCGTCGCGCAGCGATTCCGCCAGCGGCCTCGGCCGCCAGCCCAGCGCGTCGCGCGTGCGGCGATTGTCGAATTGCACCGGGATGCCGCCGAGACGGACGCCGGCCAGCGGCGCACTCGGCGGCCGGTGGGTCACGTGGTCGGCCAGCCATTCCGAGACCCGCGCCACCAGCCAGGCCAGCCGGTACGGCACTTTTCGGCGCGGCATTTGCACGCCCGAAAGCCGCTGCAGTTGCGCCAGCAAATCGGCGAGCTGGATGTCGTGCGCACCGAGAATATAGCGCCCGCCGGGATGGCCGCGTTCAGCGGCGAGCAGGTGACCGAGGGCCACGTCGCGGGCATCCACCATGTTGAGCGTGGTCGGCATGTACGCCGGGTAGCGCCGGTTCAGGAAGCCCAGCAACATCCGGCTGGGCGGGGTCAGCCAGTGATCGCCGGGGCCGACCGGCACGGTCGGATTGCACACGATCACGCGCTGGCCGTATTTTTCGAAAGCCGCGTGCGCCTCGCGCTCGGCCAGCAGTTTGCCGACGCAGTATGGCCCCGCCATCTCGTCTTCCGTGCACGTAGTCTCCTCGTCGACACGTTGCGGCGCGCGCCCGCGGCCCATGGCGATCAGGATCGACTCGGTGGAGGTGTGCACCACGGTTTCCACGCCAGCGTCGCGTGCGGCTTCCAGCACGTTGCGCGTACCGAGCACGTTGATCGAGGTGAATTCGCGCTTGTCGCGCGTCCAGAGGCCTGCGTGCGCGGCCAGGTGGAAAACGCGGCGGCAGCCGTCGGTCGCGGCGCGCACCAGTTCGCCGTCGGTAATCGATCCCTGCAGGTATTCGGCGCCGGACACCGGTACCGACGGGGCGCGCAGGTCGAGCACACGCACCGACTCTCCGCGTTCGCGCAGCAACTGCACCAGGTGCGATCCGATGAAGCCGGCGCCGCCGGTTACAAGGTTAGTCATGTCCGCCAATTTCCTGCCCACGATATTCCGGCCGATTCGAAAGCGATCACCGCCATTCCGGTTCCAGTCTGCCATCATTGACACGTCCATGGACAGAACCGGGATCAACAAGATGGCATTGCAGAAACCGCGGGCGACCTGGAACCATCCGCTGCTGGGCGCCGACCCGGGCACGCTTGTCCGACTGGCTGCCGCCAACCGCGTGCCGCCGGCCATGTGGCCTAGGCTGGCAGCGTTCTTCGGCGCGGCGCTGGCGCGCGCGCCGCTCTCGCTGGCCGAACGTGCGTGGACCGGCATGCGGGCCGATCCGCTGGAAGGCGCGCAAGCGCCGGTGTTCATACTCGGCCACTGGCGCAGCGGCACCACACACCTGTTCAACCTGATGAGCCGCGATCCGCGCTTTGCCTGGCCCGATCCCATCGCCACCGGCCTGCCCTGGGACTTCCTGCTTCTGGGCCGCGCGCTGCGGCCGTTGCTCAAGCGCGCGCTGCCCGAGAGCCGGCTGATCGACAACGTCGAGGTCAACCCCGACTCGCCGCAGGAAGACGAGATCGCGCTGGCCTCGATGCAGGACCTGTCGTATTACCACGCGCTGTATTTTCCGAAAAAGCTGGTCGAGCATTTCGAACGTGGCGCCTTCCTCGACAACGACGACGTTCCGCCCGCCGCATTGAGGCGACGCGCGCGGCGGCTCAGGCACTACAGCCGGAAGCTGCTGCTGAACATGCCGGGCGACACGCTGCTGGTCAAGAACCCGATCTACACCGGGCAGGTCGCCTGGCTGCGGTCGTTGTGGCCGGACGCGCGCTTCGTCCACATACACCGCAACCCTTACGTCGTGTTCGACTCCACGCGCAACTTCTACCGGAAACTCCTGCCGGCCTACGCGCTGCAGCCGTTCGACGCCGAAGCCGCCGAGCCGGTGATCCTCGATGCCTACCCGCGCATGCTCGAGCGCCTGTATGCCGATACCGAAGATCTTCCTGACGACCGGTTCATCGAGATTGCCTACGACGACCTCGACAAGAAGCCGCTGGAATGCCTCGAAGACATCTACGACCAGCTGGGCATCGGCGACTTCGAACGGCAGGCGCCCCGATTCAGCGCCTACCTGGAAAGCATCCGCGGCTACAGGAAGAACCCGCATCGATTCGACCCGGCCACGCTGGACAAGGTCGACGCGGCGTGGGGACCGTGGCTGAAGCGGTGGGGCTACTCCAGGCCGGAAGCCGCTGCCGCTTCTTCCGGAACGCCTTCGGCGGGTTGAGACTGAACACCGCGGCCACCGGGCGCGGCGAAGCGTTCGACCCAGTCGCGCACCTCGCCGTACCAGTGCAGCGAGTTGTTCGGCTTGAGCACCCAGTGATTTTCATCCGGGTAGTAGATCAACCGTGATTCCACGCCGCGGGTCTGCAGCGTGCGGAAAAGTTCGAACGCCTGGCCGACCGGCACGCGCAGATCCTTCTGGCCGTGAATGATCAGGCTGGGCGTGTCGAATTCGTCGGCGAAGTAGTGCGGCGAGATCGCCCGGTACAGCTCGGGGTTTTCCCAGTACGGGCCGAAGCGCTGGTCGTGGACCGCGAAATCGGCCGACGTCTGGGCGTACAGGTCGTAGACCGCAGCGTGGATGACCAGCGCGTTGAACGGGTGATCGCGGCCCAGCAGCACGGTCGACAGATACCCGCCGTAGCTGCCGCCGCCGGCGACCATGCGCTCGGTGTCGATCCACGGCTTTTCCATGAACCACTCGGCCGCGGCGATGGTGTCGGCGTAGGGCTTGGTCATCCAGTCCGGATTGATCGCATCGGTGAAGTCCTGTCCGAAGCCCGACGAGCCGTGGAAGTTGTGCCAGGCCGTCACGTAGCCCCACGACGAGAAGGTCTGGGCGTTCCACCTGAAGTGAAACATGTCGGAGATCGCGCCGTGCGGCCCGCCGTGGATCAACAGGAACAGCGGGTATTTCGACGCCGGATCGAAGCCCGGCGGATAGTGCACCCACATCTGGATCTCGGCGCCTTCCGCGCCGGTATAGGTCACCGACTCGTAGGTGCCCATGTCGACGTCGGCCAGCACCTCGTCGTTGAACGTCTCCAGCCGTTTGCCGGCGCCGGCCTCGACATCCACGCGAACGACCCGCGGCGGGTGGACGAAACTCTGGTTGCGCGCGACCAGCGTGCCGTCTTCGGCGATCGATAGCGCATCGAAGTTGGTTGCCTCCGTGATGGCGACCGGCTCGGCGCCGCTCAGCGGCAGGAAATAGACGCGACGAGTGCCGGCATCGTCGATCGCGCCGAACAGGCCGGCCGAATCGGGCGACCAGACCAGACCCGCGGCCGACCGGTCCCAGTCACCGTGGACCAGCCGGGTGCGTCCGGTGGCCATTTCGTGCAGCATCAGCTTCTGCTGGTCGCCGTAAAATCCCGGGATGTGCTGGCGCGAAAATGCCAGCAGCTGCCCGTCGGGCGAGAACATCGGCGCCCCGTCGGGCGCGGCGTTGCCCTGGGTCAGGTTCACCGGATCGTCGCCGCCGCCGATTTCGAGCAGGAAAACGTCCGGGTTCGGGTATATGCCGTCGGTGGCGGCATCGGCCACGACGGCAAGCTGCCGGCCGTTCGGCGCCACGTCATAGTCTCCGGTGCCGGTGTTGGCGGTCGGCAGGCGCAGCCCGGCCGGCTCGGTCAACGGCTCGATCTCTCCGCCGGCAGCCGGAATCCTGAACAGGTGATTCTCCCGATCTTCGTCCAGCCAGGTATCGAAATGTGCATACGGCATTTCGTTCCACACGTGCGCCGAAACCTTGCTTTCCTTCTCCGCTTCAAGCGCCTCGGCCATTTCGTCGAAGGTCTTGCCGGGCCAGACGCTCGAGATGAAGTAGATGTGTTCGCCGACCCACTTGAGCGCCGACACGCCGGTCGGCACCTCGGTCAGCCGCGTCGCCTCGCCGGGCCCGTCCATGGGCAGCAGGTAGACCTGGCCGGCCTCGTCCTCGCCGCGTTTGGAAACGAAGGCGAGCGTCGAGCCGTCGGGCGAAAACACCGGGCTGGAGGCACTCGCCCCGGCGGCGGTGATCGCGCGCTGGCCGGGCTCTTCAGGACTGCCCAGCAGCCACAGCCGGGTCTCGGACTCGTCGGAATCGATCTCGAACGACGTGGCCGGCACCACCACGAAGCGCCCGCCGGGCGAGACCACCGGCGCGCCCAACCGATCGAGCTGCCACAGGATTTCGGCCGACAGTCGCTTCGCATCGGCGCTTTCTTCCTGGGCGGCGGGCGTGCCGGCGAAGCACAGCAGCGCGGCCATGAGGCATAAGGTGATCTTGTTCATCTGAAAGAACTCGTCGGAGTGATCAGCGGTCATGATAAAAGGTTAGGGGTACCGATGCATCACGCAGCTTCTTGCCGAAGCGGCGGGCCTTCGGCCTCGACTTCGAGCTGCCGATGCGGCTGAGATTCAACTGCGTTTCGCCCCGCGCTGCGCGGGGCGAAACGGTTCTGGAAGTTGAAGCAGAGTTGGAATTCAAGGGCGCCCCCGCCGGGCGCCCCCGATCAATAAACGACAAGCCGATCCACTTCCATCGTATAGGCCGCATCGGCGGTTTCGTTGCTGATGTCTTCGATATTCAGCGTGCCTTCCATCCAGAACGCATCCCAGATATTGACCATTTCGATCGGCTCGGCGAGCCGGCCGTAGATGATCTGATTGGCCGGCGGTGGGGGAAGGTGGATGCAGGCGCCGAAGTAGGGCACCAGGAAGAACTCCGTGAGCTTGCCCTCGGCGGTCGTTTCGACCGGCACGACAAAGCCGGCGATCCGCACGTCCAGACCGTCCATTTCACCGACCGTGACGCTTGACTGGAACACCTGACCGGGACCCGTACCGCTGTGATCGATGGCGGTCTGGTTTTCGATCCAGGCCTGCGACTCCTCTTCGGGCATGAGTTCGGCCCACTCGATCTCGCGCGCATCGGCCAGGGCCCGAGCGCAAATCGCCAGGGCAATCATGGCAACAAGGACTTTCAACGCCTGGTGCATTCTTGGAACTCCACTTCAAAAGACTGTAACCGCAGATTACGCACATTCGCGCAGATTTGATGACCCGGTGATCTTGTTCGTCCGGATTTCAGGGCGGAAGTTCCCGAGTCACTCAGCCGACTGAAGCGACAATTCTCCGTCTTTCCGGGCGCAGCGAAGCGGAGAGCCGGAACCTCGGGACGCGGGCGCGATCTTCCGTATTCGGGCAACTTCTCGAGATCCCGGATAACGCCGCGCTGCGCGCGACCTTTCCGGGATGACAAAAAAAGACGCAGAGGTTGCGCGCGACGTTTCCGGGATGACGATAAAGAGTGCAGGCGCGAGATTCACTGCCGCACCTGCATGCCGTCGGCCAGGGTGCGACGGTATACCATCGCCGCCGGCACCAGCGCCACCAGCACGCCGGCCAGTGCGATCGCAGCCAGCACCAGCCATTGCCAGGCCGCCGGCCAGGCGAAGGAAATCGCGATACCGAAGCGCTCGAGCAGCCACGGCGCGAGCGCGAACTGCGCCGCCACGGCCAGCAGCAGGCCGGCCGCAATGCCGGCGAGCGTGATGAACGCGGCTTCCAGCAGCAGCAGGGCCGAGATCTGCCACGGGCGGGCGCCGCAGGCGCGCAGAATCGCCATCTCCCGGCGACGCTCGCCAAGCGTGGTCAGCAACGCGGTCAGCATGCCCAGCAGTCCGGCCAGCACCACCAGTCCGGCGACCACGCGCAGGATCTTTTCGGCCAGGCCGGTGATGCGCCAGAGCTGCTGCAGCGCGATGCCCGGGAGAATGGCCAGCAGCGGCTCTTCGCGCTGCTGGTTGATCCGGTACTGCAATCCCAGCGCCGCGGCGCGCGTCTTCAGACCCAGCAGGAAGGCCGAGATCTCGTCCGGCTGCAGCGAGGCCGCCGGCGCCGCGGCTGCGGCATTCGACGCGCTCTCGGCACCATCGGGCTCGCCGGGATCATCATCATGATCGTGATCGTCGTCTCGATCGACTCCGAGACCGTCCTGGCGATTGTCTTGACTATCGTCTTTGCGACCGTGGTCGTGATCGTGAGCGGCGGCGCGCGCCCTGGCCTGTTCCGGCGTCAGCATGGCCTCACGCCGCGGCACGCCCTGCTCCCAGCCGACATGAATCGCGTGGTGCGCCTCCAGCCGGATGTAAAGCGACTGGTCCACCGGCGTACCGGTAGGCGCCAGCACGCCGGAGACGACGAACGGCAACTCGTCGTGATGGTGCAGGCTGACGTTGCCGCCGCCGTGCGCCAGCACGACCTCGTCGCCCGGGGCATAACCCAGTCGCTCGGCCGCGCGCGCACCGACGACCACGTCGAAAAGGTCCGAGAACGGCCCGCCGCGGCGGAATTCCAGGGCCCGCCCGCCGGCATAGCGGTAGTGCTCGAACATCGCATCGGTGGTACCGACGACGCGGTAGCCCTGGTGAGCATCGCCCAGCGAGATCGGGATGGACCAGTCGACGATGGGCTGCCCGGCGATTTCCCGGTAACGCTCCCAGGAGACGTTGCTGGTCGGGTCCCCCAGCCCGAACACCGAGAACAGCAGCAGCTGCACCGAGGAGGTCGGCGCCCCCACGATGAGGTCCGTTCCCGATACCGAACGATAGAACCCCTCGCGCACCTGAGAGCGCATCTGCTCGACCAGCACCAGCAGCGCGATAGCGATCGCGATGGTGAGCACTGTGAGCGCCACCGATGCCCGGCGATTGGACAACGAGCCGCGAGCCAGCGAAAAGAGCGTCACGCGACGGCCCGGCCGGCGTGGAGCTCGGCGAGCTCGAGGGTGGCATCGAATCTGTTCGCCAAGTCACGATCGTGGCTGACGAACAGGATCGCACTTCCGGCGCGTTCGACCTGGGCGAACAGCAGTTCGATGAAGGCATCGCGGCGGTCGGCGTCCAGCGCCGAGGTCGGCTCGTCGGCCAGCACCAGGTCCGGCTGGCCTATCAGCGCGCGGGCCGCGGCTACGCGCTGTTGCTGGCCGACGCTGAGTTCGTCGGCCCGGCGCGCCCAGCGATCCTCGGCCAGCCCCATGGCTGCCAGCAGCTCGCGCGCCGCGCGTTCCGGGTTGTCGGCGCGTTGCCGGCGCGCCGACGAGAACTGGCACCCCAGCAGCACGTTCGCCACCGGGTCCAGCCACGGCAGAAGGTTGAACTGCTGGAAGATCACGCCCAGATGGTCGGCCCTGAACCGGTCGCGCCGGGCGCGCGAGAGCGTCGCGAGGTCTTCGCCGGCAAACCGGATTCGCCCGCCGGCGGGCGTCACCAGACCGCCGATCAGCGCAAGCAGGGTCGACTTGCCCGATCCGGAAGCGCCGGCGAGGAAGACGCGCTGGCCGGGTTCGACGGCGAGTCTCAGTCCGTCGATCACCGGCGCCCGATCGCCCGGCCAGGCAAACGTCAGCGCTTGAATGTCCAGCAAAGGTTCAGGCATGCGTTGGGCGTGGAGCGAATGGGCCGCAGGCCATGATACGCAAATCCAGGTACCGACGGCCGGCGAAACCCACGAGCGATCTCCCGAAAGCTTATTTGCTTCCGAGCGCGGCTTGAGACACAATTGGCCGCTTGCAAGAACAACCATAAGCGAGACGCGTTTCATGAAGACAACTTCGGTCCACGGCATGTGGTCATCCCGCCTGATGTTCGTGCTGGCGGCCACCGGTTCTGCGGTCGGCCTCGGCAACATCTGGCGATTCCCCTACATCACGTCCGAAAACGGCGGCGGCGCGTTCGTGCTGGTCTACCTGGGCTGCATCGTGGTCGTCGGGCTGCCCATCCTGTTTTCCGAAATCGTGATCGGCAGGCGCGGCCGGATGAGCCCGATCAACTCGCTCAAGGAGCTTGCCGACGACGCCGGTGCCTCGCGCGCCTGGATGGGCCTCGGCTGGCTCGGCGTGATCGCCGGCTTCCTGGTGCTGTCGTTCTACTCGGTGGTCGCCGGCTGGACGCTGGCCTACGGCTTCGACTATTTCCAGCAGCTCGTGATGGGCGCTCCGGCAATATCCAATCCCGGCGAGACCTTCGCCAACATGCTGGCCAGTCCCGGCAAGCTGATCCTGTGGCACGCAATCTTCATGATCCTGACCGTCGGCGTCGTTGCACTCGGCGTCGAGGAAGGACTGGAGCGCGCGGTATCGGTGATGATGCCGACGCTGTTCGTGCTGCTGCTGATACTCCTCGGCTACGGCATGAGCACCGGCCACTTCCAGGAAGCGCTGGGCTTCCTGTTCAGCCCGGACTGGTCGCGCGTGTCCGGATCCATGGTGGTCACCGCGATGGGCCAGGCGTTCTTTACCCTGAGCCTCGGGATGTGCGCCATCATGGCCTACGGTGCCTACCTGCCGTCGCACGTCAACGTCCCCAGGGTGGGGATTGCGGTTGCATTCGCCGATACGGCCGTGGCGCTGGTCGCAGGCCTCGCCATCTTCCCCATCGTGCTGTCGTTCGGACTGGACCCGGAAGGCGGCGGCGCCGGCTTCATCTTCACCGCGCTGCCGCTGGCCTTCAACGAGATGCCTTTCGGCATCGCCTACGGCATGGCGTTCTTCCTGCTGCTCGCGGTCGCGGCCTGGACCAGCTCGATCTCGCTGCTTGAACCGCCGACGGCCTATTTCGTCGAAGCCACCAACTTCTCGCGCAAGCAGATCGCGCTGGCCGTCGCCGCGCTGACCTGGCTGGTGGGTCTGCTATCGGTATTCGGCCTGAACATCTGGTCCGAAGTCACCATCGGCGGCAAGGACATCATGGGTGCGATCGAATTCGTCGCCTCCAACATCATGCTGCCCATCGGCGGGCTGCTGACCGCGGTGTTCGCCGGCTGGGTGCTGTCGAACCGGATCACGCGCGAGGAACTCGACGAGAAGATGCCCGACTGGGCCTTCAAGCTCTGGCTGTGGCTCACCCGCGTGGTCACCCCGATCATGATCATCATCGTGCTGGGCGGGCTTCTGGGCATCATCTGATGTCGGGGCCCGAACTGCAGGATTTCGAGGGGATCGTCGGGGATCAGGTCTCGCTGGAGGCCGGAGAGCTGGCGGTCGAAGCGAGCGTGCACGAGGTCGGCAAGCTACCTTCGCACGGCGACCGGCAGTCCTTTTCGGTGGTATTCCGCAGCGAGCCGGGGCCACAGCTCGAGCAGCAGATCGTCAGAGTGCGGCATGAAAGGCTGGGTGAGCTCGACCTGTTCCTGGTGCCGCTGGGGCCGGCCGGCGACGGGATGGACTACGAGGCGGTGTTCAACTGAAGATACGGTTTGCGCCGGCCGGTTTTCCCGGCCGCTCGCCCGCCATGACGATCATCGTCCGCGCCACTCCATGAACTGGTAGACGCCTCGATCCTCGAGCTTGACGAAGCCCAGTCGGTGATAGAGGTTCACGGCGCGATTGTCGGGCTCGACGTGCAGCCTGACCGCCACCTGCCTGTGCGCGGCGATATCGAGCACGCGTCGCACCAGCGCCGTGCCGATCCCGTTTCCCTTGCGCCCGGGCACCAGCGCGATATCCATCAAGCGAATTTCGTCATCGCGCCCCTGGACGTAAATCCGACCGACCGGGGTCTCGCCGACCTCGACGATCCAGAAATGCGCGTCTGAATAGTGCTGACGATAGTGGTCGTGCTGGGCTTCGAACTGCTGGCGGATGAATGCGTTCTTTGCCTCTGCCGGCCAGTCGAGCAGGCGCATTTCATGCTCGCGCGTCGAGGCGTAGAGGCGTTCGAGAAATTCTCGATCGTCGGGACGTTCCCGGCGAACCGACAGCCCGTCGACCAGGTTCTCGAATACCCGCTCGTCGAGATCCGGCATCAACCGCGTGCGTGGCAGACGGCAGCCTCCAGGATCAGCCCGGCACCGTCGCGCGGCTGCAGATAGAACTCTACCGTCCCGGTCGGGCCCTGAAGGCGATAGAGGCCTTCGGGCATCGGTTCGCCGCAGGCGCGGAAACTGGCGAAGTACTGGCTATCATCAACCCGGTAGGTCTCGACGTCGACGAGTTCCAGGACCGAATCCTCAACCCCCCGGACACGGAAACGCGAGCCCTTGAGCAGGCTCGCGGCGTGAGCCGACGACCAGCCGGGTGCGGCATCGACGGGCGAAAGTACGGCCGCATGCAGCCCGGCTGGACCGAGCACTGCAGCCCCGGCTGAGGCGGCGATGGTCAGGGCAAATTTTCTTCGGTTCATGTCTGTGCTCTCGATTTCGACGTGGGCGCTGCGGTTCTGTTCATCAACTGCGCGACGGGAACAGGCCGACAAGCGCGATGATGAAATTCATCGTGAGAAACGGCTGCATGTTGTTATGCGCCTGGCTGCCGCCGGCGTTCGGCAGCGGGACCCCGGCCGGCGTCAGGGCCGCGGACCCGTCGCCGTACATGCTGTTGCCCACGGCCAGGTAGTTGTTGGCCGGCGTGCGCTGATTCGCGACCTCGGCGGCCCCGCCCAGCGTGTGCTGATGATTCGGCATCTGCGCCTCGCTCAAGGTGATCGTTTCGGCGCCGCCACGCTCGCCCAGCCGGCGGGCGGTCAGGCCCGGCCCACGCCCGGGGTGCATGGGCGCGCGGCCTTCCATGTTGGGCAGTGCGGTGGTGGTCCGACCGTCACCGCCGTAGGTGGTCCCGATCAGGGAGAAAAGCGCCGTGTTCTGGGCAATCGGCAAGAGCTGGCCGTTGCAGAAGGCCCAGCCCCTGGGGGCGAAGTTTCCGGCGAAGATGCGAATCTCGGCAACGAAGGGTTCGGACATCGGAGACTCCTTTACTGGCGCGACGGATAGATGCCGAACAGCGCGATGATGAAGTGCACGCACAGGAATGGCATCAGGTTGGAGTGGGATCGGCTGCCGCCGACCGCCGTGATGGAATTTGCGTTCATGATCAGGGCTGCCGGACCGCGCGGGTTGGTGTAATCGGCGAGCGCCTGGGCCGGGGCGTTTCCGCCCGGATCTATCGAGGTGGCCGCGCTGTCGGTGCCCTGCATCGGGTGGCCGTGCGAGGGCAGCTGGTTGACAGTCAGCGTCACTTGCTCTGCGCCGGCCCTGGCCCCGAGACGCCTCTGTGAGAGCCCCGGCCCGGTGCCGGCATGGATCGGCAGGCGGCCGCGCATGTCGGGCAGACCGAACGTGGTGCGGCCATCGCCGCCATAGATCGTTCCCAGCAGCGAAAACAGGGCGTCGTTCTGCGAGACGGCCAGCAGCTGGCCGTCGCAGAAGGCCCAGCCGCGCGGGGCGAAGTTGCCGGCAAACATCCGGATTTCTCCAACAAACGGTTCAGACATGACCGGATTCTCCTAGTTGCGCGAGGGGAACAGCCCCTGCAACGCGATACAGAAATTGACCGCCAGCCAGGGCTGCATGTTCTCGTGCGCCTGCCCGCCGCCGACATTGCTCACCGTGCCGTTGCCCATGGGCTGAAGTGCCGCGGGGGCGCCGTAGGCCTGCTGAGGCGAACGGGCCAGGAGCCTGTCCTGCGGATTGTTGTCCACCGGCTCGGCGTTTGTGACCTGCAGCACGTGGGTGTGCTGCGGCATCTCGTTGGCGGCGAGCGTATGCGTCTCCTCACCGCTCTTCTGGCCCAGCACATGACTCGCGCCGCCGTTGCTCTGACCGACATGAATCGGCGTGCGACCGCGCAAGTCGGGCAGCGCGAAGGTGGTCCGGCCGTCGCCGCCGTAGGTGGTGCCGAGCAGCGAATAAAGCGACTGGTTCTGGTTGATCGGGAGAATCTGCCCGTCGCAGAACGCCCAGCCACGCGGCGCGAAATTGAATCCGACCATGCGGATCTCGGCCAGGAAGGGTTCAGACATTTGCGTTACTCCGCGCTGAGTTGAATTTCGACATGTTGGATCCGCCCGATCAGAAATCGGGTTCCGGCACGTTGCCGCCGTGGTCGGTGATGGAACCCGGAATCGTCAACGTGGTAATGCCCGGATTGTCACCCACGACCGTTGCCAGATCCTCGACCGTCACCGTACTGGTGGCGGCCTCATCCATCAGGACCGAGGAACTGGCCCCGTTGGCGACGTTGCCGTCGTAGTCGACCGCGAGCGTCAATCCCTCGTCCCGCGTGCGTGCGATCACGTTCGGGGAACCCGTGGCGTTCTGGTTTGTGAACGTATTGCCGCTCAGCGTTGCATGGGTGACGGCGGTTCCCGGAGCTGGATTCGGGAACTCCTCGGTGTTGATGAACATCACCGAAGACGCCAGACCGCCCAGCGTGGACCCGCTGGTATTGGCCACCACGGTGTTGTTGGCGAGCACGGCTTGCAGGAAGGCATTGGTCTGCGTATCCAGGTCGATACCGCGCTGGACCGCCGACCCCGCGTTGGAAGCGACCGGGTTGGCGACGGTGCCGATGATGTTGTTGCGGAGCGCGATATCCATGTCGGGCTCGCTGCCGCGCGCCGTGACGAACACGCCGCGGCTGCCGACGTCGAAGACCTGGTTGCCGTCGGCTTCCCAGTCGACCTTGCCGCCGTTCGAATTGCTCACGGATACCGCGTCCAGCCCGTGCTGATTGACGATCTCGGAAATCGCGTTGCCGTTGACGGTCGCGTCCAGCACCGCAGCATGGCTCTTCTGTGCGATGACCTGGCCGGAAAGACTGCCGCCGCGCCCGATATCGCGCAGCGTGTTGTTGTCGACGGTCAGGTTGTGAACGGCGCCGTTGAGCACCTGCAGTCCGAGATTGTTCTGGCCATTGATCGGATGCGAAACCTCGAACGACGAATTGGTGATGCTTGTCACCAGCGTCCCGGTGGACCCGGGCGCATTGCCGGCGGCCACCGTGATCGCGGTTCCGCGGGCGCCGGTGAACGACGAATTGTCGACGACGAAGCTGCCCCCGGCGGTGCCGGTGGTGGCAATCACCACGTCGGCGTTTCCATTCGTCGCCGCGTCGCCGGGCGTCGGGTCGGCATGGTCGACGGTGCTGTCCAGGATGCTGAAAGAAGTGAAGTTCGTGTTCGCGTTGGTCACGCGGATACCGGCGAAGTTCGAGACCAGGTCCAGGCCGGTGACCAGGCTGTCGGTATCGATCGCGTTGACGCCGGTGATGTCGAAGGCTTCCCAGCCGCTGCCCAATGGGCTCTCGATGGTGACCGCCGACAAGCGGATGTCGCCGCCGCCGCGGCTTTCGATGGCGTGGTCGTTGCTTGCGGCAACGATGTCGCCCGGGTTGGCGGTGTCGCCGATATCGACCAGGTTCATCTGGCGCAGCGTGACGTTGTGCGCGTTGGTCAACAACACGCCGTCGCCGGTGGTGTTCCGGATCGTGCCGCCGGAACCGTTGCGGGCGTTGGTGCCGTCGCCGTTGACCAGGAAGAATCCTGCGGTGCCGGTGTTGGCCAGCACAATCCCGTTGGGCGCACCATTGGCCGATACGGATTGGAAGCTGACGCCGGTGTTTCGGATGCTGACGCCGTCGATCGTCACGGGCGTGCCGGTTGTCGTGGTGACGACGCCACCCATGCCGGTGACGTCGAGGCTTCCGCCGTTGGTGGCGGTAAACCCATCGTTGGCGCCGGTATTGAGGTTCATCGTCCCGGAGAAGAAGAACGTGGTGCCGGCGTTGTTGTCCAGGAAAACGCCTTGAGCGGTATCGGTAATCTGGTTGAACACCACGTTACCGCCGCCGTGCCCGGTGACCACGACCGCGCGTCCGGCGTTATTGGTGATGAACGTCCCCAGCGTGATGCTGTTGCTGCCGCCGGTAATGACCACCGCGTCGCCGGTGGTGTTCTGGATGTTGCCGCCGCCGCAGCTGATGAAGCCTGCGGTGTTGTTCAGCACGATGCCGTTCACGGTACTGTTCGCCGACAGGCTACTGAAGTTGAAGCCGTTATAGGTCCCGCCGCTGAGATTCAGGGCCGGGCCGCCAACGGTCTGGACCGTGACGGGCGCCGGCGGCGATATGGTCACGGTGCCGGGATTGGTGGTGACGATTCCGGCGCCGGTGGAGGTCAGCACGTTCGAAAGGTTGCCGAAGTTGAACTGCATGGTCGGCGTCTCGATGATCGAAATGGCGTTCTGGCCGGGCGTCGTAATCGTGGTCGATGCGCTTGTCAGGCTGCCGCCGGCCATGTTCAGGACCTCGAACGCCCACGCCGTGGTGGCGCTGGTCGAGCTCAAGGCGCCGAAGCTGGCATTGAGCGTGCCGGTGGTGGAGCCGTTGAGGCTCAGCAGACCCCCGGTGCCGGTGATGTTCACTTCGCTTACGTTGAGCGTGCCGGGAATCAAGCCTGTGATGCCTGCGCCGCCGGGAGTATTACCGATGTTGAAACCGCGGAGCGTATTGCTGTTGCCCGCAGAAGTGCTGACCAGGATGCCGTTGTTCGCGGCCTCGATGACCGGAGGCGTTCCGCCCAGCGTCGGCCTGGCGACGCTGTTCGGCGCCGCGGTGATGCCGGTGAAGGCGTCGAAGGTCGTGCCGGTGGTGCCCTGGCCGAACAGGGTCTGATTGTCGGCCAGCGTGACGGCGTTGGCGCCGTCGCTGTAGCCGCCGCTGCCGGTGGCCAGGAAAATGAAGTCGCCGGTGCCCGGCAGCATCGACCCATTGAAGGCCGCCAGGCTCTCGAACGGCGAGGCCAGGCGGCCGTCGTTGCCGCCGCCGCTGACGCTGTTGTCGACGAACCAGACGGTCGGACCGGAAACCGTCAGCGTGACGGTAACGGGCGCCGAGCACGACGGTCCCGGAATGCCGTCGTCGCACACGACGTAGCTGAAATCGTCGCTGCCAGTGAAGCCGGCCGGCGGGTTGTAGCTGAAAGAGCCGTCGGCGAAAATCGACAGGCTGCCGCCCTGGGTCGAAGTGGTCGGCGCCGGGTTCATGCCGTTGCCGACGGCAAGCGTCGTTCCCGGCGACGCCGGTCCGTTCGGGTCGGATGCCTCGGTGGCCTCGTCCGCGGCGCCGGACAGCAGGCCGCTGCCGGCCGGCACGTCGATCCGGATATTCGTTGTGGCCGCATAGCTCGGCGCGACGGCCACGGTCGGCGGATCGTTGATCGCGTTGACGGTGATGGTCAGGCTGACCGGACCGAAGCTGTCGACACCGCCGTTTGCCGTGCCGCCATTGTCGGTGAGCACGACGCTGTAGTCCGCGCTGCCGTAGGCGTCGGCCGCCGGCGTGTAAGCGAGATTGCCGGTGACCGGGTCGATGGTCGGCGCGGCGCTGAACGTCAGCGTGGCGTCCCGGCTGTCCTCGGTCAGGACGAACGTCAGCGTCTGGCCGCTTTCGTCTGCGGGACCTGCACTGATGCCGGCCGCCCAGGCGTTGACGGTTTGCGCGCCGCTGTCCTCGTCGACCGCCTGGTCGCCGCCGGCGGTGAAGCTCGGGGCGTCATTGACCCCGGCCACGGTAATGACCAGGTTGACGCTGGCGGAAGTATCGACGCCACCGTTGGCCGTGCCGCCGTCGTCCATCAGTTCGACCGTGAGGTTGGCCGTCCCCGACGCATTTGCCGCCGGGGTGAAGCCGAGGTTGCCGGTGCCGGCATCGATCGCCGGGCCGGCCGCGAACAGCCCCGGGTTGTCGTTGGACGTGATGTTGAAGGTCAGCACCTGGCCGCTCTCGTCGGCCGGGCCGGCACTCAGGCCGGTCGCCCATGGCTGGTCGTAGGCGCCGGAGTCCTCGAGGACCTGAACATTGGCGCCGGCGACGAAGCTGGGGGCGTCGTTGACCGGGTCGACCGTGATCGTGAAATTGGCCGGTGCCGAGGTATCGACGCCGCCGTTGGCCGTGCCGCCGTTGTCGCTGAGGGTCAGCGTGATGGCCGCACTGCCGCTGGCATCGGCAGTCGGGGTGAAGGTCAGGTCGCCGGAAACCGGATCGACCGCAGGCCCGGCGGAAAACAGCCCGGGATTGGTGTTGCCGGTGACGTTGAAGGTCAGCACCTGGCTCGATTCGTTGGCCGGGCCGGCGCTGATGCCGGTGGCCCAGGCGACCACGGTCTGCGCGCCCGCGTCTTCGTTGACGGTCTGGTTCGGACCTGCGGTGAAGCCGGGCGCGTCGTTGACGTCGTTGACCGTGACGGCCACGGTCGCGGTCGCGCATTCGGCCGGCAGCGGCGTGCCGTCGTCGCAGACCTGGTATTCGAAGCTGTCCGCGCCGCTGAAGTCGCCGGACTTGGTATAGGTGATCACGCCCGTGACCGGGTTGACGCCGGTCGAACCGTTGCTCGGTGCCGTCGTGACCGTCACGCTGGCCGGGTCCAGGTTGCCGTCCGAATCGCTGTCGTTGGCGAGCACGTCGATGTCGACCTGCGTGTCCTCGTCGGTGTTCGCCGTATCGCCCAGGGCGACCGGCGGATCGTTGACCGCGTTGATCGTGATATCCACGGTGGCGGCGGCCGAGAGTCCCTGGCCATCGTCGGCGAAGTAGGTGAAGCTGTCGCTGCCGTTGAAGTCGGCGTCCGGGGTGTAGTCGAAGCTTCCGTCGGGATTGAGCGTGAAAGCCTGCGCGTTGCCCGGACCCGCGTCGAGCACCGCGGTGATCGGGTCCATGTCGCCGTCGCTGTCGTTGGCCAGCACGCCCGGTGCGGCCACGTTGAGCGGCGCGTCTTCGTCCGTGGAAAACGCGTCGTCGAGCGCCACCGGCACCTGGTTCTCGGTGTCGGCCACATCCATGCGGAAGAACAGGTCGTCGCCGTCGAGCACCACGAAGCCCGCCACCAGGTCGATCGCCGCGCTTCCATCGGTGGCGTCGCCGCCCGGATCGGTCGCGTTCGGCGCGCGGCCGCCCCAGTCGCTCAGGTCGCCGTCGAGTGCGAAGGTCATGGCCCATGCCGCCGTCGTGACCAGCATCACCGCCATCACCGCGCCGACGCGGCCCATTCTGCGCTGCGCCACAAAGGCCAGCCCGAGAAGCACCAGCACCAGCGCGCCCAGGCCCCAGACCGACAGGGCGGGAATCTGCACCGGCAGACCGAGCACGATCGGTCCGCCGCCGGCGCCGTCGGCCGAGGCCAGCGTGTCGGAACCGGCCCCGTTGTCGGTCACGAAGGCCAGCCGCAGCCGGCTCAGGTTGGTTGCGCCGAGCGCGGCCCGCGCCACGGCAAGTTCGACGGCGTCGGCACCCGCGATACCGGCGTTCAGGGCCAGCGGATAGGGTGTGGAGAACCCCGACACCGTCACCGGCGCACCGAAAACGCCGCCGTCGCAGGACGACCTTTCAAGCGCATCGACCTGGAATGTCGCCAGGTTGACGCTGGCGCGAATTCGGTGTTCGAAACCATCCAGCGCCGCGCCGCCGGTCGGCGTTACCGAGCACCCCGTCGCCGCGCTGCGGTCGGTGTCGACCAGGACGTCGAAATCGGCGGTCTGGGCAAGGCCCGGAAGAGAAAGGACGAGGGCGGCCGCGGCCACCGCGAAACGGATCATCGAACCAGATGGCATGCTTGCCCCCGAGAATTTAATTCACGACCACACGGCCAGGTATTTCCGGAGCGTATACGATTCCGGTCACATAATCCAGACGCAGACGGCTATTCGTCGGCTGTTCTGCGGAGCAGCAGGTGCCCGCCCGCGTCGAGGGATGCTCGCCAGCCTTCGGCCACCCAGGTCGTCGCGTCGGCATCCATGACGATCGCCGGCCCATCGATTTCGCGGCCCTCGATCCCGAAGCGCGCCATGACCGGTACGTCGTGCTCGATCTCCGGTATATCGGGCTTGACGCCCAGTGGCGGAACATTTTCGATGCGCGGCTGCCCACGCGCCTCGACGCGCAACCCGACCAGCTCCACCGGAAGCGCCAACCGGTGGCCGAAGGTCTGTTCGTGCAGATCGTGAAACGCGCTTACCAGCTCTTCGGGCGACTGCATCGGCAATTCAAGGGTTGCGCTCTGGCCGACGTATCGGCAGTCGATCCAGCGTTCGATATCGAGCGCTTCGGCCGCCAGGCCCTCGGCGCCGAGTTCTTCGCGCACGTGCTCCAGCAGTGGCCGGAAGCCGTGCTCGAGCTCGTCGCCGGCGACCGCATCGGCGCGCCTGAGAAAACTCGCCGTGGCCTGCCGGCCGGGACGGGCGACCAGCATCCCCAGCGCCGACAGCACGCCGGAGCGCGCCGGCACGATCGCATCTGTCATGCCGAGACTTTCAGCCAGTTCGCATACATGCAGACCGCCGGCGCCGCCGAAGCTCATCAGCGTTGCGCTCTTCGGATCCACGCCTCGCTCGGCCGACATGACGCGCAGCGCCCGGCTCATGTGTTCGTTGGCGATGCGGATCACGCCGCGTGCGGTGTCCTCGCGCGACAAGCCGGCGCTTTCGGCCAGGCTGTCCATGGCGTGCTCCGCCGCCTCGAAATCCAGCCGGTGCGTGCCGCCCAGCCGGGTCTCCCGCGGCAAGCGACCCAGCAGCAGATTGGCATCGGTCACGGTAATGTCGTCACCGCCGCGGCCGTAGCACACCGGCCCCGGGTCGGCGCCTGCCGAGGCCGGACCGACCTGGATCAGGCCGCCGGCATCAACGCGCGCGATCGATCCGCCGCCGGCGCCAATGGTGTGCATGTCGACCATGGGCACGGCCACCGGGTACCGGCCGATGCGACCGTCGCGGGTCAACGAAGGCTTGCCGTCGAGCAGCGCAACATCGGTGGAGGTGCCGCCCATGTCGAACGTCAGCAGGCGCTTGCAACCGATTTCGCGCCCGATATGCGCGGCCGCCGCCAGGCCGCCGGCAGGACCGGACAGCAGCAGGTGCACGCCGCGCTGGCCGGCCTGGCCGGCCGAAACCGTCAGCCCGCTGGACTGCATCACCGCCAGCCGCCCGCCGCCCATCGCGCGTTCCAGCCGCCCCAGGTAGCCTGCAAGCTTCGGGCCGACCGAGGCATTCAGCCAGGTGGCGATGCCGCGCTCGTACTCCCGTATTTCCGGCAGCACCTCCGACGACAGCGAGACCGGGAGGTCGTCCGGCAGCGCGCTGCGAATCGCCTTCTCGAGGTCCGGTCGCATCCACGAGAACAGCAGGTTGACGGCCACCGATTCAGGGGCCAGGTCATCGATCCGGCTTCTCAGCTCCCGAAGCGCCTCGGCGGTCGGCTCGGCCAGCGCCTCGCCGTCCGCCGACGCCCGGGCGTCGATTTCCAGGCACAGCGATTGTTCGACCGGGGGGTCGACACGCGGCTGGGCGAGGCTGTAGAGCAGGTCGCGGTTCTGCCGGCCCAGGCCGAGCATGTCGCCGAATCCGGTCGAGGTGACGAATGCCACCTTCGCCCCCTTGCCCTCGAGCACCGCGTTGGTGCCCACGGTGGTGCCGTGCACCAGGTCGACGGCGGCCGAATCCAGCCCCAGCTGCTCGAGGCCTTCGACGATCGCGCGCGACGGATCGTCGGGCGTAGACAGCACCTTGGCCGTGCGCAATTGCCCATCGACCAGCGCGACGAAGTCGGTGAAGGTACCGCCGGTGTCGACGCCGATCCGGGTCAGGGGCGCTTCGCTTTCGTGCGACATCAGTTTCCTTCCGGTGCGTGGGACAGCCGCAGGCGGGTCGCGGAGAGTATTCGCGTCCAGGGGAATTCGGCCCCGGGATCCATCTTGCGTCGAACCAGGACTTCCGGCTTGTCGCTGGACGCTATCCAGTCGTGATCGAGCTGGTCGTGGCCGGCGATCTCGGCCAGCGCAGGCAGTTCGTCCTGAAGTCTGGCGAGCAGTTCGATCAACGCATGGATCTGTGCATCCGGGTAAGACTCTTCCCAGTCCTGGTGGTGACTGTCGTACCAGTCCGGCCAGCGCCCGCGGTTGACCAGCTCGATGCCGATGGAATCGGCGTTGTGGCCACGCACGTGGTGAGCGACGCGGTCCAGCGGCACCCACTGTTCGATGCTGCCGTCGCGATCGATGTAGAAGTGGCCGCTGTTGCCGGTGCGCGACGCCTCGTGGTGAATGCGCTCGCCGTATTCGCGCGCGGTTTCCAGGTCCGGCAGCTCGGTGGCGTGGATCACCACGCGACGAATCGAATCCGGCGGGCGCGAATCGAGCCGGTTGACGTAGGAAAGCGGGTTTTGCACAAGGCCCGACATTTCCTTTCAGTCGGGCCCGGTGGGATCGGCCCGCGCCTCGACCTCGGACAGCATCGCATCCAGCCGTTCGCGATCGAACCACTCGCCGCCGCGCATCACGCCCCGGATCCGGCGCACGCTTGAGATGTCTTCGAGCGGGTCGGCGGCCAGCAGCACCAGGTCGGCCACACACCCGGGGCGCAGGCAGCCCTGGGCCGACTGACCGAGGAAGTCGGACACGTTCTTCGTGCCCGTGGCCAGCGCCTCGGCCGGGCTCAAGCCGGCCTCGACGTAGATCTCGAGCTCGTGGTGCAGCGCATCGCCTGGCACGTTCATGATCTGCGGCGCATCTGCGCCCAGCAGGATGCCCGCACCGGCCTCGTGCAAGGCCTTGATCAGCGCGCGCCGGACCGTAACGAAGTGCGCCAGCGCATCGCCGTCGGCCGATGCCCGCATCTGCTCGATACGGGCCATCCATTGCGCCTTCGTCTCGGCGGGCACCCAGCGCATGGCCGGGCGCTGGAGCAGCGCATCGACGTCGTTGACCGCGATGTTCTCGATCAGCGTCTGGGTCGGCACGTTCCACACGCCGGCCTCGGCCGTTCGGGCCGCCCATTCGTCGACCCGCTCGACCTCCATTGCCGAGGCGATATTGAAGCCGAAGAACCCGGGCTCCTTGCGCCGCGCCGGACTGTCGGCGGGCACCAGGACCTGGGCGTAGCCGTCCAGGTGGTCGATGGTCGCCTGGCCGGCGGCAAGCGCCCGCTCAAGGCCGACTGCTATCGAAACGTGACCGGCGTAGCCGATGGCCAGGCCGTCGGCGGCCTCGGCGATGGCCGCGAAAGTATCCGGCAGCAGCCCGGGATGCAGCTTGAGAAAATCGTAACCGGCCTCGGCCTGGGCGCGCACCGTGGACCGCGCGCTTGTCACGTCGGGCACCGAGTTGCCGTTGAGCGAGGGCCCGGACGTGATCAGGCGCGGCCCGACGCGCTCGCCGGCGGCCAACTCGGACCGAAGCGCAAGGTGTCCCGGCTCGCCGAGCATGCCGCGGATCGTGGTGACGCCGTGCGCAAGGAACAGCGCGAGCACATCATCGACCGCCGCGCGGTCGGAATAAGGCGGCACGTGAGCATGCATCTCGGCCAGGCCGGGAATCAGGAACTGCCCGTCGGCGTCGATGACGGTCGACGGCGTTTCGCCGTCCGGGGCGCGCTCGACGATCCACCCGTCGCGAACCGCCAGCGTGGTCGGCTCCCCGACCGAGGCCGATTCGACGTCGACGACACGCACGTTCTCGAATATCACCGTCTGTGCGGCCAGCGGCGCGCACAGCGCGGCTGCAAGGACGAGAGGCACCAACTTCGAAAATACGGAGGAAATCGAGCGGGTCATGGATGAGCCCTTTGATCGACAGGCTCTCTATGGTAGTGCATGCGCGCGACCGGGGGCGGGACCTCCTCCAGCCTTTGGCCCCGGATGCGCGCTGCGCGCTTATCCGGGCTACAAAACGGCCCTTCCTAGATCGTCATGCCCGGCGCGAACGCGAGCTGGCGGGCTATTTCACGCGCCAGCTCCGGCGTGTCCGTGCCGGCGTCTGCAATCACCGCCAGGCTGCCGCGCTCGACGTTGAGCGCGACCGCTTCCATGCCGCCCTCCAGCGGAATGCTGGCCGGCGACGACGGCAGCCGGGTGCGCGGCATGTAGTAAAGCGTGACCGGACCCGAGGCCGTGGCCAGCACGATATGCGCGCCGGCGCCGTCCGGGGTCGGGCAGAATTTGGTCAGGCGGACCTGGTCGAGCAGTTCAGGCTCGAGCTGCACGCCGAACTCCGAGAGCACTCGCTGCACGTGATCGGGGTCAGCCTGCACCCGACCCGCCGCTGCGGCCAGCACCTGCGGCCCGTCGTACTGCCAGTGCTCCGCGACGTGCTGCTGCAGCTCAAGCATCGAGTTTCTGGGGAAGAACATGAACGTGGTCAGGGCCACCGCCAGCGCCAGCACCGCGGCCACCGCGGTCAGCCAGGGCCAGAGGCGGCCACGCGATTCGCTTTCCAGCGACTGGCGAAGGATGATCTCTTCGGCAAGTCCATGCGGCACCGGTACTTCCAGCGCCTGCTGCAGCAAGGTTTCGAAGCGATCGGATTCGAGCGCGGCCTCGGCGAAGCCTTCGCCGGAGGCACGCGCGTCGCGCATTTCCGGGCTGCGCTCGCCCGGATCGGTCATCAGCCGTCTTTTGAATTCAAGCAAGTTCATGGATGTTTCCCCCGCGTTCCGACGGCTGCAGTCTTTCCTTGAGCTTCTCGCGCGCCCGGAACACCCGGGTCATGACCGCGCTTTCGGTCAGTTCGAGCTGAACCGCGATTTCGGCAATCGACATTCCCATCACGGTCTGCAGTATCAGCGGTTCGCCGTATTTCCTCTCCAGTTCGAACATCGCCGTGCGCAGAAGATCGCGCTCGGTCCGGTCTTCGGGCGTCTGCTCCGATTCCTCGGCCACCACCACGTTGTCGATGTCGGTGATCGGCGGCACCTTGCGTTCGAAGGTACGTGCAAACTCTCGCCGCAGGATGGTGATCAGCCAGCTCTTGGCCGCACCTGCGTCCTTCAGGCTGTCCAGCGCTTTCCAGGCCCGCATGAAGGTTTCCTGGACAAGGTCGCTGGCCAGCGCGTGGTCGCCGCACAACCAGACACCGAAGCGAAACAGGTCGTCGGAATATTGCCGCGCCAGCGCATCGAAGCGCCTTTTCCGTTCCGCATCATTCATGACCGGCATGCCCCGCTTTTCATTGCACCATTTCCCGTGTCTGGAGAGGTTTTCGGATCCGTCCGGAAAGGTTCATTCGGGCTGGTAGACCTTGCCCCCGGCGCGGCGGAACTCCTCGGCCTTCTCCTCCATGCCCGAATCGATCGCCGCGGCGGGATCCAGGCCGCGCTCGCGTGCGTAGTCGCGCACGTCCTGGGTAATCTTCATCGAGCAGAACTTCGGCCCGCACATCGAGCAGAAGTGCGCCACCTTGTGGGCGTCCTTGGGCATGGTCTGGTCGTGGTACTCGCGGGCCCGCGCCGGATCCAGTCCAAGGTTGAACTGGTCTTCCCAGCGAAACTCGAAGCGCGCCTTCGACAATGCGTTGTCGCGCACCTGTGCCCCGGGGTGCCCCTTGGCCAGGTCGGCCGCGTGGGCGGCGATGCGATAGGTCACCAGGCCCTCGCGCACGTCGTGCTTGTCGGGCAGTCCAAGGTGCTCCTTGGGCGTGACGTAGCACAGCATGGCGGTGCCGTACCAGCCGATCTGCGCCGCGCCGATGCCCGAAGTTATGTGATCGTAGCCCGGGGCGATGTCGGTCACCAGCGGGCCCAGCGTGTAAAAGGGCGCTTCATGGCAATCGGCCAGTTCCTTGTCCATGTTTTCCCTGATCATCTGCATCGGCACGTGGCCGGGCCCCTCGATCATCACCTGGCAGTCGTGCTTCCATGCCTTCTTCGTCAATTCACCCAGCGTTTCGAGCTCGGCGAACTGGGCGGCGTCGTTGGCATCGGCGATCGATCCCGGGCGCAGGCCGTCGCCCAGCGAGAAGGACACGTCGTAGGCGGCCATGATTTCGCAGATCTCGTCGAAGCGTTCGTAAAGGAAACTCTCCCTGTGATGCGCCAGGCACCACTTGGCCATGATGGAACCCCCGCGCGACACGATGCCGGTGATTCGTCCGGCGGTCAGCGGCACGTGCGCCAGGCGCACGCCGGCGTGGATGGTGAAGTAGTCAACGCCCTGCTCGGCCTGCTCGATCAAGGTATCCCTGAACAGTTCCCAGGTGAGGTCCTCGGGCGTGCCGTCGACCTTCTCAAGCGCCTGGTAGATCGGCACCGTGCCGATCGGCACCGGCGAATTGCGAACGATCCACTCGCGCGTCTCGTGGATGTCCTTGCCGGTCGACAGGTCCATGACCGTGTCGCCGCCGAACTTCAGCGACCAGACGAGCTTCTCGACCTCGTCGGTGATCGACGACCGGACCGCGGAATTGCCGATGTTGGCGTTGACCTTGACCCGGAAATTCCGGCCGATGATCATCGGCTCGGATTCGGGATGGTTGATGTTGGCCGGCAGGATGGCCCGGCCGGCGGCGATTTCGTCGCGCACGAATTCCGGCGTCACGATTTCCGGCAGCCGCGCGCCGAACGGCTGGCCGGGGTGCCGGCGCAGCAGACCGGCGCTCTCGTAGGCCTCGCGCATCTCGTCCAGGCGCGCGTTCTCGCGGATGGCGACGTATTCCATTTCCGGCGTGATCTCGCCGCGCCGCGCGTAGTGCAACTGGGTCACGCATGCGCCAGCGCGGGCCCGTCGGGGTGCGCGTCGTCCCGGGAAACGCGCCTCGCCGGGCTCGCCCTCGGCGCGGCGTCTAGCGTATTCGGAACTCAGGCCCGGGAGGCGCTCGGTATCGCCACGTTCATCGATCCAACCGGCGCGCACGGCCGGCAGGCCGGCCGACGGATCGGGCACATTGTCGCGATCCATGAAGGCCGCAGCAGTCTCGTAGACGTAGACCGGCGGATTGGGCTGCATGCCGAAAGTTGCCGGGGTATCGTGCTGGCGGATTTCGCGCATCCATACGCGCAGGTCCGGACGACTGCCGGCAACCTGGACGAGGCGTGACCCGGTGGGCAGCTGGAGCAGCTCTGAATCGAGACGGCGGGCCATTTCGGCCGAGGTTTTGGACATGCGGGCACTCGTTTCTGGAATTTGGAGTCAAAATGGTAGCAGACCGGAAAGCCCGGACCCCACCCACGGCGTAATCGGGCTGCCGGCGCGCCGCGAACGGCAATCGCGGCCGCAGCCAATCCATGACGACCGGCACCTTCGCGATCACGACATCGCCGGTACAATAGCCCCTATTGATAGGAAGTCCTACCAGGAGCATTCCGGTGAACCTCGAACAAGCCAGAACCAACATGATCGACCAGCAGATTCGCAGCTGGGAAGTCCTGGACAGCCGCGTGCTGGAGATATTTCGCGAGATTCCGCGCGAGGCGTTCGTGCCTGTGCGGCACCGCAAGCTCGCGTTTTCCGATCTCCGGATTCCGCTGGGTCACGGCCAGTTCATGATGAAGCCCATCGAACAGGGCCGCCTCCTGCAGGGGCTGGCGCTGGCCGAAGGCGAGAAGGTACTCGAAATCGGCACCGGATCCGGCTTTCTCACCGCCTGCCTGGCGGCAATGACCGGCAAAGTGACCAGCATCGAGATTCTCGCCGACCTTGCCGAACAGGCAAAAGCCAACCTCGAGGCACGCGGCACCGAAGGCGTGCAACTCAAGATCGGCGATGCGCTGGGAGCGGGCTTCGACGACGGCGAATTCGATGCAATCGTCGTCGCAGCCTCGGTCGCCAGCGTTCCCGAGCAGTTCGTGCGCTGGCTCAAGCCGGGCGGTCGGCTTTTCATCGTGCGCGGCGCGTCGCCGGCGATGGAAGCGCTGGTGCTCACGCGCAGCGAATCGGGCCGGCTGTCGGAACAAAGCCTTTTCGATACCGACATGCCCAGGCTGATCGGCGCCGAAGACGCGGCTGTATTCAACTTTTGATTTTCATTCCCGGTTTTGCACCGGGTTCGAGCAAAAATAAATACTCTCGGAACCAAACCAATGCGAAAAATTCTTGTCGCCGCGGTCGTCGCGGCATTGAGCACCTCGGCCGGCGCCGTCGACCTGATGGGCGTCTACGAACTGGCCGTCACCAACGACCCGCAGATCCGCGCTGCCGAGCGCAGGCTCGACGCGTCGGAAATCGAGACCAGGCTCGCGCGCGCCAACTTTCTGCCCGATATCTCGGCGACGCTTCAGCGCACTCCGATCGGCAGCAGCCAGCCGAAGGTCGCCGGGGTGGATCTGGACGAAAACGACATCGATTCGGAAAACTACAGCCTCAACCTGACCCAGAGCCTGTACGACCACGGCAACTTCGCCCGGATGGAGCGGGCCCGCTTGGTCGTCGCCCAGGCCGACTCGCAGTTCAACGTCGCCTGGCAGGATTTCCTGCAGAGAACAGCGCAGCGTTATTTCGACCTGCTCAACGCCATCGACAGCCTGCGCTTCGCCGAAGCCGAGGAAAAGGCCCTGAAGCGCCAGTTCGAGCAGGCCGAGCAGCGCTTCGAGGTCGGGCTGTCGGCAGTCACCGACTTCCTCGAGGCCCAGGCCGCGTGGGACGGCGCCCGGGCCCGGGTGATCGTCGCCGAAAACGCGCTTGAAAACGCGCGCGAGGGCCTGCGCGAACTTACCGGGACGATGTTCGAGTCGTTCAAGCCGCTGGCCGAGGACCTGCCGCTCGAAAAACCGGAGCCGGCCGTGGCCGACGCATGGGTGCAGACCGCGCTGCAGACCAATCCCGATCTGGCCGTCGCGCGCGATGCCGTCTCGATCGCCGATACCGATGTGCGGATTTCGCGCTCCGGTCATTACCCGACGCTGGACCTGACGGCCAACTACAATCGCAGCCTGAACAATGAATTCGCACTGCGCGATATCGACCAGACCCAATTCGCTACCACCACGTTTCAGAACGATCAATGGTCGGCAACCGTTCGGCTCAACGTGCCGATTTTCGCCGGCCTTGCGGTCAAGTCCCAGACCCAGCGCGCGCGCATCAACCGCAGCGTGGCCACCGAAGAACTGGACCTCAACCAGCGCCAGGTCGTGCGCCAGACCGAAAACGCGTTCCGCGCCGTGGTCGCCGGCATTCGCCAGGTCGAGGCGTTCAAGCAGGCGCTGGTCTCGGCCGACAGCGCGCTGGAGGCGACCAACGCCGGATTCGAGGTCGGCACCCGCACCATCGTCGACGTGCTGCTGGCCGAACAAAGATTCTTCCAGGCCCAGCGCGACTATTCCCAGGCACGCCACCAGCTGATCCTCGACCGTCTCGGGCTCAGGCGCGCAGCCGGCACGATTTCGCCGGAAGACCTGGCGCGAGCCAACGCATTGCTGGAAGGGCCGGAGCGAGGCTAGGGGTTGTCCTGCCGACCCCGCCGGGTCGTTTGGTCGCTTCGTCGTTTCGCCCCAGTTCTGCCGAGTCAGGCGCCTTCTGCAGGAGCCTGCTTGCAGGCGAACAAAAGCGGGACTCCGTGGCCATTCGCCTGCAAGCAGGCTCCTACAAAGCGCCAATCCTGAACAGCATTGCGTTTAGTCCTTGACGCGTCAGTCCTTTGGTGCGTTTGCGTGTTCATCCAGCCAGGGTTCGAGCGCTTCAAGAGTTCGATCCAGCGCGCCGCGTTGTGATTCGACGAAGGCGGTCGCATTGCCGGCCAGCGTTCGGGCAAATTCCGGGTCCCCGAGAATCCTCGCCAGTTGCCCGGCCAGGTCGATTTCGGAATGCACCCGCACAAGACCATTCGCCGCTTCCAGGCCTTCAGCCGCGGCTTGCTGATCGGCGGTGTGCCCGCCGGTCAGGATCGGCTTGCCGGCGAGCGCCGGCTCGATCAGGTTGTGCCCTCCCGTCCCCTCGACCAGGCTGCCGCAGACCGCGCAGGCGTCGACAAGCCGATACAGGCCGGCCAGCACGCCCATCCGGTCGATCACGATGGCCTGGATGCGCCCCGTTTCCCCTTCGGCCCGGGCTGCACGATCCGGCCAGTCGTCGATCATGCAGGCATTCAGACCGACTCGACTGCACGCATCCAGGGCCTCGGGACCGCGTTCCGGGTGGCGCGGCACCACCAGCAGGAGCGCGTCGGGGTGCTGCTCGATCAACCGCCGATGGGCCCCGGCGACAATTTCCTCCTCGCCGGCGTGAGTGCTGCCGGCCACCCAGACCGGTCGGCCGGCCCACGATCGCTGCCAGCCAGGCAGTTCATAGCTCGGTGCGGCGGGCGCATCGACGTCGAATTTCAGGTTGCCGGTCACCGAGAGCCGTTCCCCGCCAACACCCAGCGACTCGAACCGCTGCCGGCTGGCATCGTCCTGGCAGAGCACCGGCTCGGCCGCGGCCAGGGCGTGGCGAAAAAGGCCGGCGAATCGCTGGTAGCGCCGCATGGCGCGACCCGATATGCGCGCATTGACCAGCGCCACGGGAATCGAACGTCGGCGGCACTGGTCCAGCATCACCGGCCAGATCTCGGTCTCGACCAGCAGCAGCGCACGCGGCCGGGTATGATCCAGCCAGCGAGAGACGCAGGCAACGGTGTCCAGCGGTGCGAAAAGATGGCGCAGTGCGCTGCAGCCCGCGAACCGCAGTTGCGCTTGTTCGGCGGCCGTATGGGTGAGCGTGGACAGCACGATGCGCTGCTTTCCGGCGATCAGCGCGCGCACCAGCGGCTCGGCGGCGTTCAGCTCGCCGACCGAAGCGGCGTGAATCCAGAGTTCGCCATCGGCCGAAGGCACATGCCCGTGCCGCTCGGGCTGGCGGGCCAGCAGTGTCGGGCTGGCGGCGCAGGCTTTTGCCAGGCGGCGCGAGGCCAGCGGTGAAGCCGCGGCCGCGAGCAACCGATAGACGGGAAACCACGATGAGCGCATTGGCGCAAGCTTATCCTAAGACACCACTGAACGACTCCGCGCGGGCGCGCGGAGTTGTTCATCGGTTGCCTGACCCGCAACCGGAACCGGCGGTCCGGTGAGCTGGATGCGCGAAGCCCCGACCCGCGCCGCTGTCGCGCCGATCGGCTGGATCGGCCGCCTGTCGCTGCGAAATGCGCAGCGCGCCACCCACTGGCTTGCGGGGCCGATGAAGTTGCTGATGCGGCGGCGAGCGAACATCGTGCGACGCAATCTCGAAATGTGCTTTCCGGAACTCGACGATCGTGGACGAACGCGCCTTGCGCGCGATCATTTCGGCAACCTGGCGGAGTCCGTGGGCGAAATTGCTTTTGCGTGGCGCCACCCGGGCAGGCTGGATGCCGAAACCGGCGAGGTGGTGGGTCTCGAGTACCTGGCGCGGGCGCGGGCCGACGGCCGGGGCGTGATGCTGCTGACCGGGCATTTCACCTGCCTGGAGGTGGCTGCACGGCTGTTAGGCGAGCGGATTCGGGCACGGGCGATCTACCGCCCGCTCGGCAATCCGGTACTCGAAGAGCTCCAGGTTCGTGGCCGTTCGCGCTACGCCGAGGCGATGATCCCGCGCAAGAACCTGCGCGCCATGGTGCGGCATCTGCGCGGCGGGGGTGTCCTCTGGTACGCGCCCGACCAGGACATGGGGCCGGCCCGCAGCGAGTTCGCACCGTTCTTCGGCATACCGACGGCGACCGCCACCGGGATGCTCGAACTGGCGCGTCTCGGGAATGCCCATGTCGTCCCGATGATGCCGCGCAAGCACCCGGCAAGCGGCCGGGTCGACGTGATCCTGGAGGCGCCGCTTGATCCTTTTCCGTCAGCGGATCGCGTCGCCGACCTGGCCCGATTCAACGCCATCCTGGAGCGCCACGTGCGCGCCGCGCCGGCGACCTACTGGTGGCTGCACCGACGATTCAAGACCCGCCCCGACGGGCAGTCGGACCCTTACCGCTGAGCCGTCGGCCATGCTTCAACCCTGGCGCGACAGCCGAGCCAGTTCGAGGTACTTGTCGCGCGTGTAGGCTGCCTGAAGCAGGCTCATTTTCCAGCCGGCGCGCCCGTCGAGGAACGCGGCGCGCAGCAGGTAATTGTCGATCCAGTTCAACCCGGCCCGCAGCCAAGCGCCGGCGCGCGTGGAGCGCCGGCCCGCAGCGTGGCGTTCCGCCGCCTGGATTCGTGCATAGCCGGCCAGCTTGTCCCGCGCGTGCTCGTGGCCGCGGAAGACGTGATGCAGCAGCGCACCCTCGAGCAGGCCTGTACGCAGCGGCCCGCGAGTGATCTCCAGCTTCTCATGCACTTGCGCGTCGGTGAACCGCACGGCGTCGCGCGCGGCCAGGCGCAACGGCGCGCGTGACCAGTGACCGAAGTGCAGTGCGCGACCGAATGCCATCGTCAGCCACGGCACGCGGTAACCGTTGTAATGCGGCCGGGCGCGGGAAAGGATCAGGTCGATCTCGCGCTTGAGATCGTCGCTGACCACCTCGTCGGCGTCCAGGCTGAACACCCAGGCGCCGCTGGCGCGCTCCAGCGCGCGCTGCTTCTGCGGCCCGAAACCCGGCCAGTCGGTGACTTCCACGCGGTCGGTATAGCGCCTGCATATCTCGGGCGTGCCGTCGCTGCTGCCGGAATCGAGCACGATGATCTCGTCGGCCCATCCGTGAACCGACGCCAGCGCCCGACCGATTCGATCGGCCTCGTCGCGGCAGATCATGATGACGCTGAGCGAATGAATGCGCGGCGCCCGGTGCGCCTCGACTTCACCCCGATAGCGGACCTTGACCATCGCATGACCGGCGGCCAGCAGAAGTGCGAACCAGATGATGCCGCTGTTGCGCTGAAAGATCGATTCGCTCAAGGCCATCACGGCCAGCACGGCGATCGCTGCAAGCCCCGCCCAGCCGCACAGCCGTGTACGTTCCATGCCGGTGCGCCACAACATCGCGAACCGCCTTAGCGGTACGCCGAACAGCAGCAACAGGGTAATCAGACCGGGCAGCCCGGCGATCATCAGCGCCGATATGTACTGATTGTGGGGATGGTGATACTCGAGGAACCACGTCGGAACGCGGCCCTCGGCCACGGCCTGTTCCAGCGCTGCCCTGAATCCGTCCGGGCCCACCCCGAACAGCCAGGCGTCGCGAAGCTGGTCCAGCGATAGCTGCCACAGCGCCCAGCGCACGGCCAGCGTATCCTCGCGCACGATTTCGCCGCCGGCGCCATCGAACGCCGAAAACGCGTCGATGACCCGCTGACCCAGCGGAACCCCGGGAAACATTGCAATCGCGACCGCGAAAACGATGATCGCAAGGGGCATTCCGAATCGCACCCGGGACGACTGTCGCGTCCCCAGCGTGAAAAGGTAGATGACCAGCAGCGGCAGCAGCGCCAACCAGGCCCCGCGCGAACCGGAAAGCGCGCTGGCGACGAAGCCGAGCACTACCGCGACCGCCATCGATGCGCGAACGACCGGTCGGGCCATGGAATCGGCCAGGTGCGGCAGCAACATCACCGAAAACGCCAGCACCACCCCGCCGAAATAGATCGGGTTGGTCGGTCCGCCGACGCGCTCGGCCCACGTGCCAGGCTCGCCGGCAACCGCGAATGCGATGGCGTACAGGCCGGCCACGATAGCCCCGGCGGCCAGTCCGGCCCACCAGCTGCGCTCCAGTCCGTCCACGCGGGCCAGGAAAATGCACGCCGGGATGATCAGCAGCAGCCTGAGGATGCGGCCGACGTCGTCGCCGCCGATCGGCCCCAGGCCGTGAACCAGCCAGGCCAGCAACCAGACGGCGACGAATGCGACCACGGCGAAAATCAGCAGGCGCTCGTGCCCGTCCAGGTCCCATCGCCGCCTGGCCAGGCCAGGTTCTAGCCAGATGACGCCCATCAACGCCAGCAGCAGGAACGCGCCGCCGGCGACCTTGGGCAGGACCAGTCCCAGCGCCAGGCCCAGAAACAGGATCAACGCGGTGATTCTGGCCAGCCAGCTCGATGCCGGGATGGGTAGACTGCTGCGCGGCACCGGTTCGACCGCGCGGGCGGGGTCGGGCTTCACGAAAATCTCTGATTTTCATCCATGGCGCGGGATCCGCGCACGGTCAATCCGAGGATTCCAGCTCGAACTGGGCGCCGCAATACGGACACAGCGCCCGGCCGGTTTTTTCGATCGGCAGGTAAACCCGCGGATGGGAGTTCCACAATTCCATTTCCGGCGTCGGGCAGCTCAGTGGAAGATCGGCGCGGGTGACCTTGTACAGGCGCTCGGTGTTCGCCGGCTTCTTCGGTGCGGAATTGGGCGAGCGATTGTCTACAGATTCATTCACGAACAGACCAGCCGTAGATGACAGACCCCCATTTTAGCCCTACTAACGGTCTCTTTATTGAAACCCTTCAGCGCGATGCCCCGAATGCAGCCGTCCAGGCCTCTTCGACCACCCGGCGAGCGGTGTCGGACAGCTCGTCGGTGCAGTCGCGCTCGAGAAACAGCCTGTCGCGCAGCGCCGCGGCCCGGTTGAACACGTCGATCAGCTGCTCCGCGGTCACCCCCGACAGCCAGCCGAGATCTGCGAGCAGTCGCAGTTGTTCCATGGTCGCGCGCGCCTCGATCAGCTCGGAGTTTTCGGCCGCGTTGAGAAGTACGCCAAGCTCGGCGACGAACTGGATGTCGCCCAGGAGGCGCTTTTCCGGTCGTTCCGAGCGCTGTTCGAGTTGGCGGCGACGCATGTCGGCCAGCGACCGGCGTACTTCGTCGGCATCGCGCGAACGCCCCAGCACCTTGCGCCGCACGTCGTCGAAACGGCTCTTGAACGCGTCGCTGCCCAACACGCAGCGCGCCCGGATCAGCGCCTGGTGTTCCCAGGTCCAGGCGTGCCGGTCCTGGTAGTCGGCAAAGCTCTCGAGGGTGGACACGAGCATGCCGGCATTGCCGTTGGGTCTGAGGCGCGTGTCGATCGAATAGAGTTTTCCACCCGGCAGCGGCAGCTGCATGGCGTTGATCATCCGCTGCACGGCGCGCAAGGGGGCCTCGCCGCACTGGTGGAGAAAAACGAGGTCCAGGTCGGAGCTGTAATGGAGCTCGGAAGCACCGAGATTGCCGTAGCCGATGACGGCCGGCGGGTCGTCCTCGGGCAGGAACAGCCCGGCCATGCACGCCAGCACGGATTCGGCCAGGCGCGTCAGGCGCACCCGGGCCGCCGGACGATCCAGCGTGCCGTCGAGCTGGCCCAGCGCCGTGCGCACGAATCCCGCCTGTCGATAGCGGGCCAGAGAATTGAGGCTGTTCTCGACATCTTCGGGCTGGATTGGCGGCAGGCGCGGCAGGTCCGGGCTCTTCTCCGGCGCCAGCAGGTCATCCAGCAGCTGGGGGCTTGCGGTGATCCATTCGGCCAGGCGGGCCGAGCCGCGGTAAACGCGAACGCAGCGAGCCAGCGTCTGCGGCCGCTCGTGCAGCAGCGCCAGGTATGCCGAGCGTCGCGCGATGGTTTCGATCAGCGCCAGCAGATCCGGGAACCCGGTATCCGGGGGATCGTGCTGCAAGACCTCGTCGAGAAGCTCCGGCATCAGGCGGTCCAGCCGCCGCCGGCCCTCGGCCGACAGCGGTCGGCGCGCAAGCCGGTCGTGAAGCCGCTCGAGAGCATCGGCTGCGGCTTCGGCGTCCTCGAAACCCGCCTGGTCGAGCCGCGACCGCAGCTCCGGCGACGGCGGCCAGAGCGACTGCGATGGTGCGGCGCGTTCCTCGGGACCGCCGAAACGCTTGCGAAAGGACTCCCGAACGCTCTGGCGCACCGATTCGATCCGCTCGGCAAGCGCCCCCCATCCGGCGTGCCCCATCAGCACCGCCAGGTCTTCGCGCAGCTCGGGATCGCTCGGCAGTTCGTGGGTCTGGCGCCCGGTGACCACCTGCAACCGGTTCTCCAACGCGCGCAGGAACCGGTAGTTCTCGCCCACCGTCTCGGCCGGCGACTGATCGATGACGCCCGCGTCGCACGCGGCGCGCAGCGCCGGCAGAAAGCCGGGGGTGCGCAGGGCCGATTCGCGTCCGCCGCGCAGCAACTGCAGGCTCTGCACCAGGAACTCGAGTTCACGAATCCCGCCCGGGCCGCGCTTGATGTCGTCCTGCAATTCTTCACGATAAGAACGCGTCTCGATTTCGGCATGCAGCGCGCGCAGGCTGTCGAACAGCCCGTAGTCGAGGTACCGGCGGAACACGAACGGACTGATACGGGCCAGCATTTCGCGGCCCAGCGCGACGTCTCCGGCGACCGGGCGCGCCTTGAGCCAGGCGTATCGCTCCCAGGCCCGGCCTTCGTTGATGAAGTACTGCTCCATGGCGTCGACCGACCAGACCATGGCACCGGCCTGGCCGAAAGGCCGCAGCCGGGTGTCGACGATCCAGACGCGCCCGTTGCTGGTGACCTCCTCCATCAACCGGGAAAGCTCGCGCACGACCCGGCCGAAGTAGTCGCGCGGCTCCAGCGGCCTGCGTCCGTCGCTCTGGCCGGACGCGCCGTGGCAGAACACCAGGTCGAGATCGGAGTTGAAGTTCAGCTCGTCGCCGCCGAGCTTGCCCAGTGCCAGCACCGCAAGCCGGGCCGGGCGGCCCTCGGGCGTGTTCAGTCGGCCATGGCGCTGGGCTACGACGTCCTCGGCCTGTGCCAGCGCCTGCTCCAGACACTCGCAGGCCAGCGTCGACAGCAGCCTGCCGGTCTGCTCCACGTCGTGCCGCCCCTTGATCTCCAGCCACTGGATGCGCAAGGCTTCAAGCTGGCGGTAGCGACGAAGGCGGGATTCGATCGGCAGCTCGGGATCGTTGGCGTCGGCGCCTTCGGCCAGCCAGCCGGCGTCCAGCCGCCAGCGGCGCAGCACTTCGCGCGCATAGGCGCTTGCGTCGACGAAATCTTCCGGCGACAGGTCGGGGGCGGCATGCGCGTTCATCGGACCCGGCCCGTGGTCGCCTGTTCGACCAGGGCTGCGAAGAGCGCGCGCTGGTCGGGGCGCTGCGGGAGGTACTCGGGGTGCCATTGAACGCCGATCAACCAGCGATCGCCGGTGGCCTCGAAGCCCTGCAGGACGCCGTTGGGTTCGCGCGCGACGGCTTCCAGGCCCTGACCCAGGCGATCTATGGCCTGGCGATGAAGCGCGTTGACCTGCGCATGCGGCTTGCCGACGATCTGCTGCAGCCGGGAGCCTGGCTTCAATTCGACCCGCTTGCGCGGCAGCACGGACCGGATCGCCGGGTATTCGTCGTAGAAGCCCTCCAGCGACTGGTGCAGCGTGCCGCCCAGGGCCACGTTGATCAACTGCATGCCGCGGCAGATGCCCAGCATCGGCAGCCGTCGCTCGATGGCCTGGCCTATGAGCGCGTGTTCGAGCTCGTCGCGGGCCGGATCGAGGCCGCCGCGCTTCTTCGTCAGCAAGCGCCGCATCAACCAGAGCAGGGGGAACAGAATGAAGCCCACTGCGCGACGCCAGCCGAACGCGCCGGGATCCGACAGTTCGCGCATCGGCAGGTGCCGGTGCTCACCGTAAAGCGCCGGACTCACGTCGGCGCCGCCGCCGATGATCATGCCGTCCAGGTCTTCGATGGCCCGTGTGTGCGACGGGCGGATTCGCAGTGGCCGCCCACCGACACGCCAGACCGCAAGCGCGGAAAAAAGCCACGCGGCGGCACCGCCGCGGTCGGGACCGGTAATGCCGATTGCCGGTCGCATCAGCCCAGCCCCAGCTTTCGTCTGAAACCCGACCACCAGCGCCGCAGCGCACTCGACTTGCCCAGCCGCGCCCGCGCCGCCGATTCCAGCGCGTCCGCATCGGCAGCCAGCGTTTCGATGCGCACCCACTCGCGCCACGGATCGCGCAGGGACCAGTCGGGATCGTCGATCAGGCAGTTGGGCAACCGGTAATGCCAGGTCGGGCGGGGCTTGATCAGATGCCGTTCGACCGGCGCCGACATCACGCGCTCGCGGTCGATCCAGGCAAACAGGGGCAGCAGGTCCAGCGGACGGTTGCGGGTCGGGGTGAATTCGAGGTAGTCGTCGATCAGCGTCTCGAGGTCGGGCGCGTAGTCGGGATCCAGCACGTGCGCCACGAAATCCTCGGGAAAATGCTGAACGAACGGACTGAGCTTGCGCGAAAAATCGATCTGCTCGCGTTCGCAGATGTCGGGGAACAGCAGAAAGAACGCCCGAAGCACTGAAACAAGGTGCGACCCGCTGCACTCGGCGATATCGACGTTGAACTGCAGGCCGAAAGCATACAGGGCCGACGACTGCGTGCCCTTGGCGCCGGCCCGGCAAAGCCCGCGGCGGATCTGGTCGATTCTCTCCAGCTCCGCGATTTCCACCGGCGGACAGACCAGCTCGTGGGGCACGACCAGGCCGGCGACTCGCGACAGCACGTCTTCCAGGTTGTCGCGCAGCTGACCCGGTTCGATCTCGATGCCGACGGCCTTGAGCGAGTCGAGATAGCGCCGCGAGGTCAGGACCTCGGCGTCCAGCTCGATACCGAAATCGCCGAGCTCGGTATCGCGCACGATCCCGGAAAACACGCTTTCCGATTCGAACCGCCCGCCGAGCACGTCGATGACCGCCTTTGCGATGCCCTCGGGATCGATGCCGGCCATTTCCATCTCCACGCCCACCCGGCGCGGCTTGCCCGCGTGGCCGTCGCTCCATGGCAGCGGTTCGAAGTCCGACACGATCAATAGACCAGGTTCACCATCCCCAGCATGGCCGCCAGGAACAGTACGCTCATGGGCAGCCCCACCCGGATGAAGTCCTTCACCTTGTAGCCGCCGGGACCGATGATCAGCGCGTTGACCGGATGGGTGGGCAGTATGAATGCGTTGGACGTGCCCAGCGCGATGATCAGCGCGTAAATCGCCGGATTGGCGCCGGTGGCCAGCGCGATGTTGATCGCGATGGGCACCAGCAACACGGTGGCCCCGACATTCGACATGACCAGCGTGAACACCGTCGCCAGTGCGGCGAGCGCCAGCTGCATCCAGATATCGCCGATGTCGCCGACCAGCGCGAGCATTTCCTGAACCAGCCACGCCGCGGTACCGGTGACTTCCATCGCGAAGCCCAGCGGAATCAGGCTGGCCATCAGGAACACAGTCTTCCAGCTCACTGCCTGGTAAGCCTCGTCCATGCTGAGCACGCCGGTAAGCACCATGCCGATCGCGCCGGTCAGCAACGCCACCGACAGGTTGAACTCGGTGAACAGGATCAGCCCCATCGCGAGCAGGAAAAATACCAGCGCATGTGCCACTTTCTGCGGTCGCGCCTCTTCCTTGGGCACGTCGGTGGCCACGATGAAATCCTTGTCGCGGGCCACCGCGGAAAGATCGCGCCACGACGAATGCGACACCAGGCAGTCGCCGGTCCGCAGGGCCTCGCCCCTCAAGCCCTCGCGCACGATGTTCTCGCCACGATTGATCGCCAGTACCGAAATGCCGAAGCGCGAACGGAGCCGGGCGTCGCCGATGGTCTTGCCGATCAGGTTGGAGCCGGGCGGAATCACCACCTCGGAAATGCCGGCCCGGCCGGGGTCGAACAGGGTGCCGAACGTGCGCAGCCTCGGCTGCAGCCTGAGCTTGTTGTCCACCGCGAATCGTCCGACCTGTTCGCGCGTGCCCATCACGCCGAGCATGGTGCCGACCCAGATCATCTCGTCGGCCGGCGGCGCCAGGCGCGGCTCGTCGGTGCTTTGTATGGCCAGCAACAGCGGCGCGCCGTCCAGCATCTCGGCCTCGGCCACGCGCATGCCCACCAGCGGCGAATCGACCGTCACCAGCAGCTCGTAGACATCGCCGGTAATGCCGTAGACCTCGGCGAAGTAATTCTTGGTCCTGCCCGGCGAGGCCGGTCGCTTGCCGTGGGTCCGGGGTATCAGCCTGCGACCCATGGTCAACAGGAAGACGAGTGCAACGGCAAGCAGCGCAAGCCCGATCGGGCTGACCGAAAACAGGCCGAAAGGCCGCATCGCCTCGGCGCCCGGCGGCAGCGAGCGATTCGACGTCATGATCAGGTCGTTGAGCAGGATCAGCGGTGACGAACCGACCATCGTGATGGTGCCGCCGACGATGGCGCAGAAACCGACCGGCATCAGCAGGGTAGACAGCGGGATATCCAGGCGGCTTGACACGCGCCCGGCGACCGGCAGGAACAGCGCCGTGGCGCCGGTGTTCTGCATGAACGCCGAGATGAACCCGACCGACGCGGCGAGCATCGCGACGATGCGGTTCTCCGACTTGCCGCCATATTTCACGATCGTCGCCGAAACCGTATTCATCACGCCGGTGCGGTCGAGCCCGGCGCCGAGGATCATCACTGCGATCACCGCGATCACCGCGTTGGACGCAAACCCATCGAACAACTGATCGCCGGGCACCAGGCCGAGCAGGCCGACCAGCACCATGATGGACACGGCGGCAATGTCGATGCGCACGATCTCGGTGACGAACGCGAAGATGGTCAGGCCGAGCAGGGCCAGCACCAGCAGCATGTCACCGGTCAGTGTCAGTTCGCTTTCCATCGCCTCCTGGTCCAGCCTCGCTTTGATTCTTGTCAGGGCCTGCTACAGGTTACACAGGTTGGCATGGATTTGAATGAAGTTCGTGCGCTTGTCGCGCGAACCGATGCTCGGCTTCACATTCGAAGGCGATTTCGCCACGCGCTGGTTCGTGCACCTTGGCCGGTGCGGGCGGCTCTTCCAACCCAAAGTCAACTTCAAAAGCCGTTTCGCCACGCGCTTCGCGCTTGCGGGCGACCTACTTTTGTCAGTCGCGACAAAAGTAGGCAAAAGCGCTTTTTACAAGCAGCAGAGAGTTCCGGTGCGGGTTGATGGGAATGGTGGTTAGGTGTTTGATCGCGGCGTCGGTTGAAGATCTTCTTGCCCGAGCGTCATGTGCGGCGTGCTTTG
>PBLG01000041.1 GCA_002722315.1 Lysobacterales bacterium | reverse complement strand
GCAGCTCATCCTGCGCCGTGCGCGGCTGATCCAGTCCAAGACCAGCCTGGGCCAGAGCCTCGGCGGCCTGACCCAACTCGGGCCGACCCGGCGTGCACTGCTCCGCCACATCGACCAGGTCGATCAACTCCTGAAAAAGCGCATCCGCAAGGTGCTTCGGAACCAGCAGTGGCTTCAGGCGGCACGCCGCCTTCAGGCCATGGAAGGCATCGGCGACATCACCGCCGCCGCCCTGGTCATGACGTTCCAGCGCGGCGCGTTCGGCAGCAGCGATGCCTTCATCGCCTTCCTCGGCCTGGATGTTCGGGTGCGCGAGTCCGGCTCGTACAAGGGCCGCAGGAAACTGACCAAGAAAGGCGCCTCGGAGCTCCGGCGGCTGCTCTACATGGCGGCGATGACCGCACGACGATCACCAGCCTGGAAGGCGTTCTACCAGCGCCATCTCGATCGGGGGCTGTCCACGATCCAATCCCTGGTCGCACTTGCTCGAAAGCTCGCGCGCGTTGCCTTCGCGCTTCTCAGGAATGGCTCCGAATATCGGCCGCAGACGCGTCAGGGGGGTTGCATCGCAACATAGAATCTCCCACAGTTGGAAGCTCCTCCGACAAGCAAGGCCTCTCCATGTTATCGGCCAGGGACTCTATCCGGGAGCCCGTGGCTTTGGAATCAAGAAATTCGCGGGCGAGGCCCGCTCCCACACCTGTAGCAGGGAGTGGTGGGCAGCTAGTAGGGAAACGATGAAGAGCGGCGGCCAGGGCCGCCGTTTTTTGTTTATGCTCCGGGCATGACGGAGTTTGACTGGAAGCGGCTTTCGGAGCCGGCGGCGGTGATTCAGGCGTTGCAGGCGCATCGGCTGTTGCCTGTGGCCGGCTTGCTGGCCGAGCGGGGGTTGCTGCGGGGTGACCTGGTGGCGTTGGCTGGGAAACTGGCGGCGCGGGACCGAGAGGCCGAGCGGCGGCGTGCCGCCGTCGAAGATGAGGTGCTGGATGCGCTGGGTGCGGCGGCGATCGAGGTGCTGGTGCTCAAGGGTGCACTGCTCGGTCGGACGGTGTATCCGTCGCAGGAAGCGCGGATTCGGACGGATATCGATTTGCTGGTGGCTTCCGCCGCCGTGGAGGATGCCTGCGCGGCCCTGCGGGGCATTGGCTTTGCGCCCAGCTACGAGGTCCACGGCGGGCCGCCGATGACGCAGGCGCAGTGGATTCGGCGCGGTGATTCGCCGATTCACGCGGTGGATCTGCATTGGGATCTTTCCAATCGCCCTTTGTTGAAGGCGCGCTTTGAATTCGACGCGCTGCTTGCGCGCTCGGTCGAGGTGTCGGGCAGCAAGCGGCCGGTCACCGGGCTGTGCGCCGAGGACGCGCTTCTGCACGCCTGCGCGCACTACTTTGGCCACCACGGCGGTGAGTTTCGTCCGGACCAGTGGCTGCTCGACATGGACCTGCTGTGGCGCTCGCTGGAAGAAGGCGGGCGAGGACGCGTGGCCGAGGCAGCGCTGTCGTCCGGCATCGGCAGCCTGGTGGCGGCGGGCATGCGACTGTCGGTCGAGCGGTTCGAAACACCGGTGGATCCGGACTGGCTTGGTCAGCTCGAGCAGGCGTCCCGGCGAGAGTCGGCGCACCGGCTGACGCGCCCGCCGCGATTCAGGGCGCTGGAGATCCTACGCAGTGCTTACGAGGAGAAGGGACTGGTGGCCGGTCTTCGGAACCTGCGCGGGACGTTCTTCCCGCCGGCGGCGTATATGCGGCGGAAGTATCCGGGTGCGGGGCGGTGGTCGTTGCCGTGGTTGTATGTGAGACGGATCGTTGATTCGTTGGTTCGTTAGTTCGTTGGTTGAAGGAGGAATTGACGGCTGGACGGTTTACGCGATTGGAAAACGTTTATGGTCTTCCGCAGGCAGGTTCTCCGCGTCGGTTTCCGCAATCAAGGGCTCAGGGCTGGAAGCCTATCCCGTCGCAAAGCAGCCTCGGCTCACGCTGGGTTACTGGCCAGCAGCGACATCGATCTCTTCAATATCAATGCCTTGCGCATGTTCCGTGGCGCCGACAGCGATGTGATCCGGTTAACTTTTCGAGCATGTAAATGTTAGACGAGGTTGTGTTGAAAATTCTGCTCTGATAAGCTCAGGGCATTGTGAACGCCCTCGAGGTAGCGGGGAGTAATCGAGTTCGTTGCTGCGGGCAGTTTGGCATTCCGCCCCATAGCTGACGGCTTCACTCACAATTTCTGGCGGTTCTCCAAGGGACAAAAGGGAAAAAAACATGCATGAAGATGCGACTGGCAATCCGAAATCCTTTACGCCTCCGTTCAGTGCCGGGTACCTGCACCCAAAGCGGTTGATACCTGCGCTTGTGGTGGGGCTGTTGGCGGTCCCGCTGGCTTATTCGCAGCAGATCGTCGATGACTGGACTACTGTTCACGGTGCGCTGAATGCCACGCCGGGGACTCCGGTGGCCATGCAGGTCGTTACCGGCAGCGGCATCGTCACTGCGGCAACCGACGGAGACGGGGTCGGAGAGCGCGATGTGCGGGTTGAATTCATTTCTGGCGGCGGTGGTGGTCAGACAACATCGAGTGCCGGCAGCGGGAACCTGGATCATGGTGAAGTGGACAGCCGTGGCAACACGTTCATCATCTGGGACGGAGAGGACGGAACCGCAGCGGCAGCGACCTTTGACGGCAACAATAATGTGAGTGGCGGGGGACTCGCCACAACAGGCTTGCGTGGGACGGGAGCAACTGGACTCAACCTGGAGCAGGCATGTCCGGGGACTCAGGATTCGTTCGCGATTATCGCCGGGGATTCCGACAACTCGCTGAATTACGACATTGTGATCGACGTTTTCACCGATGATGATAGCTGGTCGTCGCTTTCCCGCACGGAAATTGACAATGGCCTGACATCAATTCTTACATTTCCGTTCGACGACTTCGTGTCTCAGGGAAGCGACGCGAGCGGCGCGGATTTCACGGACGTCGGCGCAATACGCATGCGGATCACGCCTGCTGGGCAGGACGTCGATCTCAAGGTGCTGACTCCGTTTTTTACTTGCGGCATCGACTTGGGTGATGCTGCTGCGGAGTTGTCTGTCACTATACCCGGCGTAGGAACTTTGACAAGCTTCGTTGACAGTAGAGTAGCGCCGCTAATCGGGCCTGCTGGCAACGATGGCGTGATTGAGAATGCGAGCCATGCAGTTGTCGGACCACGGTTAGGGGCCTCGGTCGATGCCGAAAGCCAGACGGTCGCGCCAAGCGCAGCTGGTGGAGGGGGGAATGCTGAGGCCATTCAAGACGACAATACCGGGGCAGATGATCATGACGGAGTAGAGTTTCCAATCCTTCCGGCTTTGAGCGCGGGTGACGCCTTTCCTGTCGAGATCAGCGTTCAGAATGTGCTTGATTCAGATGGGGCGCTGCTTTGTGGCTGGATTGATTTCACCGATACGGATCAGCTGCTCGATTTCGGGTTTCAGAATGATGACAACGCTGTTGTGCAGTCGGATGGGTTTCGCGGAGAACGCTTGTGTGTCGCGGTAAACACAACCAACTGTAACGGGTCAGAGCCAAATCTGACTTGCACACTGGATTTCGTGATTCCAGGCAACTGGAATGGCGATAATGGTAATCCGGGTGGCACTGACAGCGGATTTCTTGCTCGATTCCGCGTGACAACAGATTGGGCCGATGAATCCGAAGCAGTTCTTGGAGGATTCGCGTCGGACGGCGAGGTTGAGGATTACCTGATTACCTCATCGACCCTGCCGGTCAGCATCCATTCGTTTGACTCGGAGTTCACCTCCGAGGGCCTGGCGATTAAATGGGGCACCGTCTCTGAAACGCGCAATGCCGGTTTCCACATATGGGGTGACCGGGGTCAAGGCATGGAACTACTGGTCGAAGACATGATTCCGTCCGGCAGTGTCGATCCACTACAGCCCCAGCGATACAGCTATTTCATTGACGGCGCGAAGGTCGGCGAAATCAAGGATCTTGCCATTACGGCGATGAGTTACTCCGGCGATGAAGAGATTTACGGTTTGTTCGAGGCCGGGGCCAAGTATGGCGAGTCCGTGCAGCCGGCGCCGATTGCATGGGATCGGATCGATCGTGACGTCAAGTTGAGGCAGCAGCTGCATGCAGCATTCGGCAAGCGTAATGCTGGGGCGCGCGTCCACGGTGCCCCGGGACGTAAGTCGTCGAGAACTTCGGTCGCAACTTCCTTTGCCGACGTGAAGGTTGGGGCAGCCGGCTTGCATCGCGTTACCTGGCAGGATCTAACTGATGCAGGGCTCGATCTCGAAGGCGTTGAGTCCACCTCGATTGCCGTCACTCTCAAGGGCGAACCAGTTTCGAGGCATATCGTCAGACGAGCATCCGGCGTTCGGGCGCCGGGCCAGCGCTCTGCCATGCGCGGCGCGCGCGAGGCGGGCGGAACGCCTGAGTTCTTCGGGCCCGGCGCGGAAATACTGTTCTGGGGTGAAATTCCGAGTCGTAAAGACAAGCTGTATGTCGACGAGTACGTCTACCGCGTGGCTGTAAACCCGACCGACGCTCTCAATGCCGGCGCACGAATGAATCGCGGCAAGCCTGGCAGCTCGACACACCTTGCTCGCGTTGCCGTCGAAGAGGACAACGCCTACCACTTGGCGTCTCCCCTCGAGGATCCATGGTATGCCGCACGATTGCGGGCCGACGGAACCAACAGCTATTCGGCCACGCTATCGGTTGATAACGCGCTCGTGTCGGATACGCCGGGCCGCCTGAATGTCGTGGTCGGCGGTTTGACGTCCTATCGGGTGAATCCCGATCACAATATCCGTATCGAACTCAACGGAACGCAATTGGCGAATGTCGTCTTCGATGGCAGTACGGCCAAGTCGCTCTCCATGGATGTTCCGCCCGGATTGCTCGTGCCGGGAAACAACACGGTCAGAGTTCTCGCCCCCGGCGGCACGGCGGCGCCCTACGATATCTCACTCGTCGATCGTGTAATGCTCCAGTATCCGCGGCTTCTCAGGGCGACCGACGACCGTGTGCTGGTTGAAGGTCAGGATGCCTCGGGCGGGCTTACCATCGATGGGTTTACCGATCTGGACACGCTTGCCTACGCGTGGGACGGCGCCCAGCTGGTCGAGCTGAATCGACATCAGTTCGGTCGCGGCTCCATTCGGGTTCCGACACTCGAGGAAGACGGTGCCGATTACTGGCTCTCCTCGGTCGACAAGGTTTTGGCGCCCAAGTCCATCAGCATATCGGATTCGATAGATCTCCTTTCCGGCACGAGTGGTGATTTCGTGATCATCGGTCATCCGGCATTCCTGCCCATATCCTCGAATGAATCGCATCCGCTCAATGAATTCATCGCAGCACGCGAATCGGAAGGCTGGGATATTGCCGTTTTCGATATCACCGAAATCCAGCGCGAATTTGGTGGTGGAATGCCTTTGCCGCAGGCCGTGACCGCGTTCCTGTCGGCCGCCGATTCCCGATTTGGCTACGAGCATGTTTTGCTGGTCGGCGCCGATAGCTATGACTACACCGACAAGCTGGGCCTCGGCAGCATCAGCTTCATTCCGACCCTGTATGAGGCGACCAAATCGATTCCTCACACACCGAGCGACGCGTTGTTGGCCGACTTGGATGGCGACGGTGTTTCTGACAAGGCGATTGGCCGTTGGCCGGTCCGCAGCGAGGCGGATCTCCAATCGATCGTGACCAAGACGCTCGATTGGAGCGGTGATGCCGAAGCGCTGTCGAATGCGGTCTGGCTGACCGACTCCCAAGACCCGGCCCAGCCGTCGTTCCGGGCTCAAGCAGGTCGTATGTCACAGCCCTTGCTGGCCAACGGGTGGTTGGGTTCCGAGATTGCCGGCATATATTTCGATGAGATCCTTCCGGTCGCCGGTATGTCGCAAGCGGATGCAGCGCGTGAAGCTTTTTTCGACAAACTCGAGCAGGGCCGATCACTGGCCGGCTTCATCGGTCACGGCGCACCGGCCATGTGGACCTTCCAGGGTCTGCTGGCGCCGGATGACATTGCCGACTTGTATAACGAGGGGAACCCGACATTGATCGGGACGCTGACGTGCTACACAACTTATTTCGTCTCACCGTTTAGCGATACGGTTGCGCACCGCTGGATGAACGGTTACCGGGAGGATGCTGTCGGAAACGCGATTGGCGGGGTGCCCAACGGTGCAGTCGCGATACACGGTGCGGCCACGTTATCCAACTACGGGCAGAACGAGGCGATTGCCCGAAGAGTGCTCGAGTTTCAACTTCAGGGTGCAACTCTCGGGACTGCCGTGCAGGCCGCGCGAAGCTATGCCGCCGAACAAGGCCTTCGTGACCAATCTCTGAACTGGACGCTTCTTGGCGATCCCACGCTGCGGCTTGATCCGTGAACTATCGGTAATCAACGATAAAAAAAGCCGGGCACTGCCCGGCTTTTTCATGTCGCGTAGAGTGACCTTGTTCGTTCTTTCCAGAGCGCGTAACCAATGCAGGCCGAAACGATCAGCCTGCCTCTGCTGCTGCGGTCCTCGCCGGCGAGTACGGCGTGCACGGGTTCGGTTCGAACCCAGTCTTTCCAGCAATCGACTGTTTCCAGCAAATCCCGAATTTGCCTGATATTTGCATCGAAACCGGAATGGAAGAACGTGTTCAGGAGGCCGGTTCTGGATTTTGTGCGGTAAGCCTCAGGGAGATGGCCAAGCATCGCGCGGCGCATCGTTGCTTTGGCATGAGCGCCGTCAAAATGCAATTCAAAAGGTATCTGAAGAAATAGTGCCGCAAGATCCGGATCATAGAATGGATCAACCCTGCTGACCTCGAACTGTTCGGCGAACCAGTTCTCATGAGCCAGACTGCCGCTCAATCCCATTCCAAGTACTTGTTCGGCGTACGACGGAATATGATGCGATTGAGATTCTTCCGGCCACTGAAAGCCGGAATGGTCCGCTGAAGCCTGGGCGTCGACGAGCCACGGCCACGTTTCCTTCACACGCTTTGACCAGTATCTGTTTTTCCAGAATGCCAGGACGGTTCGGATTTCAGCATTCCTTAAAGCCCGCAACGGGTTTGATGCTGGTGTCAGGCTCAGGGAGCGGCGGGTTGCGCGAATATATTGGCCGCGCAGCAGCTGATCCAGCAGCGTGAATCGGCTTTGGGGGTAGAGACGGTCACCGGCGTTCGCATTGATCAGTGTCGTCAGACCCTGGTCGCGCGCAATTCGGTAGCAAGCGTTGACCAGAGATCTGAATGGATTGAAATCGGGCCAATCGGTTTGTACGGCACTTGTGTCGAGCAAGGAGAAAGGCAGCATTCCTGAACCGGCCACGCGGTGGATCGGGATGCCCAGATGGTTTGCCAACGCTTCTATCCAGGTCCATTCATCCGCTTCGGGGAAATCATCGAGAGACCAGCTCACGGCGTGAAGCTGGGTGGCCCTGCTCTGTAATAATCGGGCAGCAATGCTCGCTGTAGGTCCCGAGTCCATACCGCCCGACAGCATGATTCCGGAGTCGCTGTTTTCCGGAAGTATTCTGGCAACGGCGCATTCGAGCCGTTCCCGGATCAGGTCCGTAACTTGCGAAGCCGGAATCGCGTGGGAGGTCGTTCCAAGCGGCCACTTTTTTCGAAGCACGGAAGTTCGATTCCCCCGACGGAGGATAACTTCGCCCGGCAGCAGTTCCGAAACGGCTCCGAATGCGGTTCTTCCGGGAGGGTGCGACCCTTTCAATCTGAAATGCCGGCCGATGGTCACCGGGTCTTCCGAGATTGAATTGGAAGCCAGGGCTAACAGATAAGCGTTGGATGCGACCGCAAACGATCCGCCGTCTTCCTTGTAGTATGCGGTCGCGCCACCCAGACGATCGCGGCAGACCACTACGAACTGAGCATCCGGAATGATCAGTGTCCCGGCGAATACGCCACGAAGCGACGAGAGTTCTGAGATGTTGGAACGATGAAGCAGTCTTGCAAATTCTACGGGGGCAAGCGGGCTGCTTTGTGGCAAGCCGTCAGAGGTGCTCGTACTAGATGGAGCCCTGGGACTTCCAGCGGTGATCAACCATGCTATTTCACGCCTTCCGCTGGTAGCAGGTACAAAAGCCCCCAACGGAAGCGCGCTGGCAAAGGTGGCATCGTCGAAGGCCAGGCGATGATCGTTGCATGTCCAGCATTGCCAGCCGTTGCGTCTGGCAATCGACTCGGCTTTTGCACCGAACGTGCCGGACCCATATATGAAGACCAATGTCTCAGATGCAATGGCGGAGGCTTTTTAAGTCGGAAACTCCTCGGGGCCAGTGCCTCCAGAATCGGCAGCGCCAGGGCTTCCTCCCCGCGTGATCAGATCCAGCCTGTCCACTCTTACGCTGGGCGTTCCATACTCTTCCCGGTCGGCTTGGCCCGTATCGGGCAAATCGCCGGAGAAGGCAAGCGGTTCAACGGCATGGTCATTGATTTTTTTCACGGGATTCCTTGAAGGTTTTTGCATTCGCATTTGATTCAACGGATTCGCGAACTTCGATGCTCGTCACAATATATCAAGGCCCATTGGACCGGTCAAGCAAGAGGCCGGTTATCACAGTGAATTCAACAAGTTTGCAGGTTATTGAAGCCCCAGCGTCGGATCCCCGAGCAGCGTCCAGTTGATCACATGGTCATCGTTGCCGATGTCCCGGGCCTGCCTGCGAGCGGCCTCGACGGCCTGGCCGACGGTGGCGCCGTCGAGCTGGGCGGCCAGCACGGCTTGCATGAAGGTCTCGTTGGCGCCGTAGTCGGACAGCGTGGCGGCGCCGTGGATGGCGGCCGCGCCGTTGGCCACCCCGGGGATGCGGTTGCCGGCGGCGTTCTCACGGTAGCCGTTCATCCAGCGGTGGGCGACGCTGTCGCCGGCCGGGGAGACGAAATAGCTGGTGTAGCAGGTCATCGTGCCGATCATGGTCGGCTTGCCCTCGTTGTGCAGGTCGGTCAAGTCGTCGGGGGTCACCATGCCCTGGAACGACCACATCGTCGGCGCGCCGTGGCCGACGAAGCCGGTCAGGGCGCGGCCCTGCTCGAGCAGGTCGAACAGGTCATCCCGCGCCGAATCGGCCACCGACAAGCCGGGCCTGGGCGCGGTCTGGTTGAAGTAGACCCGATCGAGCATGTCGGCCGGCCAGCCGGCGTTTTCCAGCGTGGCGAGCACCCGGTCGGCCTGGCGGTTGAACGAACCGGTACGCGAGTCCTCCGAGTCGGTCATCCAGACCGAGCTCTGCGGGTGTGCCAGGTTCGGCCAGTCCAGGGTCTTGGCCACGATGGCCTCGAGATCGCCCTGGGTGCGCACCGGCCAGCGGCCGATGGCCTTGTCGGCCAGCCCGTCGCCGTCCAGATCGCCCAGCAGCGCGTCGCTTGGCGTGTGCGGGACGAAGCTGGTGGCGGCATAGCGGGTCGGGATGAAGCTGACGCTGCCGAGTCCGAGATTGTTCGTGTAGTCGTAGCTGTCGCCGCCGACCAGCAGCACGTGCTCGTAGTCGAAGCGGCGGTCGGCGGCCTTCAGGAACGCCGTGACGGCCTCGGGCAACGGCATGCCGTGGGCGTAGACGGCCTGGATCTGCGTGATGTCGTAGACGCCGACCGTCCAGCCCTCGTTTTCGCGCTGGCGGATGTAGTCGTTGAGCGGGTGGCGCTCGCGTGCCGAGACCGGCATGAAGGCCGGGTGGGCGATAACGACCAGGTCGGTCGCGCCTTCGGTGAACAGCGATGCGTTCCGGCCGGCGCCCAGGACGTCGGGCCGGATGGCCCGGTCGGCCGTCGAGATCCAGTAGCTGGCGGTATCTTCGTTCAGCGTCGGGATCGAGATGCTGCCCGCCGGGGCGCGCCCGGCGCTCAGTGCGTACAGTGCTTCGCCGTCCCAGCCATAGGCAATGGCGTCACGGGCGCCGATGCCGGAGACCTGCAGGCCGTTGCCCGCGACGGGCGATTCCACCAGGAGCCGGCCTTCGTTCGCCACCAGGTCGCGCGGGTAGCCGAGCGCCACCTTGTCGACCAGGAACAGGTCGAACGGCGCGGCGGTGCCGCCCGGGGCAAGCACGCGCACGGTGTTCTCGCCGGGCACCAGCAGACCGGCCGGTACTTCGAGATCCATCAGGCGCACGGCCTGGCCGTCGAAGATCGACTCGCCCACGACCTGGCCGTTGACCTCGACCAGCGCGCGGTGGTCCGGGGCTTCCGGGAAGTCGGTCAGTCCGGCGATCAGGACTTCGAGGCGGGCCGGCTGGTCGCTGCGAAGCGCGTCGTCCACGAAGAATCGGGTCGTGTAGCTGTTGTCGCGGTCGGCGCGCAACCGCGCCGCGTACCACGGGTCTTCCAGCCGGCTGGCGAAGTGATAGCCGGTGTCGATGTCCTGGCGCAGCCAGTTCAAATGGCCGTCGGCGAACGTCGTGGCGCGCGCGTTGACCTTGCGTGCGGTCAGGCCGGCGCCGCGGGCGACCGATATCCGGTAGACGTAGTGATCCAGGTAGATCGAGTCAGCGGCGGAAGGCGCCGCGCCCCAGAAGCGGATCCTGCTGTCGGGACCGAAGCGCAGGCCGCGTTCGGCAACCAGCCCGGCGGCGTAAAGTGCGCTGCCCGAGCCACGCCGATTGTCATCGACCACGTGACGCGAGACCGGTTCGCCCTTGAGGCTCACGACGATGTCGGAGGCCGCGACGCCCGTGAGGTCCATGCCGGCATTGGCCAGCATCTGCCAGGTGATCTCCTGCAGGCCGGGCTCGGTGACGCGGATATCGACGTAGTCCGGCGCACTGGATACATCGCTGCCCACGGCGCTGACCGATGCGGAACGCTTGGCTGCGGCGCCTTGAAGCTGGCTGCGCACATCGGCCTGTTGACGCACTTCGTTCCAGTCGATCGCGGCAGGGGCAACTTCCTTGCCGTAGCTGGCGCCGGCTTCGAACAGGCCGTAGACCTCTTCGTCGCCGCGGTAGTCGACGGCCGTGACCGCCAGGTCGAGTACATCGCCTTCGGCCAGGCCGGGCAGGACTATTGAGTAGACGCGGGGCGTCGCCGGGTCGCCTTCTTCGGACGGCACCAGGTCGGCGGTAAGCGGTTCGAGTCCGTCGCCCCTGTCGCCCCAGACGTAGAAGCCCAGGTTGTGGGTTTCCGAGACCGTGGCCCAGGTGAGTTCCAGGCCCTTGTCGGTGTAGCGCGAGCTGAACGAAGAGATGCTGACCGGAAGGGTATTGGGGCCGAAGTCGACGAGGTAGTCCTCGACTTCGCCGCCGACATAGGTGCCGGTGGTCGAAAGCGTTCCCGCCGCAAACATGCGCGCATCCGTCGAGATGCGATAACGGAAGGGCAGCAGGCCGGTGTTGTCGCGAGCGCCGGCTGGAATGGTCCAGGCCACCTGGAATGTACCGTCCGTCGTGCCAGCGGGCACCAGGACGCAGCTGCGCTCGCCGCTGTCGTTGGCAAAGAACGAACCGGGGTCGGCGCTCGTGGTCGAGGTGTTCGCCGAATTGTTCAGAATGCCGTCGTTGGCGAAGTCGAACCAGGCGCACAGCAGTGCATCGCTGGTGCCGGTGTTGGTGGCGGTCACAGTGGTCGTATAAACGAAGTCGGCGCCCACGGTATCCGGGAAGGTCACGCCGTCCTCGTCGTCGACGCCGTTGTTGTCGTCGCCGGTCGCCAGTCCATCGGGCTGGCCGTTGGCCTCGGCGTCAACGGCAGCTCCGAGCCGGAGCCCGGGTGCGATGATGTGCCGCGCGCCATTGCTGGACCTCAGCGTACCGAACAGGTTGTCGAGATCGCCGTAGTCGAAGGGCGTCGTCCCAACGCCGAACAGGACATCCTCGACTTCGCCGTTGCCGACCGGACCCAGCGGGCTGGCGTTGCCGGCACCGGCCCAGTCGCTGGTGATGCGGAATCGGGCGAACAGGCCACCGGCAGGTGCGCCGGCGTAGTCGGCGGGGACGGTGAAATCAAGCGTGACGGTACCGGGCGAAGTGCCGGTGGAGACCAGGCCGTTGGCGACCGGGACGCAGGTGCGCTCCGCATTGCTGGCCCCGCCGCTGGTGGCATCGGCGTTGTCGAACGTGCCGTTTTCGTTGAAATCCACCCAGCCGCAGAGCAGCGCGGCGGCGCCGGTGTCGTTGAAGACCGGCACGGTAACGCTGAACGTATCGCCCGCGACGAACGGCCCGGTGGGGAATTGATACTCGAGGGCCTCGTCGTTGCCGGCAATCGAATCGTCGCCCGTGGCATCCGCGCTGGGTTGTCCGTCGGGTTCGGAATCGGGCGGGAAGCCGATGAACAGGCCGCGAGACAGCAGGTGGCGGGGCCCATTGTCGGCGTTCAGCGTGCCGTAGGAGGCGGGGGCATCGCCCCAGTCGCGCAGAAGCTGCGGGTTCTTCGAAGTGCCGAACACGCCGAAGATGTCGGCGCCGCCGCCGGCCGAGCCGAAGCGCACGCCGATCACGGTGTCGTTTGCCGGGCTGAAACCGGCGCCGGAGAACGAGTTCAGGTCGATTCCGACCACGCCCATGGCCTGGCCGCCGGCGATCTCCACGGTATCGGCCTGGATGCCGGAATCCCGGAATGCAGAGCGGTCGATGATCAGTTCGTTGCTGGTACCGCCGTCGGCCAGGAGCAGCTGGACCGCCACGTCCGAGTTCAGGCCGCGCTCGAAGATGATGATCTCGGGAATCGGGTCGAGCCCGTTGCCGTTGTTGTCTTGCACGCCGCGTTCGAAGATCAGTTCCAGGCGGAAGTTTTCGTCTTCGCCGTCGACGCCCTCCATGATGTTGAGCGTGCGAAATACCTGCAGCAGGGTGGCATTGATGATGTCGACATTCTGGGATTCCTGGTCGTTCGGCGGAATCGGGTAGCCGGCCTTGACGAACGGGTTGTTGTCGCCATCGTCGTTGTCGTCGTTGTCGCCCCACTCGGCGTTGACGTTGGTGCCGCCACCCCCTTCGAGGAACACCGACGCCAGGCCCGGAATGATTTCGCCGTTGGCGCCGTCGAAGGTCACCCTGTTGTTGTTCGGGCCGAAGCGTATGGTCGAAAGCAGGATATCGTCGGTGGAGGTCGCACCGTCAAGGGCACCGTTGCATTCAAGGCGATTCTGGTTGCCTGGCTGGTCGCAGGTGAACGTACCGCTGCCGGCGCTGTTGTTCGTGCCGGTCGGGATCGTGACCGTCATCCTGTCGGGGCTAGTCTGCGCCCCGACGTTCAAGGTCCAGGCAAACGCGATGATCAGGCAGGCCGAAAGCGCCCGATGCACGGTCCGGTTGGATAGGGCGAAGCAATGCGGACGACGAGCGTCTGCGCGAGGTTCAACTGGATTCGAAATGCTCTGCATTTACTGGCTCCCGGCACAGGACGTGAATTCGTCCCGCTGAATGAATTTGCTTGAAATCGTTCGAGACCTATCCAGCCGACTCGCTTTGTTACGCGCTCGGTTGAGCAGGCCCATGGCCTCATTCGGAGTGGTCTTCGGGAAAGGATCGCCAGTCGGGTTCGACAAGCGTCGTGGAAAAACCCCTTCGACCAGGTTCCGATCGCCCTGCTGCTTGCGACAGCTCGGACTCTCTCGATCGATTCCTGAATCTCGTCACATATTAGCGACTGAAATGCTTTCGATCAACTGTTCTATGATAGGTAATGCAACAACAATACCAACTTTGGCCCCGAGCCGGGCAGGGTATCGCTTCTCTGTTTTAAAAACAAACGTTTAAGTGATTGTGGCGAGGGGTTTTTCTCAAGTTATCCTGCGAAAATCTGCAAATTTCGGGTGGGGATATGACGAAAAGCGCGCTTCCCTGCCGGAAACTGCGGTTAACGTCACAAAAGTGCAGCCAGAACCGTTTCCGGCTGGTCGAGCAGGTCGGGGCCGGTGCGGACGGTCGAGAGCCGACTGCCGGAACGATCGCCGGAAGAGGCCGCGTCGGTCGTTTTCCTCAATTCGGCCGATTCATGGGCGAATCGGCCGCTGAACAGCAGCGGCATGGTCGCCTGGATCAGCGCCGACAGCGCCTGCACCGGGGATGCCGGCGTGCGGGCCGAGGGCTGGAACCGTCCAGACGACGGGCGTTTCAGCAGCCAGATCCGGTCTACGCTGCACGTCGTGATGAATTGCCGGCGAACCGACTCGGGCTGGTCGCCGATGTGGAAGACCGTCTTGGGCCGGTTTGCCAGCGGGGCGGGCCGGAGATTGGGCAGCGCGTCCATCAGTCGATCGCAGGCCTGGCCGTGGCGCAGCATCAGGAACTCGCGCAGGCGTTCGGCCTCCAGCCGGCCGTCACCGTCGAGCCCGACCATCACCCAGTCGTCGGAGACGACGCGAGCGCCGGCAGCCAATGCGGCGGCGGTGAGCACGGATTTGCCGGCGCCCTTGTCGCCCAGCGCCAGCACGCCGACGCCGTCGAGCTCGAACGCGGCGCCGTGGACCAGCATCAGGCCGGCGCGGGCCCACTGCTGGGCCAGCAGCAGGTAGAGGCTCTGAGGCTGCAGCATGTCGCCAGCAAGGCGGTGGTGCGTTTCGATCCGAACGCTACCGGGTGCGCCGGTATGCAGGATCCCGCGGCCGTCGGGCAGGTCTTTTTCGTAAGGCTCCCCGGTGGCGACGTCGTCAGCGCCGGTCAGGCCTGCAGTGATTTCCAGGGGCGGGTGCCAGTGGCTGCGCGCGGCGTTCGAGCCCCGGAACAGGCCGGCCATCACCTCCGGTGAAATGCCATCGACCCGGATCGGTGCCTCGAACGATTCGGGTTCGATCACGGCGGTGTTTTCGCGCGGGCCGGGGAGGAACTTCATTCTTGGTTTTGGTGGAGGGGTGGGGGGATTATCTAGGATCGGGGCGGGTGGTGCGCGGTTTTAGGCGCTTTGCGCTGGTTTTAGGTGTTAGGTAAGGGCGAATACGTTGCTGGTTGCTGGTTGCTGGTTGGTGGTTGGTGGTTGGTCTTGTGGGAGGCCCATCCTGGGGCGATTGGCCGCCGGTGAACCCTTGTTGCCTTTCGTAGCCCGGGTAAGCGCAGCGCACCCGGGAATCGCAAGCCTTGTAAAAACCCCCGGGTGCGCTGCGCTTACCCGGGCTCTCATAGCCTTTGTCAACCTTTCGATAAATACGGATTCTCAGGTCCCGGGGCACACGAAGTCCTCTGCCTGCAGATATCGGGTTC
>PBLG01000040.1 GCA_002722315.1 Lysobacterales bacterium | reverse complement strand
GTTTCGCCGCCAGCTTCGCTGGCTGATGCGACCTACTTTTGTGGCGACAAAAGTAGGCAAAACCGCTCATGCCGCGAAGGCGCCCGGCAAACTGCGCCGGGTCCCCTGCGTTTCTCGCACCGAACGGCCGGTTCCGAACTCGCTCCCTTCGGTCGCTCAGACATGCGGAACCGGAAGACTCCGTTCGCTGCTGCGATACTCGGCGCCATCGAGGCAGATGGGCGGCCGCCGATCGTTGGGGTGCATGTCGGAGAAAAGGCACGGAACGTTCCGTGCCCGCATCCCGCCGTCGCCGCCGCCGAGCATTGCAGGGCGGGCCGGGAAAAGGGCCGCCGCATGTCTGAGCGACGGGAGCGAAGCGACCATAGCGAGTTCGGCGGACCCCGGCCCGACCGAAACGCGCAGGGCACCGGGCCGGAGGCTGCGCCAGCAGCCGCGGGACCGGCGGCTCCCTCGTTCTTGGGGCGCCAAGAAGTAACTCGCATCAGCCGGCGCAGCCGGCGGCGAAACGGCTTTTGAAGTCGGATCTGCACTCGAATCGGGCTTGACCGAGATTGCGGTCAACGACAAACCCGGCCCCGTGCCGGAAAACGGCATCCGAAAACCACTGTTCATGTGTTCAGTGATTCGGCCGGTCGCCCGCCTGAACCCCGCTTCGCCCCTGAATTTGCTTGGAATTTCCGCTTGACAGCCCCTTGAGCAGGGACTATTGTGGCGCTGAGTGGGAAATTGTGGGAAATAGTGGAGTAAACCGCCCAAACCATGTTTTTCGGTGAAACAGCCATCAACCTGGACGCGAAAGGCCGCATGGCGCTGCCCACGCGTTATCGAGAATCGGTCGAGGAGGCCTCGGGCAATCGCCTGGTGCTGACGTACTCGGCGTTCGATTCCGGTTGCCTGTGGCTGTATCCCGAGCCGGAGTGGGAGCGCGTGCGCGATCAGGTCATGGCGCTTTCCACTTTCAACCCCAGCCACCGGGGGCTTCAGCGCCGCCTGGTGGGTTCGGCGACCCAGCTCGAGCTGGACGGCAGTGCGCGGTTGTTGCTGCCGCAGACGCTGCGGCAGGTCGCCGGTCTGGAGAAGAAGGTCGTGCTGATGGGCATGGGCGCGCGTTTCGAAGTGTGGAACGAGAACGTGCTCAACCAGCGGCGAGCCGAAGAGGAGCGGTCGATACAGGAGCAGGCCTCAGCCGAAATGGCCGAGCTGGTGCTGTGATGGAACATGTTCCGGTACTTGAGGAGGCGGCAGTGAACGCCTTGAACGTGCGTGCGGATGGGACTTACCTGGACGCGACATTCGGTCGTGGCGGGCACGCGCGGCTTGTTCTCGACCGGCTGGGCGCGCGCGGACTGCTGATCGCGCTGGATGCCGATCCCGACGCGATCGCGTTCGGTGAGCGCGAGTTCGGCGGCGATGCCCGCCTGCGACTGGTCCGGTGCAATTTCCGCGATCTGGGCGCGGTGGTCCGCGACCTGGCGCCCCAAGCCGGCGTCGACGGCATCCTGATGGACCTCGGCGTGTCTTCGCCGCAGCTCGATTCCCCGGAACGCGGCTTCAGTTTCCGTCACGAAGGCCCGCTGGACATGCGGCTGGACCCGGATACCGGCGTCTCGGCCGCCGACTGGCTGGCCGAGGTCGACGAGGCGCAGCTGGTCAAGGTCTTGTTCGAGCTCGGCGAGGAGAAGTTCTCGCGCAGGATCGCCAGGGCGATCGTGGAAGCACGGGAAGCCGAACCCATCCGCACGACTTCGGCGCTGGCCGCGCTGGTCGAGAAGGCGATGCCGGCCGGGGCCGCGCGCGCCAGCCGGATTCACCCGGCCACTCGGACGTTCCAGGCGATCAGGATCGCCGTCAACGCTGAACTGGACGCCCTGGACGAGGCCCTGCAGGCGGCCATCGAGTCGCTGGCCCCGGGCGGGCGACTGGTCGTGATCAGCTTTCATTCACTCGAAGACCGGCGTGTCAAGCGCGCCATCCGCGAAGCCGCCACCGCGCCGCCGGCCAGCCGGCGGATGCCCAGCGCGCCGTCGTTTTCTCCACGCCTGAAGGCCATCGGCAAGCTGGTACGTCCAACCGAACAGGAGCAATCTTCGAACCCGAGGGCCCGGTCGGCGCGCATGCGCGTGGCCGAACGCCTTGCCGATGCGCCCGTCGGAGGGTCGGCATGAAGGCCTGGGCGCCGTTCATCGTGCTGCTGATCGGCGTGGTCGCCAGCGCCGTTTCGCTGATCGCGCTCAAGCACCAGGGCCGGCAGCTTTTCATCGAGCTCGAGCGCGAAGGGCGCCGCCACGACCAGCACCAGGTCGAATGGTCCCGGCTGCAGATTGAGCTCGCCTGGCTCGGCGAGACGGGCCGTATCGAGACCCAGGCGCTGGATCGCCTGCAGATGAAGTCGCCCGACCGCGTCCGGGTGCTGGTGGCCGAAGATGGCTGAGCCGCGCAACGGTCTCGGGATCTGCCGGCTGCGCGTGGCGCTGCTGATCGCGTTGATGGGCCTGGCCGCGGTCGGCCTGGTCGCGCGCGCGATCAAGCTGCAGGTCATGGACACCGAGTTCCTGCAGGAAGAAGGCGAGGCGCGCTTCCTGCGCCAGGTCGAAATTCCCACCATGCGCGGCCGCATCGTCGATCGCAACGGCCAGCCGCTTGCGGTCTCTACGCCGGTGGACTCGGTATGGGCGCATCCGGGCGAACTGCTGCAGGCGGCCGATCGCATTCCGCTGCTGGCCGGCGTGCTGGGCGAGGATGCCGACGCCATCCAGCGTCGTCTCAGCCAGCGCGCCGATCGCCAGTTCGTATGGATCATTCGCCGCATTCACCCTGAACTCGCCGATCGGGTTCGCCAGCTCGACATTCCCGGCGTGTTCCTGCAGCGCGAATACAAGCGCTTCTACCCGACCGCGGACGTCAGCGCGCAGGTCGTGGGCATGACCAACATCGACGAGGTCGGGCAGGAAGGCCTGGAACTGGCCTACGACAGCTGGCTGACCGGGCGTACCGGCATGAAACGCGTGATCCAGGATCGCCTCGGGCGCGTGGTCGAGGACATCGAACTGGTGCGCGAAGCCGAGCCCGGCCGAGAACTCCAGCTGACCCTGGACCGCCGCCTGCAGTACCTGGCCTACCGCGAACTGGTCGCGACCATCTCCGAACACCAGGCGCGCTCGGGATCTGTGGTGGTGCTGGACGTCAGGACCGGCGCCATCCTGGCGATGGCCAATTACCCTTCGTTCAACCCCAATGCGCGCGAGCGGGACTCCACCGAGGGCGTGCGCAATCGCGCACTGACCGACGTGCTCGAGCCCGGGTCCGTGGTCAAGCCGTTCGTCGTCGCCGCGGCGATGGAGGCCGGCCTGGCGCGTCCCGACATGCTCATCGACACCGCGCCCGGATACATGACCGTGTCGGGCCACACCATCGAGGACTTCCGCAACTACGGCGAGCTGACCGTTACCGGCGTGCTTACAAAGTCGTCCAACGTCGGCGTGGTTCAGCTGGCCATGGCGATGGATGCCCAGCACATGTGGAGCATGTACTCGCGGCTCGGCTTCGGTCGCGTGACCGGCTCCGGGTTCCCCGGCGAATCGGCCGGCGTGCTGCGCGACTACCAGCGCTGGCGCAAGCTCGAGCAGGCCACGCTGGCCTACGGATACGGGCTTTCGGTCACGCCCTTGCAGCTGGCGCGCGCCATGGCGGCGGTCGCCGACGGCGGGCGCCTTCGCCAGCCCAGTTTCATTCTCGATTCGGACAATCCGACCCAGAGCGTCATGGATCCGGCGCTGGCCGACAGGCTCGCCCTGATGCTGGAGACGGTCACCGGCCCCGACGGCACGGCCAGCCGCGCCGCGATCGACGGTTACCGGATCGCGGCCAAGACCGGGACGTCGCGCAAGGTCGGCGTGTCCGGCTACAGCGATCGCTACGTGTCCAGCATCGCGGGCTTCGCCCCGGTCACGCGGCCGCGTCTTGCCGCCGTGGTGGTGATCCAGGATCCGGGCGGCGAGGCCTACTACGGTGGCCTGGTCGCCGGTCCGCTGTTCGGCCGCGTGATGGCCGACGCGCTGCGCCTGATGAACGTGCCGCCGGACGACGTGTCGTCGCTGATGACCATGGCCGGAGATTCGCCATGAAGCCGCTGGACCGGATACTTGCCGGCCTGGTCGACGCCGAACGCGTGCCGTCGCTGGCCATCGCCGGGCTGGCCATGGATTCGCGGCGGCTGGCGCCCGGAGACGCCTTCCTGGCGCTGGCGGGCACGCGCCGGCACGGCATGGAGTACGCCGAATCGGCCTTGCGCGCCGGGGCTACCGTTGTGCTGCACGACGGCGTCGCGCCGGTGCCGGAAGCGATCCGGGAACGCTGCGTCGAAGTGTCCGGGCTGGCCGCCGAGCTTCATACGCTGTGCGCTCGCTACTGGGACGATCCGGTGTCGGGTCTGGACCTGACCGCGGTGACCGGGACCAACGGCAAGTCGTCGGTCGCCTGGCTGCTGGCACAGGCGCTGAACGGCGGCATGATCGGCACGCTGGGAATAGGACGGCCGAACGCGCTTGCCGTCGCCAGCCACACAACGCCCGACATGCCTTCGCTATACCGGGCCCTGGCCGGGCTGCGCGACGACGGCATCGGCAAGGTGGTGCTGGAGGCCTCGTCGCACGCGCTGGACCAGCAGCGTCTGGCCGGGCTGCGTTTCGGCAGCGTGATCTTCACCAACCTCGAACGCGATCACCTCGACTATCACGGCACCCTGGAGGCATACGGACGCGCCAAGGCGTGCCTGTTCACCGACTACCCCAGCCGTCACCAGCTGATCAACGTCGACGACGAATTCGGCCGTCGCCTCGCCGGCGAGCTCAAGGACTCGCCCGGACTGGTGACCTACGGGCTGGAGACGGCCCGGGGACCGGATGTGCTGGGCACCATACGGCGCGCCACGCTGGAAGGCCTGCAGATGGACGTCAATACGCCCGAGGGCCGGGTGTGCTGCGCCAGCCGCCTGATCGGACGGATCAACGCCAGCAATATCGCGATCGTGATCGCCGAACTGACCGTCAGGGGCTACAACGTGCGCGACATCGCCGGGATGATCGCGAACCTGGATCCGGTCCCGGGACGGATGAACCGCATCGACGGGCCGGCCGGACAGCGGGTGGTCATCGACTATGCCCACAGTCCGGATGCGCTGGGCAATGCCCTGGCCGCGCTTCGCCAGGTAACCGGCGAACGACTGGTCTGCGTGTTCGGTTGCGGCGGCGAGCGCGATCGCGGCAAGCGACCGATGATGGGACGCGTCGCCGAATCGCTGGCCGACGAAGTGATTCTCACCAGCGACAACCCCAGGGGCGAGGATCCGCTGAAGATCCTGCGCGATATCCAGGCCGGCATGGCCCGCCCCGATCGCGTGCGCGTGATCCCGGACCGGCGCCAGGCCATAGGCTGCGCAGTAGCCGGCGCGGGCGCCGACGATTGCGTGCTGGTTGCCGGGAAGGGGCACGAGCAGACCCAGGACCTGGGCGACAGCGTGATCGAGTTCAGCGATTTCGATGCGGTCAGAAGCGCACTCGTGGAGGCCGCATGATCCGCTTCGAGCTCGAGCGCGCGGCAGGCATCGTCGACGGCGAACTGCACCTGCCTTCGGCGTGCCGCGAGACCGGTCCGTTCGTCGGAATGACCCAGGATTCGCGCACGCTCAAGCCGGGCAATCTCTATTGCGCGCTGCTCGGCGAGCGCGTGGACGGGCATCGCTTCGTGCTCGACGCGGCGGGCGCAAAGGCGGCTGCCGCGCTGGTCTCACGCACCGTGGATGCGCCGGTTGCGCAGATCGTGGTCGACGACGTCGTCAAGGCCATGGGCAGGCTGGCCGGCGCCTGGCGCGAGAGCATGAACGTGCGCGTCGTGGCGATCACCGGCAGCAACGGCAAGACCACGGTAAAGACCATGCTTGCCTCCATCATGCGCCGCTGTGCGCCCACGCTGGCCACCCGCGGCAACTACAACAATGAAATCGGCGTGCCGCTGACGCTGGCCGCGCTCGGCGAACATCATCGTTTCGCCGTGGTCGAGATGGGGTGCGGGAAGCCGGGCGACATCGAATACCTTGCGGCCATGGCGCGGCCCGACGTGGGGGTGGTCACCAACGCGGGACCGGCCCACCTCGAGCGCCTGGGCAGCATCGACGGCGTGGCCCGCACCAAGGGTGAACTGTTCGCCGCGCTGGGCGCCGACGACGTGGCCGTGATCAGCCGCGACGACGATTACTTCGAGTACTGGCGCGGTCTGTGCACCGAAAGCCGCCAGCTTGCTTTCGGTCGCTCGGCCCGGGCCGACATCAGGCTGGAAGGCGACGACCGGGTCGTGACACCGGCCGGCGCCTTCACGCTCGAATTGGCGCTTCCGGGCGAGCACAATCGCCTGAATGCGCTCGCGGCGACCGCGGCTGCGCTGGCGCTGGGCATCGAGATCGACGATATCGCGAGCGGCCTGGCGGCGGTCGACAGCCTGCCGGGGCGCCTCAGCGAGCGCGAGATGAGTGGCGGCTGGCGCCTGATCGACGACAGCTACAACGCCAACCCGGCATCGCTGTACGCCGGGCTGCAGGTGCTTGCCGCGCGGCAGGGCCGTCGCTGGCTGGCGCTGGGCGAAATGGCCGAACTGGGCGAGCAAAGCACCAAGTTGCATCGCGAGATCGGGCGCGCCGCGCACGACCTGGGCATCGACCGGCTGTTCGCGATCGGCGCGCATGCCGGTTCGGTTGCCGATGCCTTCGGCGCCGGCGGCGAGGCTTTCGAAGACCTGGACACCATGGCCGGGCGCATGCAGGAGCTCCTGCAGCCCGACGTGATCTGCCTGGTCAAGGGTTCGCGCTCGGCGCACATGGAGCAGCTCATCGACCGGCTCAGGGCCGCGGAGGCGACGCCGTGCTGATGTGGCTGTTCGAGGACATCCTGGCGCTGGATATCGCGCTGTTCGGATTCATCACTTTCCGCACCATCATGGCGTCGCTGACCGCGCTGGTGGTTTCGCTGGCGGTGGGGCCGGTGTTCATCCGCTACCTGACCGCGCGCAAGCTCGGCCAGCCGATCCGCGAGGTCGGTCCGCGCACGCACTTCGACAAGGCCGGCACGCCGACCATGGGCGGGGCGCTGATCCTGATCTCGGTGCTGGTATCCACGGTGCTCTGGGCCGATATCGGGAATCGCTACGTCTGGACAGTTCTGTTCGTGACCGCGGCTTTCGGCATGATCGGTTTCGACGACGACTATCGCAAGCTGAAATACAACGATTCAAGGGGTCTCAGCGCGATTGCCAAGTACACGCTGCAGTCGCTGGCGGCGCTGGCCGCCGCGGTGTTCCTGTACGCCACAGCAGACGTGCCGGGCGCCACGACGCTGCTGATGCCCTTCTTCAAGGACGTCATGCTGCCGCTGGGCCCGGCGTTCATCGTGTTGAGTTACTTCGTGATCGTCGGATCGTCCAACGCGGTCAACCTGACCGACGGGCTGGACGGCCTGGCGATCGTGCCGGCAGTGATGGTGGCGATCGGCCTGGGCATCTTCGCCTACGCGGCCGGCAACGCCATATTCGCGGATTACCTCGGCTTCCCGTTCATTCCCGGGGCCGGGGAAGTGGCCATCATCTGTTCGGCGCTGGCCGGCGCGGGTCTCGGCTTTCTCTGGTTCAACACTTATCCGGCCCAGGTCTTCATGGGCGACGTGGGCGCGCTTTCGGTGGGCGCCGCGCTCGGCGTCATCGCGATCATCGTTCGCCAGGAACTGGTGTTCATGCTCATGGCCGGCATCTTCGTGCTCGAGACCGTCTCGGTGATCATGCAGGTGGCCTCGTTCAAACTCACCGGCAAGCGCATCTTCCGCATGGCGCCCATTCACCATCACTTCGAGCTCAAGGGCTGGCCCGAGCCCAAGGTCATCGTCCGTTTCTGGATCATCGCCGTGATGCTGGTGCTGGTCGGCCTCGCAACGTTGAAGGTGCGCTGATGGCCGCGGTGCGCAGACAGGCAAGACGCTACTCCGATCCGGCCCGCGGGGTTTCGGTCGACCAGCCGCTGGTGCTCGCGAGCCTGGCGTTGCTGGCGATCGGGATGGTCATGGTCGCGTCGACTTCGGTCGCCGTGGCCGAGAAGTACGCGGTCGGCGAATGGCATTTCTTCAGTCGGCACCTGATGTTCGTGGTGCTGGGCCTTGGCCTGGCCGTCGCCGTCCAGTGGCTGAACACCTCGCTGCTGGAAAAGTCGGGCCGGATATGCCTGCTGCTGGCGCTGCTGCTGCTGGCCGCGGTGCTGGTGCCCGGGATGGGCGTCACCGTCAACGGCGCGACGCGCTGGCTCAATCTCGGCCTGTTCCGGTTCCAGGTCGTCGAAGCGGTCAAGCTGCTGATGATCGTCTATATCGCCGGCTACCTGGCCCGCAGGCCCGGCCTGGGCGAGGCCGGCCTGATGGATACGCTCAAGCCCCTGCTGGTCGGGGGCATGGTGGCCGCCATCATTCTCAAGCAGCCGGACATGGGTTCGGCGCTGGTGCTGATGGCCATCCTGGGCGGGATGGTATGGCTGGCCGGCGCGGCCTGGAAATGGCTGTCGCTGCTCGGCCTGGCCGCACTGCCGCTGGTCACGTTCGCGGCGCTGGAGCCTTATCGCCTGCAGCGCCTGACCAGTTTCGGCGATCCGTTCTCCGATCCCTACGACGCCGGCTTTCAGCTGGTGCAGGCGCTGATCGCGATCGGCCGGGGCGAGATCTCGGGCGTCGGCATAGGCGGCAGCGTCCAGAAGCTGTTCTACCTGCCCGAAGCGCATACCGATTTCATCTTCGCGATCCTGGCAGAGGAGCTCGGGCTGCTTGGCATCATTTTCGTGCTGGCGCTGTTCGCCGTGCTCGTGGTGCGCATCCTGCGGATCGGAATTCGAGCACACGCGGCCGGTTCGACGTTTGCCGCGTTCACGACCTTCGGCATTGCGCTGTGGATCGGTCTTCAGGCCCTGGTCAGCATCGGCGTGAACCTGGGCGTGCTTCCGACCAAGGGGCTCACGCTGCCGCTGGTCTCGGCGGGCGGCAGCAGCATGCTCGTGATCCTGCTGGCGCTGGGCCTGGTGGTGCGAATCGCGCGCGAACTCGACCAGCAGGAACTGGCCCGGCCCAGGCGCCAGCGGGAGTGGGCGGCATGAGTTCCGAATCGAGCATGAACATGCCGCTCACGGTACCCGAAGGCGCGCGGATCACGATCCTGGCCGGCGGCACCGGCGGACACATCTTTCCGGGTCTCGCGGTGGCCCGCGTGCTGCGAGACGCCGGCGCCCGGGTCTCCTGGCTGGGCACGCCGCACGGCCTGGAGAACCGGCTCGTGCCGGCGGCCGGCTTCGAATTGAAGCGGGTCGGCATCCAGGGCCTGCGCGGCCGCGGCCTGGCCGGCTGGCTGGCCGCCCCGGTGCGCATCCTGCGCGCAATGTTTCAGGCCCGCCGGATTCTCAAGGACGACCGTCCCGGCTGCGTGCTCAGCATGGGCGGCTATGCTGCCGGTCCGGCCGGCATCGCGGCGCGCCTGATGGGCATTGCGCTGGTGATTCACGAGCAGAACGCGGTGGCCGGGTGGACCAATCGCCTGCTCAAGCCCTGGGCAAGGGCGATCTGCACCGGCTTTCCCGACGTGTTCGAGCGCGCGGTGGTCACCGGCAACCCGGTCCGCCGTGAAATCAGCGACCTGCCGCCGCCGGCGGAGCGATACAAGAACAGGTCCGGACCGCTCCGGCTGCTGGTGATCGGCGGCAGCCAGGGCGCAAGCGTTTTCAACCAGGTGGTGCCCGAGGCCCTGGCCCGGCTTCCCGCCGATGACCGTCCCGAAGTCCGGCACCAGGCCGGACGACAACTGCAACCGGCTGAGCAAAACTACAAGAATGCCGGGGTCGAGGCGCGCGTCGCCGAATTCGTGGACGATATGGCGGAAGCCTGGGCCTGGGCCGATTTTGCGATCTGCCGGGCCGGGGCATTGACCGTGGCGGAGCTTTCCGCCGCCGGCGTGCCGGCCATCCTGGTGCCTTTCCCGGCCGCGGTCGACGACCACCAGACCGCCAACGCGCGCTTCCTGGTCGACGCCGGCGCCGGCTGGCTGGTGCCGCAGGCGGAATTCACGCCGGGCCAGCTCGCCGGGTTGATCGGCGGTCTCGACAGGCCGGAACTGGCGCGGATGGCGACGATCGCTCGCCGGCGCGCCGAGCCCGAATCGGCGATCCAGGTGGCACGCGTGTGCCTGGAGGCGCTGGCATGAACGTTGCCGAACGCCCCGCGCCGAGCCTGATGCACCGCGTTCGCCGGATCCATTTCGTCGGTATCGGCGGGGCGGGCATGAGCGGCATCGCCGAAGTCATGGCCAACCTCGGCTTCGAGGTCAGCGGTTCGGACCTGAAGGGGTCGGCCGTGATCGATCACTTGACGGACGCGGGCATCCAGGTTGCATTGGGACACGATCCGACGCTGGTCGAGAACGTCGACGTGGTCGTGTCGTCCAGCGCCATTGCCGACGACAATCCGGAACTGCTGGCCGCGCGCGCGGCTCGCATCCCGGTCGTGCCCAGGGCAGAAATGCTGGGCGAGCTGATGCGCTTCAGGGCCGGAATCGCTGTTGCCGGCACGCACGGCAAGACGACCACCACCTCGCTGATCGCCAGCCTGCTGGCCGGCGCCGACATGGATCCGACTTTCGTCGTCGGCGGCCTGGTCAACGCCTTCGGCACCAATGCGCGGCTCGGGCAGGGGCGCTACCTGGTGGCCGAGGCCGACGAATCCGACGCCTCGTTCCTGCTGTTGCAGCCGGTCATCTCGCTGGTCACGAACATCGACAGGGATCACCTGGACGCCTACCAGGGCAGCTTCGATCGCCTGCAACAGTCATTTCTCGAGTTTCTCCATCACCTGCCGTTCTTCGGCGTCGCGGTGATGTGCATAGACGATCCGCACGTGGCCGAACTCGTGCCGTCGGTGGGGCGTACCGTCATTACCTATGGCCTGGGCGAGAAGGCCGACGTGCGCGCCGAAAACATTCGGCAGCGCGGCCGCACAATGCGATTCGACCTCCGGCTTCCGGACGATGATTGCCACGATGGGGCACTCGAGATCAGCCTGGCCCAGCCGGGCCGCCACAACGTGCTCAACGCGCTGGGCGCGGCGGCGGTGAGCTGGGAGCTCGGGCTTTCGCGCCGGCAGATTCAGTCGGGACTCAACGCGTTCGCAGGCATCGGCCGGCGGTTTGCCGAGATCGGCGATCTGAAGTTCCCGGCCGGCACCGCGCTGGCTTTCGAAGACTACGGACACCATCCCACGGAACTGGATGCGGTGATCCAGGCGGCCCGCGGCGGCTGGCCCGAACGGCGGCTGGTGCTGGTCTTCCAGCCCCACCGGTTTACCCGCACCCGGGACCAGTTCGACGCTTTCGCCCGGGTGCTCGCCTCGGTCGACCTCGTCGTGCTGGCCGATATCTATCCGGCCGGCGAGGCGCCGATCGCGGGTATCGGTTCCGACGCGCTGGGTGCGGCGGTCGAACAGCGCGGAGCCAGGGTCGAGCGGATTGCGACGCCTGCCGACGCGGTGGATGCCCTGGGTCGAATCGTCGAGGACCGGGATCTGCTCCTGATCATGGGCGCCGGGGATATCGGCGCGCTTGGCGGCATGCTGAAGGAGGCCTGCGCATGAGCCGCTTCGACGCAGCCCGATTCGGCCGGTTGGCGCTGGTATACGGCGGCGAAAGCGCCGAGCGCGAGATTTCGCTGCGCAGCGGACGGGCCGTTTCGGCCGCGCTGGAGCGCCTGGGCGTCGATCACGCGGTTTTCGACGGCCCGCGCGCCGTTGTCGATGCGGCGCGCGACGACCGGATCGACACGGTTTTCAACATGCTGCACGGACGCGGCGGCGAAGACGGTTGCCTGCAGGGCGCGCTGGCGCTTTACGGCGTGCCGGTCACGGGTTCCGGCGTGCTGTCGTCGGCGCTGACCATGGACAAGCTCCAGACCAAGCGCGTCTGGCGCGCGGTCGGACTCCCGACGCCTGAATGGCAGGTTGCCGAAAATCCGGACGATGCCGACGTCATTGCCGATGCCGCCGCGTTCCCGGTTTTCGTCAAGCCGGCCCGGGAGGGCTCCAGCGTCGGCATGAGCCGGGTGCTCCAGTCCGCCGGTCTCAAGCCGGCGCTGGTGCGTGCGCTGGAGCATGACCGCACCGCGCTGGTCGAGCGGATGATTCAGGGTCCCGAATACACCGCCGCGATCCTGGATGGCCAGGCGCTGCCGCTGATCCGAATCGCCACCCCGCGCGAATTCTACGATTTCGACGCCAAGTACGAGGCCGGCGACACCGAGTACCACTGCCCGTGCGGGCTGGATGACGAGCGCGAGGCCGAACTCCGGTCGCTGGCGCTGCGGGCTTTCGAAGTGCTGGGCTGCCGCGGCTGGGGGCGAGTCGATTTCCTGCTCGACGGCGACGGCAATCCCTGGCTGCTTGAGGCCAATACGGTGCCCGGCATGACCGATCATTCCCTGGTGCCCATGGCCGCGGCGGCGGCCGGGATGGATTTCGACCGACTGGTCGGGCGCATCCTCGAGACCGCCGGAGGTGCCTCATGCGCCGGATAGTCATGTGGTCGCTGGCCCCGCTTGTCCTGGTCGCGCTGGCCGGCTCGGTCTGGTGGCTGGGCGGTTGGCACGATGCCAGGCACTGGCCGATCCGCTGGCTCGAGGTTTCCGGCGACCTGGAGCGGCTGACCGCGGCCCAGGTTCGCGCCGCCGTGGCGCAGCAGGCCCGACGCGGATTTTTCGCCGTCGACGTGGACAAGGCCCGGGCCGAAGTCGAGGCGTTGCCCTGGGTGGAGCGGGCCTCGGTGTCCCGTCACTGGCCCGACGCGCTGCAGATTTCGGTGACCGAGCAACAGGCCGTGGCGCGCTGGAAGGATCACGCCCTGGTCAGCGGCAGCGGCGAACTGTTCGAGGTCGCCGGCACCGCCGGCATGCAGGGTCTTACCCGGCTGGACGGCCCCGAAGGTCGCGAACTGGAAGTGTTCGAGCGCTGGCAGCGGATGCGCGCCAGCCTCGCAACGCAAGGACTGGAAATACGCAGCGTCGCGCTCGATCCGCGCGGCGCATGGCGCCTCGAGCTGGCCAGCGGGCTCGAACTGCTGCTCGGCCGGGAAGACGTATCGACCCGACTGGAGCGCTTCCTGAGCGTCCGTTCCGACCTGCGCGAAATGAACCGGATCGCCAGCATCGATCTGCGCTATCCGAACGGCCTGGCGCTGACGCGCCGTCCGGCGGAAATCGAACAGCTGACCCGTTCAAGCGAGCGGGAGGCGCCCCAATCCCGGCCCAACATACAAGCAGGAGCGCAACCGAATCATGGCTAGAAAGCCGGACAAGTCCCTGGTGGTCGGTCTCGACATCGGCACCAGCAAGATCGTGGCGATCGTCGGCGAGGTCCAGGACGATGGACGCGTCGAGGTGATCGGCCTGGGCTCGCATGCCTCGCGGGGCCTCAAGCGCGGCATGGTGGTGGATATCGAATCCACCGAGCAGTCGATCCAGCGCGCCGTAGAAGAGGCCGAGCTGATGGCCGACTGCGAGATCCACTCGGTGTTCGCCGGGATCGCCGGCACCCACGTCAGCTCCCGTCATTCGCACGGTGCGGTCGCGATTCGTGATTCGGAGGTCGACGAGTCCGACGTCGAACGAGTGCTCGAGTCGGCGCGCGCCGTGGCAATTCCGGCCGACCAGCGCATCCTGCACGTGCTGCCCAAGGGTTTCGTCATCGACTCGACCGACGGCATCCGTCAGCCGATCGGCATGTCCGGCGTCCGCCTCGAAGTGCAGGTTCACCTGGTCACCGCCGCGGTCAGCGCGGTGCAGAACGTCACCAAGTGCGTTGCCCGCTGCGGTCTGCAGGTCGACGACCTGATCCTGCATCAGCTTGCGTCCAGCGAATCGGTGCTTTCCGACGACGAGAAGGAACTGGGCATCGCACTGGTCGACATCGGCGCCGGGACTACCGATATCGCGGTGTTCGCCGACGGCGCGATCGCGCACACCGCCTGCATTCCGATCGCCGGCGACCTGGTCACCAGCGACATCGCGGTGGCGCTGCGCACGCCTACGCTGCACGCCGAGGAAATCAAGATCAAGTACGCCTGCGCGCTGGAACAGCTGGCCTCCAGCGACGAGACCATCCAGGTGCCTTCGGTGGGCGACCGGCCGCCGCGTCGGCTGGAACGCCAGACCCTGGCCCAGGTGGTCGAGGCGCGCTACCGCGAACTGTTCAACCACGTCCACAAGCAACTGCGCCAGTCGGGCTGCGAAAACCTGGTGCCGGCCGGCCTGGTGCTGACCGGGGGCGGCGCGCGCATGGAGGGCGTTGTCGAACTGGCCGAAGAGATCATGCACATGCCGGTGCGCCTGGGCGCGCCGCAGCACGTCAGCGGACTTTCGGAAGTGGTCAACAACCCGATCCATGCGACCGGCGTCGGCCTTCTGCTGCGCGGCAGCAAGCTCGACAGGCCCGGTACCGGCCGCGGCAGGTCGCGCGGCAAGGCCGGCAACATGATCGAGCGTTTCAAGCAGTGGTTTCAGGGCGAGTTCTGAATGAATTGCATCAAACAGTCAATTTTTCGAATCAAGGTTGCGGGCAAGGCAGTGCGCGACACCAAGCGAACGACAAGATTCGCGTGTCGCGTGCTTTCCGAACCCCGTGTTCAAAACGGCGAGAGCAAGGAGAACCATCATGGCATTTGAACTGGTAGAAAATTACACACCGAGCGCAACGATAAAGGTCCTGGGCATCGGGGGCGGCGGCGGGAACGCCGTCAACCAGATGCTCGACGCGGCCATCGAGGGCGTCGAATTCATCTCCATCAATACCGACGCGCAGGCGCTCAAGAGCTTTTCCGGCAAGTCGACGCTGCAGATCGGCTCGAGCGTCACCAAGGGCCTGGGCGCAGGCGCCAACCCGGAAGTCGGGCGCCAGGCCGCTCTGGAAGACCGCGATCGCATCTGTGAACTGCTGCAGGGCTGCGATATGGTCTTCATCACCGCCGGCATGGGCGGCGGCACCGGCACCGGCGCGGCACCGGTCATCGCGCAGACGGCCAAGGAAATGGGCATTCTGACGGTGGCCGTGGTCACCAAGCCGTTCCCGTTCGAGGGCCAGCGTCGGCTGGGCGTGGCACAGCAGGGCATAGACGAGCTGACCCATCACGTCGACTCTCTGATCACCATTCCCAACGCCAAGCTGCTGAGCGTGCTCGGCCCGGACATCACCCTGCTCAACGCGTTCAAGGCCGCCAACCAGGTGCTGTCGGGCGCGGTCCAGGGTATCGCCGAGCTGATTACCCGGCCGGGGCTGATCAACGTCGATTTCGCCGACGTACGTACCGTGATGTCCGAGATGGGCATGGCGATGATGGGTTCCGGCAGCGCAACCGGCCAGGACAGGGCGCTGATGGCCGCCCAGTCCGCGATCGGGTCCCCGCTGCTCGAGGACATCAACCTGGCGGGCGCCTGCGGCATCCTGGTCAACGTCACGGCCGGCATGAACCTGTCGATGCGCGAATTCGAGGAAGTCGGATCCACCATTGCCGACCTGGCCAGCGAGGACGCCACGGTGGTCATGGGCACGGTGATCGATCCGGACATGAACGACGAAATCCGGGTCACTGTGGTGGCCACGGGTCTGGGCCAGAAGCGCGCTCAGCGCAAGGAAAAGCCAATGCAGATCGTGCGCACCGGCACCGACGACCTGCCAGTGTTCAGCGACGACGAGGAACCGGAGCACAGGTCGGCGCCGCGCGGCGGCGGTCGCGAGCAGCACAAGCAGCGCGAAGCCGAGCAGAAGGAATTCGAATACCTCGATATTCCGGCCTTTCTGCGCAACCAGGCCGACTGATCGTTTCCGGGCGGCGCGTCCGCCGGTGCCGGGGGCCACTCGCCGGGCCCCCGGCGCGACGGCCGCGTGCGCCCGGCATTACCCGGCCAGAACGTTAAACGGGTCACAGTTCCCGCGTCGGGCGTGTCCAATAAACGTAACATTTCCGGAGCCGATGCGGCCCCTGTGCTAACATCGCGCGGATTTGTCAAGGAGCGTGCGAGTCCAGTGATCAAGCAGAGAACCCTGAAAAACGTCATTAGGGCGACGGGTGTGGGCATGCACAACGGCGAAAAGGTCGTCATGACGCTGCGTCCCGCGCCGGTCAACACCGGCATCGTGTTCCGCCGGGTGGACCTCACCCCGGTATGCGAGATTCGTGCCGAGCCCAACCGCGTCGGGGATACTGCGCTTTCGACGACACTGGTGGCCGACGACGGTACCCGCGTCTCGACGATCGAGCACTTGATGTCGGCGCTTGCCGGCCTGGGCATCGACAACCTGTACGTCGACCTGAGCGCCTCCGAGGTGCCGATCATGGATGGAAGCGCCGGGCCGTTCGTGTTTCTTATCCAGTCGGCCGGCATCGCCGAGCAGCAGGCCCCGAAGCGTTTCATCCGGATCAAGAAGCCGCTCGAGCTTTCCGACGGCGACAAGTGGGTGCGCTTCGAGCCCTACGACGGGTTTCGCGTGGCGTTCGAGATCGAATTCGACCATCCTGTCTTTCGCAGCCGCAACTGCAAGGTGGATCTCGATTTTTCCACCACGTCCTACTTGAAGGAAGTGGCCAGGGCGCGAACCTTCGGCTTCATGCGCGACATCGAATTCCTGCGCCAGCGCAACCTGGTGCTGGGCGGCAGTCTGGACAATGCCGTGGTGGTAGACGACTACCGCGTCCTCAACGCCGACGGGCTGCGCTACGACGACGAATTCGTCAAGCACAAGGTGCTCGACGCCATCGGCGATCTGTACCTGCTGGGCGCAAGCCTGATTGGCCGATTCGTCGGATACAAGTCGGGCCACGAGCTCAATAATGCGTTGTTGCGCGAACTCCTGGTGCACCGCGAAGTGTGGGAAGAAGTGACCATTCCCGACGACGAGGGTGCCCCGATTTCCTACCTGCAGCCCGCCCAGGCGTTCTGAAGGCGCACCTGCGCTGCTTCTGAAACCGGGCGCGGGATCAGAGTGCCCGGCCAATCTCCGGCGTGACGATGATGCGACTGCGCGCAAGTTCGCCCGGCCAGTGATTCCTGGCGGCCTCGAGCAGCGAGTCGGCGATCAGCCGGGCCTGGGTTGCCCGGGCCGACGATGCGGCGGCGATCACCAGGCAGTCGCCGTCTATGCAGGCCACCATGATCTCGCCGCGCGCCCGTTCCGGAATCAGGTCGGCCAGTCGTGCGTTCAGCGCCATGTACGCTTCGGCCCGGCGCAGCGCCTGCCCCAGTCCGCCCTGTCCGCGGGCAATGGCGTCGGCGCGTCGCGCGCCCGCCGATGCCCGCGTATCGTGCATTACGTCGTGCATTCCGTCGTGTTTTCCGGCAGTCATGCCGCCAGTCTATCCGGTTGCATCGCCGCCTTGCAGCCTCCGGTTCGGCCCGGACCGGTACGCCGGGCCTGGGCACGAGGTTGGCCGCCGGCTCAGGAATTGGCTAAAATGTCGGATTGCCCTGCTTGACGGGCGCGGGGTTCAACCCCACTTGAATATGTCACGCCGCGGAATTCCGCGACTTTTGCGCGGGATTCCGCGACTTTCGCCGCGGTCTCCGCGACTTTTGCGATAACAGGCAGCAAACTCTTATGCTCAAACGCTTGATAACGAAGCTGGTCGGCAGCCGCAACGAGCGACTGCTCAAGCAGCTCGGCAACAATATCCAGAAGATCAACGAGCTCGAGGCGCAGACGCAGCAGCTCACCGACGATCAGCTCAAGGCCAGGACGGCCGAGTTCCGCAAGCGCCTGGAAGAGGGCGAAACCCTGGATCAGTTGCTGCCCGAGGCTTTCGCCGTGGTTCGCGAGGCGTCGGTACGAACGCTGGGCATGCGCCATTTCGACGCCCAGATGATCGGCGGCATGGTGCTGCACCAGGGCAAGATCGCCGAAATGAAGACCGGGGAGGGCAAGACCCTGGTGGCGACCCTGGCCGTATATCTCAATGCATTGCCCGCCCGCGGCGTGCACGTGGTGACGGTCAACGACTACCTGGCGCGCCGCGACTCGGAGTGGATGAAGCCGATCTACGAGGCACTGGACATGACCGTGGGCGTATCCGTGCCCGGCATGAATCCCGCCGCCAAGCGTGCGTCCTACGCCTGCGACATCACCTACGGCACCAATAACGAATTCGGGTTCGACTACCTGCGCGACAACATGGCCTTCTCGCTCGAGCAGAAGGTGCAGCGCGAGCAGCATTTCGCCATCGTCGACGAGGTCGATTCCATCCTGATCGACGAGGCCAGGACCCCTCTGATCATTTCCGGCCCGGCCGACGAAGGCCCCGAGCTGTACATCAAGATCAACCGCATCGTGCCGAATCTCGAGGTCCAGACCGAAGAAGACGGCCCCGGCGACTTTTCACTCGACGAGAAATCGCGCCAGGTCCACCTGACCGAGGACGGCATGGCCAGGGTCGAGGGCCTGCTGTCACAGGCCGGACTGCTGGACGAGCACGAAAGCCTCTACGACGCCAACAACCTGGCGCTGATGCACACGCTCAACGCCTGCCTGAGGGCGCACCACCTGTTCAACAAGGACGTCGATTACATCGTCAACGACGGCGAAGTGGTCATCGTCGACGAGTTCACCGGCCGCACCATGCCGGGCCGGCGCTGGTCGGACGGCCTGCACCAGGCCATCGAAGCCAAGGAAGGCGTGCCGATCCAGCGCGAGAACCAGACGCTGGCATCGATCACCTTCCAGAACTATTTCAGGCTCTACGAAAAACTGTCCGGCATGACCGGTACGGCCGACACCGAAGCCTACGAATTCCAGAGCATCTACGGCCTCGAAGTGGTCGTGATACCAACCAACAAGGACATGATCCGGAAGGACAATCCGGACCTGGTCTTCCTGACCAAGGCCGAGAAATACGCCGCCATCATCGAAGACGTCAAGGAGCGCACGGCCATCGGTCAGCCGGTGCTGGTCGGCACGACCTCCATCGAGACCTCCGAGCTGCTGTCGCGCGAACTGACCAAGGCGAAGATCAAGCACGAGGTCCTCAACGCCAAGCACCATGAGCGCGAAGCCCAGATCATCGCCCAGGCCGGACAGCCCGGTGCGGTGACGATCGCGACCAACATGGCCGGCCGCGGCACCGACATCGTGCTCGGCGGCAGCCTCGACGCCGAGCTTGCCGCGCTTGGCGAAGACGTGCCCGAGAAAAAGATCCGGGAAGTCAAGGACGAGTGGCAGCGCCGCCACGAAAAGGTCATCGAAGCCGGCGGTCTGCATATCATCGGTACCGAGCGCCACGAATCCCGACGCATCGACAACCAGTTGCGCGGCCGCTCAGGCCGCCAGGGCGACCCGGGATCGAGCCGGTTCTACCTGTCGCTGGAAGACAGTCTGATGCGCATTTTCGCGTCCGAGCGCCTTGGCAACATGATGCAGAAGCTCGGCATGGAGCAGGGCGAGGCCATCGAGCACCCCTGGGTGACTCGAGCCATCGAGAACGCCCAGCGCAAGGTCGAGGCCCACAACTTCGATATCCGCAAGAACCTGCTGGATTTCGACGACGTGGCCAACGACCAGCGCCGCGTGATCTATGCCCAGCGCAACGAGTTGATGGAGGCCGACGACGTCCACGACTACATCCGGGAAATGCGCCAGGAAGTCTTCGACGACCTGATCAGCCGGTACGTTCCGCCGCAGTCGATCGAAGACATGTGGGACGCCGAGGGTCTGGAAAGATCGCTGGAGGGCGAATTCGGCATCGAAGCCCCGATCCGGGACTGGCTGGCCGCCGACGAGGACCTGACCGAGGAAGGCATCCGCGAGCGGGTCATGGAGCGTGTCGAGGCGCATTTTGCCGCCAAGGAAGCCGAGACCGGCAGCGACGTGATGCGCCATTTCGAGAAGGCGGTGATGCTCAACGTGCTCGACCAGCAGTGGAAGGAGCACCTGGCGAGCATGGACTACCTGCGTCGCGGCATCCACCTCAGGGGCTTTGCCCAGAAGAAGCCGCAGCAGGAATACAAGCGCGAAGGCTTCGAGATGTTCACCGACATGCTGGCCAGCATGCGCTTCGAGGTCATCAAGATCCTGTCGCGCGTGCAGGTGCGCTCGGAGCAGGACGTGGCGGCGGTCGACGAACAGCGCAGGCGCGAGCGGCCGATGGAATTCCAGCACCGCGAGACCGCGGCCCTGGCCAACGATCCGGGCGCCGGCCCGGGTGCCGCCGCCGGGATCGATCAGTCCCAGCCGTTCGTCCGCGACGGTCGAAAGGTGGGGCGCAACGAACCCTGTCCTTGCGGGTCCGGGAAGAAGTACAAGCAGTGCCACGGCAAGATTGATTAGAGTTGGCTGGTTAGCTGGTTAGCTGGTGAGGCGGTTGCAACCAGCCAACAAGCCAACAAGCCAACCAGCGAACCAGCCGTCGACGGTTGCATTCGGCGGGCAGCGTCTCTATATCCGAAAAGGAGGGCGCGGAAGGCCGCGTTCCTGCGGGTTTCCACGGGTCGGGGCGGCAGACAAGGGCGCTTGCGATGTGGGATAATCCGCGGCTGACATGAGACCCTGATGCGGCGCGCGACCGGCTGAATTCTTCGGTAGACGCCCTGTCCCAACGAGAGATTCGATCATGCTTGAGTTTTTGTCCGAACTGTTGATTCCCTCCGCGATGGCCCAGGCAGCCGGCGAGCAGCCGAGCGTGCTTGCCTCGATTCTGCCGCTTGTATTCATCGTCGTGATCTTCTGGTTGCTGATCATTCGGCCCCAGATGAAGCGCACCAAGCAGCACCGCGAGCTGATCTCCAACCTTGCGGTAGGCGATGAAATCGTCTCTGCCGGCGGGCTGCTCGGCAAGGTGACCGAAGTGGGTGACAATTTCATCAAGGTCGAGCTGGCCGACGGCGTGCTGGTCAAGATGCAGAAGAGTTCGGTCGGACAGGTGGTACCCAAGGGTACGTTCGATTCCGCCGCCTGAGCCTCGGAATCATCGCCCGCGCCCCTCGGCGGGCGCACTCGCTGAAAAATCAAGCGACATGCACAGGTCGCGAGAACAACAAACCGGTTGATCCATGAATCGATATCCCGCCTGGAAATACATTCTCCTGACCGCCGTCGTGGCGTTCGGAATCATTTACGCGCTGCCCAATCTGTTCGGCGACGACCCGGCCGTCCAGGTCTCGTCGGCGCGCGGTTTCGAACTCGACCCGGCGCTGCAGGGCGTCGTGGAGGGCATCGTCGAGGCCGAGGAAATCGAGCCGAAATCGACGGAGTTCACGCCCGACCGGCTGATGGTTCGCGTCGACAGTTCGACCCAGCAACTTGCCCTGGCCGACGCGATGCGCGAACAGCTCGGCGACGCCTACGTCGTCGCGCTCAACCTGGCGCCGGCCACGCCCGACTGGCTGCGGGCGCTCAACGCTTCGCCCATGGTGCTTGGCCTGGACCTGCAGGGCGGGGTGCACTTCCTGATGGAAGTCGACATGGAGACCGCGCGCAGTCAGCAGCTGGAGCGCTTCGTCGACGACATCCGAAACCTGCTCCGGGACCAGAGCATCCGCTATCGCTCGGTTCGGGCCGACCGCGAGGCGCTGGTCGCCGAACTGCGAACGCCGGAGGACCGCCAGACCGCGATGACCCAGATTGCGCTCGACCTGCCGGAGCTGGAGCTGGAAACCTTCGACGGCGGCGAGACCTTCAACATTCGCGCCACGGTGCGTCCCGAGGTGATGACCGAATTGCAGCAGACCGCGCTGCAGCAGAACATCACGACCCTGCGCAACCGGGTCAACGAACTCGGCGTGGCCGAGCCGATCATCCAGCAGCAGGGCGCCGACCGTATCGTGGTGCAGCTGCCGGGCGTGCAGGACACGGCCGAAGCCAAGCGCATCCTGGGCGCCACGGCGACGCTTGAATATCGTGCGGTGGACGAGCAGAACGATCCCTACGAGGCGCAGCGAACCGGCAGGGTGCCGCCGCAGTCCCGACTCTACGAAACGCGCGAGGGCGAGCCGATCCTGCTGTCGCGGCGGCTGATCGCCTCCGGCGACAACCTCACCAGCGCCTCGGCCGGCTTCGACCAGCAGACCGGGTCGCCCATGGTCCAGGTGACGCTGGACGCCGTGGGCGCGCGCCGGATGTTCGACTTCACCGGCGAGAACGTCGGCAACCGGATGGCCGTCGTGTTCATCGAGCAGCGACCGGAAACGACCATCGTCGACGGCGAGGAAGTACGCGAGACGCGGCGCGTCGAGGAAGTCATCTCGGTCGCCGTGGTGCGCGAGCCGTTCGGCAGGCAGTTCCAGACCACCGGCCTGGGCTCGGCCCGAGAGGCCAGCCAGCTGGCGCTGCTGCTGCGTGCAGGCGCCCTCGCCGCGCCGGTCGAGATCATCGAGGAACGCACCGTCGGCCCGAGCCTGGGCGCCGACAACATCGAGCAGGGTTTCAACTCGGTCATCATCGGGTTCTGCCTGGTGCTGGTGCTGATGGCGATCTACTACAAGGTCTTCGGCCTGGTCGCGAACCTGGCGCTGACCATCAACCTGGTGCTGATCGTCGCGTTGCTTTCGATGATAGGCGCCACGCTGACGCTGCCCGGCATCGCCGGCATCGTGCTGACGGTCGGCATGGCGGTGGACGCCAACGTGCTGATCTTCGAGCGAATACGCGAGGAGCTGCGGCTGGGCAACACGCCTCAGGCCGCGATCCGGGCCGGCTACGACAAGGCGTTCTCGACCATCGCCGATGCCAACGTCACCACGCTGATCGCGGCATTGGTGCTGTTCATGTTCGGCACCGGACCGGTCAAGGGCTTCGCGGTGACGCTTTCGCTGGGCATCGTGACCTCGATGTTCACCGCCATCTTCGGCACCCGGGGCGTGATCAACCTGATCTACGGCGGGCGCAAGCGCGTCAAGTCACTGGCACTTTGAGCCCGACCATGAACGATCCGGTCTAAGGACACTTACAGCATGGATATCATTCGCAACGATACGCACATCGACTTCATGGCCCGGCGCAAGATCGCGCTGGTCTTCTCGGCGGTCCTGATCCTGGCCAGCATCGGGTCGCTGGTTACCCGCGGCCTCGATTTCGGCCTGGATTTCACCGGCGGCACGCTGATCGAGATTTCCTATCCGGAAGCGCCCGATCTCGCCGACGTGCGCGGGGCGCTGGCCGAAGCCGGCTACGAGAATTTTTCGGTGCAGACCTTCGGCACTTCCCGCGATATCGTGGTTCGTTTGCCTCCGGAGGTCGCGGCCGAGGAGGGCGCCGATGTCAGTACCGTCGCGCTGGAGGCGCTCGAGTCGGTCGACGCCGGGTTAGAAGTCCGGCGCGTCGAGTTCGTCGGCCCCCAGATCGGCGAGGAATTGGCCAACCAGGGCGGGCTGGCGCTGCTGTACGCGCTGGCCGGCATTCTGCTGTACGTCTCGTTCCGGTTCCAGTGGCGTTTCGCGGTCGGCGCGGTTGCCGCGCTCATCCACGACGTGATCGTCGTGCTGGGGATGATTTCGCTGTTCCAGCTCAGCTTCGACCTGACCGTGGTCGCGGCATTGCTTGCGGTGATCGGCTATTCGCTCAACGACACCATCGTAGTCTACGACCGGTTGCGCGAAAACTTCCGGGTCAAACGCAAGGGCACGGCGAAGGAATTGACCAACCTTTCGATCAACCAGATGCTGTCTCGCACCGTGATGACCTCGCTGACCACCTTGCTGGTGCTGATCGCGCTGTTCTATTTCGGCGGTGAAATCATCCATTCCTTCGCCTACACGCTAATCGTCGGCGTGGTCGTCGGTACCTATTCATCGATCTTCGTCGCCAGCACGGCCGCGCTGGTGCTCGGCGTGTCCAAGCAGGACTTGATGCCGGTGGTCAAGGAGGGCGCCGACCAGCCCGACCAGGAAGACCTGCCGGCCCGTTTCAGGAACACTTGAGGTCGAGATGAAGTTCGTTCTTGCAGCATGCCTGATGGTTCTTGCGCTGCCGGCTGCCGCCCAGCCCGCACCGGTCGATGGCGCCGATTCGACCCGCTACCGCGTCGAATCGGCGGTCTGGTGTTCCGGCGAACTGCGCGGCGAGCCCGAACTGCTGCTCCAGCCCGGCGTGCCCGGCGTATTCGAAGTTCACAGCCCGGACTCTTCCTGGCGCCTCAGCGTCGAGGTCGAACCGCCCGGCGAGGCCGAAGGCGCGCCGGATGCGCTGTGGTTCAAGGTCGGCATCGAGCAGCAGGTCGACGGCCGTTGGGAATTCCTGACCGACACCATGCTGGGCACGCCGCTGGGCAGGCCGGGCGTCATCACGGTCGTCGAGGAAGGCGAGCAGGAATCCGGACCCGAAACCGCGCCGTTGTATATCGAAATGACAGCCAGCCGCGTCGAGCCGGTAGCCGGACCTGAAGGGTAAGTTGCACCAGGTTAGGGGGTAGGGTAAACAACGGCGTTCGGCCGCGGATGAGCGCGGATACGCACGGAAGAGACGGAAACGACGGACTCAGTCCAGCTCGCCCAGTTCCTCCTGCACGGCGTCCACAAGGCGCTCCTCGCGCAAGAGCCGGGCGCAGTTCTCGATGTCGGCCCCTACTTCGTAGTCCTCTTCGGCATGCCCGACCGCCTGGCGTACCGCGGCATGCGCCAGGGCCACGCCGCGCCCGGGTTTCAGCGGCGCCCGGAAGTCCAGCGCCTGAGCGGCCGTGAGCATTTCCACGGCCAGCACCTGCTCGGTGTTGCGAAGCACCGAGAGCAGCTTGAGCGCGCTGATCGACCCCATCGAGACGTGGTCTTCCTGGCCCAGGCTGGTCGGAATCGAGTCGACGCTGGCCGGATGGCACAGGACCTTGTTCTCGCTGACCAGGGCGGCGGCCGTGTACTGCGGAATCATGAAGCCTGAATTGATGCCGGTGTCGGCCATGAGCAACGCCGGCAGGCCGTCGTGGCCGGCCAGGAGCAGATAGGTCCGGCGCTCGGAGATGCTGGCCAGTTCTGCCAGCGCGATCGCGGCGTAATCCATTGCCAGCGCCAGCGGCTGGCCGTGAAAGTTGCCGCCCGAAACGATGTCGCCGTTGTCGAACACCAGCGGATTGTCGGTCACGGAATTGAGCTCGCGCTCGACGATGTCGGCGGCGTGGGCCAGCGCATCGCGGCTGGCGCCGTGTACCTGTGGAATGCATCGCAGTGAATACGGGTCCTGGACCTTGCCGCAGTCGCGGTGAGATTCGAGGATCTCGCTGTGCTCGAGCAACCGGCGGACGTTGGCCGCGGACTTCAGCTGGCCCGGGTGCGGTCGAAGCTGATGAATGCGTTCGTCGAAAGGGCGGGCCGAGCCTTGCAGGGCCTCCAGGCTCATTGCGCCCAGGATATCGGTGGCCGCCACCAGGCGGATGCAGCGGCTGAGAACGAACGCACCGCACGCCGCCATCAGCTGGGTGCCGTTGATCAGCGCCAGGCCGTCCTTGGCGGCGAGTTCCACCGGTCGCATGCCTGCTCTTTCGAGCGCGACGGCTGCCGGCTCCGGTCCGCTGAAGTCGGGTTTCCAGCACTGGCCCGCGCCGATCAGGGGCAGGCTCATGTGGGCCAGCGGCGCCAGGTCGCCCGAGGCGCCGACGCTGCCGCGAGACGGAATCCAGGGCACGATGCGACGTTCGTCCAGCGCCAGCAGCTGGCGGAATACCGGCTCGGAGATGCCCGAGTAACCCAGCGACAGGGCGTGGATCTTCAGTCGCAGCATCAGCCGGCTGATCTCGACATTCAGCGGTTCGCCGGTGCCGCAGGCATGCGACAGCAGCAGATTGCGCTGAAGCTCGGCCAGGCGCGCCGGATCTATGCGCTTGTCGGCCAGCGCGCCGAAGCCGGTATTGATGCCGTAGATGGGCGCGTCGTCGGTAAGCGCACGTTCCACCCGCCGCCGCGATTCGGCAACCGCCGTGGCGTCGGTTCTCAGTTCGTGCATGCGTCGATCGAGGTCGGCGTCCAGGTTGTTCAGCGAGATGCAGGCTAGCATTGGGTTTCCAGGTCTTCGGCGCGTGAAAAAACGATGCGATTTCGTGCGGCCCGACGACAAGCCGCGCGCAACAACATGGCAGAATAACCGAATGAATATCAACCTGTACCCGAGAACCGGCTTTTCGATCGTGCTGGGCCTGTGCCTGGCTCTGCTGGGCTATGCCTACTATTCGCAGTATGCGCAGGGCTACGAACCCTGTCCCCTGTGCATCCTGCAGCGCTGGGCGTTCATCATCATCGCGCTGGGCGCGCTGGCCGGCGCCATTCACGGCAGCCGCGGCGGAATGCGCTGGCTCTACGGCGGCATCGTTTTTGCAGGCGGCGCCTGGGGTGTGGCCACCGCCGGGCGCCACCTCTGGCTGCAGAGCCTGCCGCCGGACCAGGTGCCCGAATGCGGTCCCGGTTTCGGATTCATGCTCGAGTATTTTTCGCTCGGCGAGGCCATCACCTCCGCGTTCACCGGCTCCGGCGAGTGCGCCGAGGTCGACTGGACCTTTCTCGGGCTGGCCATGCCGGCCTGGACGCTGATCTGGTATGTTGTGCTCATGCTGATTACTGCGCTTTCATTGCGCAAGAAATGAATTCATGAGCGAGACACTCAAGTCGATTGCCCCGGCCAAGGACTGGGCCGTGGATTCCTGGAAGCGCAAGGAAGCGCTGCAACAGGCGCGCTACGACGACAAGGACGCCCTGGAGCGTTCCCTGCAACACCTCTCGGAACTGCCGCCGCTGGTCACCTCCTGGGAAATTCTCAAGCTGCGAACCCAGCTTGGCGAAGCGCAGGCGGGCAAGCGTTTCCTGCTGCAGGGCGGTGACTGCGCCGAGATCTTCGACGAATGCCGGCCCGAGATCATCGCCAACCGGCTCAAGGTGCTTCTGCAGATGTCGCTGGTGCTGGTCCACGGGATGGAAATGCCGGTGGTGCGCATCGGTCGTTTCGCCGGCCAGTACGCCAAGCCGCGCTCGGACGATTTCGAGACCCGCGACGGGGTCGAACTGCCGAGCTACCGGGGCGACCTTGTCAATTCCCCGGAGTTCACGCCGGAATCGCGGCGGCCTGACCCGGAGCGAATGATCCGGGCCTACGCCCGCTCGGCCATGACGATGAATTTCGTCCGTGCGCTGGTCGACGGCGGCTTCGCGGATCTGCACCACCCCGAGTACTGGGACCTGGGCTGGGTGGAGCATTCTCCGCTGGCTCGCCAGTTCCACCGGATCGCCGATTCCATCGGTCACTCGGTTCGATTCATGGAAACCGTCACCGGGCAGATGCCCGGCAGCGTGCGTCGGGTCGATTTCTTCACCTCGCACGAAGCGTTGCACCTGCACTACGAACAGGCGCTGACGCGCAAGGTACCGCGCCAGTGGGGCTGGTTCAACCTGTCGACCCATTTCCCGTGGATCGGCATGCGCACGGCCGGCATGGACGGGGCGCACCTGGAAATGTTCCGCGGCATCCGCAACCCGGTCGGCGTCAAGGTCGGTCCCGGCATGTCGCCGGAGTGGCTCAAGAGCCTGATACGGGCATTGAATCCGGACGACGAGCCGGGCCGACTGGTGCTGATCCACCGCATGGGCGCCAACGGCATCGGCGACAAGCTGCCGGGCCTGATCAAGGCCGCAAAATCGACGGGATCGCCGCTGCTGTGGATCTGCGACCCGATGCACGGCAATACCGAAAAGACCTCCACGGGCGTCAAGACGCGGCGGTTTTCCAATATCCAGGCCGAGCTCGAGCAGGCCTTCGACATTCATGCCGCCAGCGGTTCGCGCCTTGGCGGCGTGCACCTGGAATTGACCGGCGAGAACGTCACCGAGTGCATCGGCGGGGCGCGCGAGTTGAATGAAAACGACCTGTCGCGGGCCTACAAGACCACCGTCGACCCGCGGCTGAACTACGAACAGGCGCTGGAACTGTCGATGCTGATCGTCGGCAAGCACCAGAGCCTGCAGGGCTGAGCGACGACACGGCCCGAAGGCAGCCCTCGCGAAAGCTGTTTTGGTTCTTGCCTTTCTGACTCGCGTCGTGTCTCCGTGACCGGGCTTCGACACCGGATTCGGCGGGTATCGATCGCTTCAGTTCGACGCGTGGCGAGGCCTTCAGCGATCGATACCCGCTGAATCCTGCCTTTGGGAGTTACCCGAAACTCTGAACGTGCACGCAGCGGCGCAATTGCTGAGGCAAGATGACAGCCAGGTTTGCCATTGCCTCTGCAAGCCATTCGAGCTGTCTCCGGTCCAGATCTGCTGGACCCGATAACGAGCCAATCCCATGAGAGCAATTCTTCTCGCGGCATCACTGCTGCTTCCGACGCTTTCCGTTGCTGAAATCTTCGACCAGGCGGACCAGGTCCGCCCCGTACTGCCGGGCATGCAGGCGCCGGAATTCCGCGCGCTTGACGTCGACGGCGAGATGATCGAGGTCGATCCGGCCGCGCTGGAGCGGCCTGTCGTGCTGACGTTCTACCGCGGCGGCTGGTGCCCGTACTGCAACATGCACCTGGCCGAATTGCGCACCACGGAGGAAGAACTGACCGAAATGGGATTCGACGTCTGGTTCATCAGCCCGGACAAGCCCGAGCTGCTCGCCGAGGGCAAGGACTCCGAATTCGGCTACCGACTGCTGTCGGATCCGGGCATGAACGCCGCCCAGGCCTTCGGCATCGCCTTCCGCCTCGACGATGAAACCTTCGAGCGCTATGTCGGCTTCGGCAATGATCTCAACGAGCGTTCCGGCGACGACCACCAGGCGCTGCCGGCGCCGGCGACCTTCATCATCGGCACCGACGGCAGAATCCAGTTCGGCTACGTCAACCCGGACTACAGCGTGCGGCTGGCTCCGGAAGTGCTGCTGGCCGCCGCGCGCGCCTACATCGATGGCGCGCACAGGCGGCTGCAGCGCAACCGCGGAGACGGTTGATTTACAAGGCGCGCGACGCTGCCGGGTCGATCAGAGCAGGTCCTTGACCGCCTCGCGCTCTTCCCGAAGTTCGGCGTCGGTGGCGTCCATGCGGGCCCGGCTGAACTCGTTGATTTCGAGATCCGGCACGATCTTCCAGCGGCCGTCTTCACAGGTGCACGGGAACGAGTAGATCACGCCGGGCGCAATGCCGTAGCTGCCGTCCGAGGGCACTGCCATGGAAACCCAGTCGCCGCCGGTCCCCAGGGCCCAGTCGCGGATGTGGTCGATCGCGCTCGAGGCCGCCGAGGCCGCGCTGGATGCGCCGCGAGCCTTGATGATGGCGGCGCCGCGCTGCTGCACCGTGGGGATGAACTCGTTTTCGTACCATTCGCGGTCGACCTTCGAAATGGCCGCTTCGCCCTTGACCAGCGCGTGGTGGATGTCCGGGTACTGGGTGGCCGAATGGTTGCCCCAGATCACCATCTGCCGAATCAGCGTGTGATGAATACCGGTCTTGAGCGCCAGCTGGGCCAGGGCGCGGTTGTGGTCCAGCCGGGTCATTGCGGTGAAGTTCTCCGGCTTGAGGTCCGGCGCTGCGGCCTGCGCGATCAGGCAGTTGGTGTTGGCCGGGTTGCCGACCACCAGCACCTTGACGTCCCGCGATGCATGATCGTTGAGCGCCTTGCCCTGCGGCCCGAAGATCTTGCCGTTCTCCGCCAGAAGGTCGCTGCGCTCCATGCCGGGGCCGCGCGGCTTGGACCCTACCAGCAGCGCGTAGTCGGCATCCTTGAAGCCTTCTTCGATGTCGGTGGTGGTGACGACCTCCGTCAGCATCGGGAATGCCGCGTCGTCGAGCTCCATGGCCACGCCCTTGAGCGCGTCGATGGCCGGCGGAATTTCGATCAGCTGCAGGATCACCGGCTGGTTGGGGCCGAGCATGTCGCCGGCGGCGATCCGGAAGCAGAGCTGATATCCGATCTGACCGGCGGCGCCGGTAACGGCGATGCGAACGGGCTTGTTCATGAAGTTCTCCAATTCGGTGAATTTGACGATGGGAAAATGACAGGCGTCTATTTTAGCGGCCTTGGCCGGCCGCTTGCCGGGTCGGCCGAAAAAAGCCGTGGAATTGCCGCAGGACTCGATCCGCTCACGGCAATTCGCCTGGCCGCGCTATAATGTACGGCTTCGTATATTAATTGACTGCCAGGCCCGATTCGAAGCGACGGTTCGCCCGTCCGGCGTCGACTCGCCGGTATCGGCAAGCAACAAGGATTGCAGCGTAAATGAAAAAGACCAACGTAACCCGAGTGATCAGCGTCGTCGTCGTGCTGACCGTGGTGCTGGGGACGCTTTTTGCATGGCGCTTCGCCCAGATTCGCCAGCAGGCCGAGATGATGTCGCAGGCGCCGCCGCCGGTGGAAATCGAGGTGGCCCAGGCCGCCGTCCGCCGCTGGCCGCAATCGATCAGCGCCATCGGCGGGCTGCGCGCGGTCAACGGCGTCCAGGTGGCCAACGAGATCGCCGGTGTCGTGGAGTCGCTGGAATTCGAATCGGGCCAGCAGGTCGAATCCGGCGACGTGCTGCTGCGCATCGAGGCCGAGACCGACGAAGCCGCGCTGGAAACGCGCGAAGCCGAGGCGCGCCTTGCGCTGCAGCAGTTCGAGCGCTTTTCCAACCTCATCAAGCAGAACGCGGTGTCGCAGTCGGAGTTCGACGAGGCGCGAGCCAATTACGAGGCGGCCGAGGCCCGGGTCCACGAGCAGCGGGCGCTGTTGAACAAGAAGACCATCCGCGCGCCGTTCTCCGGCGTGCTGGGCCTGCGCCAGGTGGACCTCGGCGAATACATCGCGGTGGGCACGCCCATCGTCGGGATCAACATGCTCGATCCGATCCAGGTGGATTTCACGATCTCAGAGCGCGAGCTGCAGCGGATCGCCGTCGGCGACCGCGTGGAAGTGACCGTGGCGGCTTTCCCGGACCGCCGGTTCGACGGCGAAATCCTGGCCATGGATTCCTCCGTGCTGCCGGAAAGTCGAACGGTGCGGGTCCGGGCGCGACTGCCCAACCCGGAAATGCAGCTCAGGCCGGGCATGTTCGCCAACGTGCGGGCGGTACGCGACGAAGTCAGCGAGGTGGTCACGGTGCCGCGAACCGCGATTTCCTACAACACCTACGGCGATTTCGTTTTCGAGGTCGTCGATGGTGAGGGCGGGCAGAAGATCGTCCAGCGGGTCAGCGTCACGACCGGTGAAGTTCGCGACGGCGAGGTCGAAATCATCGAAGGTATCGAGGCCGGCGCCACCGTGGTCGGCGCGGGCCTGTTGCGGCTGCGCAACAACCAGCCGGTCAAGGTGGTTGCCGAAACGACGACAGGGCAGGGCTGATGCGCTTTACCGACATCTTCGTCAGGCGCCCGGTGCTGGCCACCGTGGTCAGCCTGTTGATTCTGCTGATGGGCCTGCGCGCGGGCATGCAGCTCGAAGTGCGCCAGTTTCCCGAGCTCGAGAGCACGACCGTGACGGTCACCACGGCTTACCCCGGCGCGGACTCCGACCTGGTGAAGGGCTTCGTGACCACGCCTTTGCAGCAGGCGATCGCCGAGGCAGAGGGCATCGATTACCTGTCGTCGACCAGTTCGCTGGGCGTGTCGACCATCGAGGCTCGCATGGTGCTGAACTACGACGCCAACGACGCGCTGGCCGAAATCCAGTCCAAGGTGGCCAGCCAGCGCGACGTGCTGCCCGAAAACGTGCGCGACCCGGTGATTACCTCGACCACAGGGGAGTCCACCGCGCTGATGTACATCGCGTTCTTCAGCGAAACCATGGCGGTGCCGAAAATCACCGACTACCTGCCCCGCGAGGTCCAGCCGCGCCTGCAGGCGATCGCCGGCGTGGGCAAGGCCGAGCTGCTGGGCCGCACGTTCGCCCAGCGGGTCTGGATCGACCCGACCCGGCTCGCGGCGATCGACATGACGCCCAGCGAACTGGTCGGCATCCTGCTCGAAAACAACTTTCTCGCCGGTGTCGGACGCACCCGGGACGAGCTGGTGCGGATCGACCTCAAGTCGAACACGGACGTGTCCAGTCCAGAGGCTTTCGAACAGCTGGTGGTCAAGCAGGTCGACGGCAGCATCATCAGGTTGGGCGACATTGCCCGCTCGGAGCTGGGCGCACAGACCTACTCGCAGACCAACAACTACAAGGGCCAGCCGTCGACCTACGTCGCGATCGAGCTGGCGCCCGGCGCAAACCCGCTGGATGTGGCCGAGATGGTTCGCGCCGAGTTGCCCGATATCCGCGAGCAGTTGCCGTCCGGGCTCGACGTGGAGCTGGCCTATGACGCCTCGGAGTTCATCGAGAGCTCGATCAACGAAGTCATCAAGACACTGGCCGAGGCTGTCCTGATCGTGCTGGTGGTGGTCTTTCTCACGCTCGGCTCGATGCGCGCGGCCATCGTGCCGTCGGTCGCGGTACCGCTGTCGCTGATCGGCGGCGCGCTGGTGATGCTGGTGCTCGGGTTTTCGCTCAACCTGCTGACGCTGCTGGCCATGGTGCTGGCGATCGGCCTGGTGGTCGACGACGCCATCATCATGGTCGAGAACGTGCACCGGCACATCGAGGCGGGTGAATCCCGCTTCGAGGCGGCGCTCAACGGCGCGCGCGAAATGGCCACGCCCGTGATCGCCATGACCACCACGCTGATCGCGGTGTACGCACCGATCGGGTTCATGGGCGGTCTGGTCGGCTCGCTGTTTTCGGAGTTCGCCTTCACGCTTGCCGGTACCGTGCTGGTCTCCGGCGTCGTCGCGCTGACGCTGTCGCCGATGCTGTCCGGGCATGTCCTGAAGCCCCACGGCAACGCGTCGCGCTTCGAGGGCGTCGTCGAACGCAACTTCGACCGTCTCTCGGAGGGTTACAAGTCGTCGCTGGCCTGGGTGCTGAAATCGATTCCCGCGGTCATGGTGTTCGCGGTCGTGGTGCTGCTGTCCATCGTGTTCATGCTCCGTCTGAGCCAGAACGAACTGGCGCCCACCGAGGACCAGGGCATTCTGCTCTACCAGGGCCAGGCGCCGCAGACCGCGACGCTCGAATATCTGCAGAAGTACGGCAACCAGCTGCAGGCGCGCTTCGAGGACCTGCCCGGCTACGACGAAAGTTTCATGCTGCTCGGTTCGTTCGGACCGAACACGGTATTCGGCGGGTTCAAGCTCAAGCCCTGGGACGAGCGCGACGTTTCCCAGTTCGAGGTCCAGCCGATGCTGCAGCAGGCGGTCTCGGACGTGACCGGGCTGCGTACCTCCATCTTTACCCGGCCCTCGATCCCGGGCGCCGGCCAGGGACTGCCGCTGCAGTTCGTCATCACGACCGCGAAATCCTACGAGGAGCTCGACCAGGTGGCCGACGAGATGATCGGCAAGGCGATGCAGAGCGGGCTGTTCGGGTTCGTGCAGAAGTCGATCGAGTTCGACAGGCCGATGACCCGGATCGTGATCGACCGGGAACGCGCCGCCGACCTCGGTCTTTCGATGGCCGACGTGGGCCGCGAGCTCTCGTCGCTGCTGGGCGGCGGGTTCATCAACCGCTTCAACCTGCAGGGCCGGTCCTACGAAGTCATCCCCCAGGTGGAGCGTGACCTGCGCGCCAAGGCCGAGCAGCTCGCGGACTATTTCATTCGCACCGATTCCGGAGAACTCGTGCCGCTGGGCGGCATCGTTTCGTTCGAGTCCAGCGTCGAGCCGTCGCAGCGCACCCTGCACAACCAGCTCAATTCGCTGGCACTCGAGGGCGTGCTCGCTGGCGGCGCCGCCATGGGCGAGGCGATCGAATTCCTCGAGCAGGCCGCCGCCGATTCGTTTCCGCAGGGCTTCAGCTACGACTACAAGGGCGAGTCGCGGCAGTTCAAGCAGCAGGGCAGTGCGCTGCTGGTCACGTTCTTCCTCTCGCTGCTGGTGATCTACCTGGTGCTGGCCGCGCAGTTCGAGAGCTGGCGCGACCCGTTCATCATCCTGGTCTCGGTGCCGCTTTCGATTGCCGGCGCGATGGCGTTCATCATGCTCGGCGCGTCGAGCATGAACATCTACACCCAGGTCGGCCTGATCACGCTGATCGGCGTGGTATCGAAGAACGGCATCCTGATCGTCGAGTTCGCCAACCAGCTCCAGGTCGACAAGGGCCTGGATCGCCATCATGCGGTGATCGAAGCCGCCGCCATCCGGCTGCGGCCCATCCTGATGACCTCGGTGGCCCTGATCGTGGCCATGATCCCGCTGCTCACGGCCGCGGGTCCCGGGGCCGAAAGTCGCTTCGCGATCGGGCTGACCATCGCCACCGGGCTCGGTATCGGTACCGTGCTTACGATCTTCGTGCTGCCCGCTTTTTACTGTCTGCTGGCAAGGGATCACGCCTCTGAGCGTGACGGGGATGGCGAGGGGGCCGAGGCGCCGACGTGACGATGAGTGCACCTGTGCCGGTGCGGGCGGCTTTTTGAATTCGACTTCAACTTCAAAAACCCGTTTCGCCACGCGCTTCGCGCTTGCTGGCGACCTACTTTTCACAAGCGCCTGAAAAGTAGGCAAAAGCGCTTTTTACAGGCGGCAGAGGGTTGCGTTGCGGGTTGATGCGCACGGTGGTTAGGTGTTTGATCGCGGCTCTGGCTGGAGATCTTTTTGCCCGAGCGTCATGTGCGGCGTGCTTTGCAGGTGACGACGGGATTCCGGCTTCGATGGTTATCGGAGCGGGGTCGCCTCGATCGAGGGCGTTGTGATCATCGGTGGATGCTGAAGAAGGTTCCAGATTGGGGTGGTGAGTGGGTTCGGTGGCTCTGTCTGTTTTTTACTCCTGCAACCGGCCGCCGGACGCTTTCTGCTTCTGGCCGCGCGCCGGGTACTGCCGATCATTTTTTCTGGGGGAGGCGCATCCTGCGCCGATGTATTTTTAACCGATCGCGGCCAGCGCAGCGCATAACCCAATCAACCCCGTCGTTCCAGGTTCTCGTAGGAGGCGTCTCCAGGCGCCGACGGCTCTACCCCGATCGCGGCCTGGAGACCGCT
>PBLG01000039.1 GCA_002722315.1 Lysobacterales bacterium | reverse complement strand
GTCGCTCCAGGATTTGCTTGCACCCAGTCCGCCAGCAGAAAAACTACCAGGTCCGCAACAGTCGCTTATGCTGGCGTGAAGTTTATGGGACAGCAGTGGCCGCCACCCTAACAAGCCGGCGTTGCAAACATGCATGCACCGGCAAGACCGGCCGTACATTCGGATCACCGGCATTCGCGGGCATGGTTTGACAACCCAGGCGTGCGGCGTACGATAGGTTGCCAGGGATAACGTCAGCAATGAACCTCTGAATATCGACAACCAGGAGAACCCGAATGCGCATACTCTGGAATCTGGCGATCGCCTCATCAGCGGCCGTCATCTGCACCGCCTGCTCGTTTTCAGCCCCTACCCTGCAGGAAACGCGCGAGCTCGAAACCCCGATCGCCGACGGCGGCCGGTTCGAGATCGACGCCGGCGCAGGGTCGCTTACCTTGACGGGTGACGACACCGCGGACGCCATTCGGGTCCTGGCCGAGATCTATCAGACGGCCGCCAATGACGACTACACGTTGACGCTGGAACTTCAGGACGGCAATCGCGCGCGGCTCGTGGCCGACGCCGCCACCTCTCTCGGCGGCGGCAGCGATCGAATCGACCTGTCCATCACGGTTCCCCGGAGGCTGGGAGTCACCATCGTCGATGGCTCCGGCAGCTTGCGCGTCGAGTCATTGATCGGCGACGTCGATATCGAGGACGGTTCCGGCAGCATTCGCGTATCCGACATCCAGGGCGGCGTCGTGCTCGACGACGGGTCGGGCAGCATCGTGGTCACCGACATTGCCGGCGATGTCTCCATCGACGATGGCTCGGGCAGCATTTCCGTCACGAACGTCGGTGGGAAAGTGACCGTCAGCGACGGCAGCGGCAGCATCGACGTCGACGGCGCCGGGGATTTCGAGCTGGTCGACGACGGTAGCGGCAGCGTGAGCACGCGCAACGTCCGAAACCGCAACGCCGGTGGGGAATGAAGAGCCTCTGACCGAGTAACCTTCGAATGATTCCGCGCCGGCGGCGCGTGCTCGGGCACGCGCCGCCGGTCTCGCCCGGTATCAGGGCTTGCGGAACTTCAGCGTCATGCGGTGCGATTCGCCGATGGCTTCGTATTCGGCGCGCAAGGCGTCCGGATTTTCCGCGTCTTCGGGCAAGCGCAGCGAAGGCGGCAGTCGCCAGACCGCTTCGTCGGTACTCGGCTGGTCGTCGGGATTGGTGTTGACGTCGCTTTCGGCCACGAACTCGAACCCGGCCGCTTCGGCCCGGGCGATCACGAAGTCCTTCTTGAGGTAGCCGTTGCTGCCGTCGGCCCAGTCGTCGGGCATGTCGTCGCGCGCCCAGTGCTGCACCACGCCGAAAGTACCCCCGGACTTGAGCGCCCTGAAAGCGTCGGCCAGGGCGGCATCGAGATAACCGTGCTCTTCGTTAAAACGCGCCAGGTTGTGCAGCGCGCGGATGAACGTCACAACGTCGGCCGTTCCGACCATCCGCTCGGGCATGGAGCCCAACCAGAACGTATCGGTCGACGCGCAGTCATTGGCGCACCACTGGTCCGCCTGCGCCTGGAACTGTTCCGGCCAGCGGCGCATCTCGACCATGAAGGCCTCGGTGCCGAACGGAAACAGCGGCCACATCTCCAGCGCATAGTTGGCGCCGATCAGGCGGCCCTCCGCACCGAGATACGGCAGGAGGATGCGGGTATACCAGCCGCCGCCCGGCAGCGCTTCGACCACCGTCATTCCCGGCTCCACGCCGAAGAATTCCAGCGTTTCGCGCGGATGCCGATGGTCGTAACGCGCCTGGACCGCATCGGGCTGGGCTTCGAGGATCCGGCTCAACCGCTCTGCATCGGTCTCGTTCGGGTCGACCTGCGGCTCCGATTTCGCCACTTCCACCGCCTGCGGCGTCGGCGCGGCAGGTTCGGGAACGTCGGCCTGCTGGCAGGCGGCAAGAAACAGCACGATGACAAACATCAGGATCTTTTGCATTGGGATTCTCCGGGAAATTTCATGGGGATTATCCGTCGCCTCGCGAGGAGATTCAATCGACGGCCGCGGCTACTCGAAACCGTCTCGGAACAGCCGGTCCAGGAAGACGGCGGCTATCGAAGGCGAAAACTCCGAGGTGTTGCCCTCGGCGTCGGTGGCCGTTGCAAGAACGCGATCACCGATCTCGACAGGGTCCGCGGAAATGGCGGCCACGGCACTGCCTGCAACAGTGTATTCGTGGGCGCCGATGAACCGCGCGCCCTCGGTGCCGTCGTCGTCGGCGACGAAGAATTCCACCCGGATCGGCAGCGTTGCGGCGTCCACGGCATAACCGATCGACAACACGCCGCCGTCCTCTTCGGCGCTGAATAGTTCGGGCCAGTTCTGGAGCTGGTTGGCCCCGGTGTCGGTGTCGCCGGGGTCGTTGGGCGTCGCGCCGAGCTCGCCGGTGGCGTCTATCAGCTCGATGCCCAGGCCGATGTTGTCGTAAAACCGGTTTTGCTGGATCCGGTTGCCGGTACCGGCGTCCTGTTCGATGTAGACACCTTCGGCGTTGAACGCGATGACGTTCGCCATGCCGGGGCTGCCGCCGCCGACCAGGTTGTCGTCGCCGCGCACGATATCCACGCCGCCGAAGAAGTTGCCCAGGTCGACCGTTCCGCTCCTGTCGGTGCCCAGGAAGTTGCCCATGACCACGGTACCGTCGGTGCCCTCGGTACTGGCGGCATCGCCATCGATGAGTATGCCGGACGTGCCGTTGGCCCCGATCACGTTGCCACGGACGGTGGCCCCGTCGGGCAGCACACCGACGAAATTGCCGTCGGCGCCCGGCGCGCCGAAGAAAGAAACGCCTGCAAAATCGTTGCCCAGCGGCGTGACGCCGTCTCGGGCGGTGCCGATGAAGTTGCCCAGTACGCTGTTGCCCGATGGGATGTTGCCCGCGGTCGGGCTGCAGTCGGCGCCGCCGAAGAACTGCACGCCGTCGACCGCGTGGCCGGAAATCAGGTTGCCGTCGCCGAGGCCGGTCCCGCCGACGATGTTGCCGGTGCCCTCGCACTGGAAAAACACCCCGTTGCCGGCGTTGTTCGGCGCCGCCATCGTGCCGGGCTCGTCGGTGCCGATGAAGTTGCACTCGACGCGACTCTGATCGCTGCGCGAGATCTGAACGGCGTTGGTGAAGTTCCTGAAGTTCAGACCACGAATCACCGATCCGTCGGAACCTGCCTCCAGCCGCATGCCGATGTCCTGGCCGTCGCCGTCGAGCACCACGCGGTACGGCGAGCGCTGCGGGATATCCAGCTCGCACACGTCGGCGTTACCCGGCTGGGTGGACCCGTCGATGACCACCGGCGACTGGATGTCGGGCAAAAAGTTGCCGCCGGCCGTGACGATATCGATGACGCAGATATCGTCGGGACAACCGGGAATATCGAACTCGATTGTATCGCTGCCCGGATTGAAGTTCGCCTCCTGGATCGCTGCACGCAGCGTGCACGCCGTGACCCCGCCGCGAGTGGCCCCCGCATCGCAGACGCCATCGAGGACCAGGTCGGGCGAATCGGCAACCGAATTGACGGTAAAAGTCGCGGGCGTGACAATCGGCCCGCGGGTCTCGGCCGCGCCAATCGCCGGAACAACGAGAATGGCAAACAGGAAAGATCTCATCGGCAGGTCTGGTCTTGGACGACTCTGGAGTCTAACGAGCCCGCGCGACTGCCACAACCGCAAATCCCCTTGCCGCACATCCGCGCCCCGTGGCACGGAGCGCCATGATGCTTTCGTGTCAGTTGTAGACGCCGAGCTCGATGCGCATGCCGTCGGCGTCGCGCAGGAACAGCGCATGCCCGTCGGAGAACTTCTGGATTTCGGGCACTTCGAAGCCGGCGGCCGCCATCGCCTCTCCTGTCTCGACGATCTGTTCGAGGCTGTCGGCGGTAAACGCCAGGTGATTCAGGCCCGGTGCGTACCGGTGATAGCCGTGCTCCGGCTCTGTGGACAGTCTGAGGTCGAAGTGAATCGCTTCGGCGTTGACGAACACATGATCACGGAGCTTTTCGAAGCCAAGCAGGGGCAGCAAACGGTCGTAAAACGGCAAGCAGCGATCGAGATCGGAAAGAAAAAGCACGATATGGTCAAGCTTCATTCAAAACCTCCTGTCCTGGAATGCCCGGATGCGCTTCCCGACGGGTGAAAGCGATCCCGGAACCGAAGCGGCATCGGATTCCTGCCGCTGGACCGTCGCGTGTTCGACTTTACTCCGGATTCCCGGGATGATCCAACCGGGACGAGAATCGGACCATGCCCGCCGGTTCCGAACTTTGCTCGACCGAAAACCCGCGAGCGATCAACATCGACCTGAACCGAGCGGGCGCCAGGCGAAGCTTGCGATAGGCGCCGACCCGGGTCGCCCATTCGGCGCCTCTTCTCTCGCTGAGAATGTCGTGCACCAGGACGTGGGATTCCGAATATTCGAGAAAGCAGGTCATGTTGCGATCCATGTCGCTGCGAACCGGTATGAAGCGCCGGGTGCCATCCAGCCTTTGCGAATAGTCCCGGAACGTCGCGATGAAACGCCCTCCCGGTTCCATGACTCCGGCGATCTCTTCGATCAGGGCCTCGACGTCCGAGTCGTCGGGAAGGTGCGTCAAGGTATCTCCCAGGCACATCACCAGTTCCGGCGCGCCGGGCAAATGATCGACAAAAGACTGCATGTCGTCGCGGACGATGCGAATGCGCCGGCCCTGCCCGAGTCGCTCCAGCCGGTCGAGCAGGACACTGCAGGCATCGACGGCCACGACATCGAAGCCGCGCTCGGCCAGCGCGATGGCGTGCATTCCGAAGCCCGCCCCCAGATCGACCGCGATGCCGCCGCCGCGAGGTGCGACATCAAGCGCACCGATCTCGGCGTCGCCTCGCGCAAGCGCGGAAGTCTCGCCGCCGACCATCCAGGCGTAGACCGGCCCAAGATGGTTGTCGTAGTGTTCGCGCACCGAACTCATGGCCGCCGTTTCGTCTCTTCGAACGGGGCTTGCTTGCGACGGATGTAGAGCGTTCGCGTCACGTGGGCGACCACGTCGCCGGCCTCGTCGAGGATGTCGACGGCCAGGGAACCTCTGAACAACTCTGCGCGGGCGCGACGGCGCCTTTGCGGGAGGCTCCGGCTTGGCTTGGGCGAGCATAGTTTGGTTGTTCCAAATAAGCGAGCCCAAACAAGTCGGAGGCCCCGCAAAGGCCCGTCCCGAAGGGTTTCGCCGGAAAAGCCGCATCTCGCGCGTTGCGCCCCTCGGCCGTAGCGATGGCTACTGTCACTCGGTCCGCACCACACGATCTGCGGCTTTTCCGACTGAAACGCGCTCCGCGCAGAGTTGTTCAGAGGTTCCCCAGAGTCGGCTCGAACTTGTCGCCCTCGGCGGTGGCACCACGGACTTCATCGATGAACGCCTGGTCGATGCGGAATTCCGCCTTGACCCGGCCGCGCCCCGGCTTGCGGTAATCGATGGTGCCGGACTTGTCCCAGACGATGAATTCACGACCCAGGTTCTTCATGGTCATGAGCATGTAGAACGGGTCGGTCATGGCCGACAGGCTGCCGCCGAAATGGGTACCCACAGTGTTCCGGTTGTACCAGCGAAGCTTCATTTCGACGACCATGCGGCGATAGTCGGGCGAGATCTCGCGCACGCCGATGCCCGTGCCGAGGTAAGGCGGATAGAGGTTGAACAGCAGACGCATTGCGAATGGTTTCATAGCGGACGTGCGGGTCGTTCGCCGCGCGGCGAGCGACGACGCGAATCGCGAAGTCGTGTCGGTCATTGTCCACCATCCCGGTCATGCGTGGCGATGAAGTACACGTTGAAAGGATCGTGCTCCAGCTTGTGGGTCCGGATGCTGGTGAATCCGGCCGCCCCGAGCATCGAGCGCGCCAGTTCCTCGCCCCACATCGTGCCCAGCCCCGGACCGCCCTGCCCCAGCGAGACCGGCGTGCAGTGCATGCACGAGATGGCGTAGAGCAGGGGTCCCAGCGGATGGTCCAGGTTGTTTTCCAGGTGGCTGGATCCGGCAATGTCCTGCATCAGGTAGACGCCGCCCGGCCGAAGCGCACGCGCAATGCCGTCGAGCAGCGCCTGCGGATCCGCCTGGTCGTGCACGGCGTCGAAGGACGCGATGAAATCGAATCGTTCCGGCTCGTCGAAGTCGCGCAGGTCGCGAGCCTCGAAATGCACGTTGTCCAGCCCTTCCTCGCGCGATCGCCTCAACGTGGGCTCGAACGCATCCGGGCAAAGGTCGTAGCCGATGAATTCACTGTTCGGAAAGCGCCGGGCCATTTCCACCAGGGCAAGACCGCGACCGCAGCCGGCGTCGAGCACGCGTATGCCCTGCTCCAGGCGCGCCTCGAGCCCGGGCACCATCGGGATGATGGTATCGAACAGCGCGCAGACAACAGTCTGGAAGCTGTCCTCGGCCATCACCTCGTGAAAGCAGGGATAGTCATCGTAAGGAAGGCCCCCGCCGCTGCGGAAACAATTCATGATCGGCCCCTCCATCCGGGCCATCAGCGGAATGAAGCGGGCCGTCACGGCCAGGTTGTCCGGTGACGCGCGCGCGTCAGGCAGGCCGCGTGCTCGGCCGGCAGGCAGAAGGTCTGCCCGGCCGGGTCGTATTCGACGATCCCGCTGGTGGTCATTACCGACAACCATTCGCGGACATAGCGTTCGGCCAGGCGGGTGCGATCGGCGAGCTGCTCGGAAGTCCGGCGACCGGCGGCCGCCATGGCGTCGAACAGTCCCAGTTGGTGGCCCAGCGCCACCATCACGACGACCGCGCCGTCGTTGATCATGCCGCCGACGCGCTCGGCGAAGCGTTCGGCGCGCGCCGGATCGGCCCCGGCCGGCGGGGCGGCGTTCGGGTCGGGAGTGATGCAGGTTGCGGTACTGGCAGTCATGGGTCGAGCTCCGTTGGATTTGAAACGGCGCCCAGATTAGGCGCGACGCGCGCCCGTCACTAAAGCCGAAAAAGCCCTAGAATGGTCAAATCGGACATTCCGGCCCCCCGAAACAGCGGATCCAGGGCCATGACCAGAACCGACACAGACCAGCGAACGGACAAAGCTTCCGAAAGGCCGCCGATAGAAATCGCGATCCTGGCGCTCCGCCAGGCGACCGCCTCGCCGATCTACGGCATGCAGGAAGTGCTGGCCGCGCCCGGCCGCGACTGGCCTGCGGTGATCGAAGGTCGGTCCGGTGAGTCCATGATCGATGTGCGGATCGCGTCGGCATCCGGCGAACCGATGGAACTGGCCCACGGCGCCTGGGTTCGGCCGACACAGGCGCTTCACGCCGATTATCGACCGGACGCGGTCTGCCTGCTGGAAGTGGCGGTCGATCCGGAAAGCGAACCCGACCGCCTGTTCGCCGACGAGATCGCGTGGTTGCGCGATTACCATGCCGACGGCGGCGTGGTCGCTACGGCCTGCACCGGCGCCATCGTGCTGGCCGAGACCGGGCTGCTGGACGGCCTCGAGGCCACCACCCACTGGGGTTTCTGCGACTACCTGGCACGGCGCCATCCCGGAATCGAAGTGCAGGCAGACCGCATCCTGCTCGCCACCGGCGAAGGCCAGCGGCTGATCATGGCCGGCGGCGGCACCTCATGGATGGACCTGGGGCTGTACCTGATCGCGCGATTCTGCGGCGGCGAAGAGGCCGTGAAGACCGCCAAACTGCATCTCATCGACTGGCACCAGGGCGGCCAGCAGGCCTTTGCGGCACTGGCCGCCACGCGCCAGACCGGCGACGCATCGATCGCGCGGACCCAGGCCTGGATCGCCCGCCATTACGACCAACCCTCTCCGGTGCAGGCGATGGCGGCATTGAGCGGTCTCAACGAGCGCACGTTCAAGCGACGCTTCCGCAAGGCCACGGGCATGACGCCGATCGAGTATGTCCTGACCCTGCGCCTGGAAGAAGCCAAGCAGATGCTGGAAGCCACCGACCAACCCGTCGAAGCGATCGCCGAATCGGTCGGCTACCAGGATGCGGCCTTCTTCAGCCGGAAATTCAACGCGCGGGTGGGCCTGACGCCGATGCAGTACCGCCGCAAGTTCCGCGGCATCCGGCGGCTTGCCGGCGGCTGACCCCGGCCGGGACGCCGAAAGCGTCCCCCTGCCGGTGTGATGATCAGGCAGGTTGCCGGGTTCGACCGAATTCAGTCGGATTCTTCGTCGTCGTCGACCTTGCCGTCGGTGGTCCAGTCGTTGTACCAGGACATCATGTAGAGCATCGTGCGCATGGCGTTCGAGGGCTTCGAGCCGGTGCCGTGGTACTCGCTGTCGAAGCGCATGAGTTTCGCCGGCACGCCGCGCATCTTCAGCGCCGCGTAGTATTCCTCCGACTGGGCCATGGGCGTGCGCAGGTCTTCTTCGCCGGTCATCACGAGCACCGGGGTGGAGACGTTGCCGACGTACATCAGCGAGGAGGTCTTCAGCCACGCGTCCGGGTCTTCCCAGAACGGCTTGTCGAAGAACGAGTAGGTGAACTGCGGGATGTCGGTGGTGCCGGCCATGCTCATCCAGTTGACCACCGGGCAGCGCACCGCGGCCGCGGCGAAGCGGTCGGTCTGGCCGATGACCCAGCTCGACAGCACCCCGCCGCCGCTGCAGCCGCCGACGTACATCCGCTTCTCGTCGACGTAGCCCTGCGCGACCACCGCGTCGATACCGCCGATCAGGTCGTTGTAGTCGACGCTCGGGTAGGCGCGATCGATGGCCTGGGAAAACGCTTCGCCGTAACCGGTGCTGCCGCGCGGGTTGGTGTAGAGCACCACGAAGCCTTCCGAGGCAAACGCCTGGTAGTTGAATACGAAGCGCCCCTCGTACATCGCGAACGGTCCGCCGTGGATTTCCATGATCAGCGGGTATTGCTTTTCCGGGTCGAAATCCGGCGGCTTGACGATCCAGCCGTGCGCGCGGTTGCCGTCCTCGGCTTCGAACCAGATCTCCTCGTGGACGCCCAGGGTCTTGCCGGCCAGCAGGTCGGCGTTGACCGAGGTCAGGCGTCGCGGCTGGTCGTCGCCGCGCAGGCCGAACGCGTGGATGTCGCCCGGCTCGTGGAAACTCGCCAGCACGCCGACGCCGGTGGCGCGCGAGGCGTCGAGCGAATCCAGCTCCAGCGTGTGCTTGCCCGTGGTCACCGGTTCGACGTCGCCGTCGAGACCGGCGCGGAAGACGTTGACGTAGCCCTCGTCCTGGGCGGTGAAATATATGCCGCGGTCGTTGCGCGCCCAGAACAGGTTGCCCGGCGGCCGGTCGAACTCGTCGGTCAGCAATCGACGGTCGCTGCCGTCGGCGTCCATCACGTAAAGCCGCGGCATTTCGTAGGTCTTTTCGGTCGCCGGGTAGCCCAGATAGGCGATCCGGTCGCCGTCGCCGGAGATCGCCGGGCTGGTCCACCAGCCGTCCTCGTCGGTCAACTGCGTCTTTTCGCCGGACGCGACATCGACCGAGTAGATGTGCGAGCGCCGGTAGCCCAGGTCGTGATCGGGATGATCGTAGCCGTCGATCAGGATCCGCCGGCTGTCCGGCGTCCAATCGAGCCCGGCGCCAATGAACAGGCCGTCGAACTGCGCGCCGACGTGCCACTCGCCGTGCGTGAGCTGGCGCGCGCTGCCGGCCTCTGCCGGCACCACGAACAGGTGCGAGAAGCCGGGATCGCGAAATCCGACCCGGTCCTGGCGGTAGTGCAGGCGGTCGAGGATGCGCGGGGGCTTGGTCCAGTTGGCGCCTTCCGGCGGGCTGGGCATTTCGATGTTCCACGGGCTTTCGGCGGGCACGATGGCGACGAACGCGATGTGCTCGCCGTCCGGCGACCAGGTCGGGGTGCTGGGCGTGACGTCGACCCGCGTGACCTGGGTGACCGCGCCACCGTCGTCCATCCAGCGCACGAAGACCTGCGGCTTGTCGTTGCCATCGGCCGCCAGGAACAGGATGCGCGTGCCGTCCGGGGACCAGCGCGCGTTCGACCCGTCGACCAGAAACCGCTGGCGGCTGCCGTCGGCATCCATGATCCACAGCGCCGAGTGCCAGCTGTCGTTCATCCTGTCGACGTAGCGGCGGGTGTAGACGATCCGTTCGCCGTCGGGCGAAATCTGCGGGTCGGCGACCTGCTCCATTTCGAGGTAGTCGGCCACCTGGAGGTGCTCCGACTCGTGCTCGGTGGCGAAAGCGTCCGACGACAGCACTATCGAGGTGCATACCAGGATGCCGATCAACAGTAGGGGATGGGAAGTTCTCATGGATGGGCTCCTCGTTTCTTTCTGCGCCGGTCGTGCCGGAGCTTTGTTGGTTGTTGGTTGTTGGTTGTTGGCTGGTTAGCTGGTTGGCTGGTTGGCTGGTTCAAGAATACCCGGCCGGGGCTCACAGGGCTGCCGCGGCCTCGCTGGCGCACTGGAAGCCGCCGTTGACGCGCTTTTCCAGCGGGATGATCGGGAATTCCCGCACCAGCGAAGTACCGTCTATTTCGTAGCTCACGGTGGCCAGGTCGCAGGCCGTGAACTCGATCGACAGGCTGCCGACCTCGGTCGTGTCCTGGCCGGGCTGCGGGGGCGAGTCGAAGCGCCCGCCGGTGGACGCGAACAACGGACCGGTGGCGATGTTGCCGTCCACCGTCAACTGTGCGGTCAGCCAGCGATTGTCCTGCGCACCGACCACGTCCAGCCCCTCTGCCGGGCTGGACACCGACGGGTCGACGTAGGTGAACCAGGACACGAACATCAGGTCGGCGAACGCCATGTAGTCGAAGGTCAGGCCCTGCGCGTTTCCGGCAAAGGCCGGATCGTCGATCACCCACTGGCCGTCGGCATCCAGTGCCGGCTCGAACTGGAACGCGCCGGTGGTGGTTTCGTCGCAGGTGGTCGACTCGCTGTCCTCCGATTGCTGGCAGTGAGCGACATAGTCGATTTCCAGGGTTGCCAGGTCCAGTTCAGGATCGATCGCGCCGCCCAGGTTGCCGCCCATGGCCACGTTCAGCAACACGAACATGGGTTCTTCGTACACCGGACAGCCCTGCAGGTTGTACGAGGCCACGAGCTCGTTGTCCATGAAGAAATCGATTCCGTCCGCGCTCCACTCCATGGCGTAGGTGTGCCATTCCAGCACGTCCGGCGCGCCACCCGGATACGGATGTGTTTTCTTGAACCCGCAGGCGAAGCCGCCAGTGTTGAAGAAATTGATGATGTAGCTTTACGGCTCGTTGGAAAACCACTCCCAGACGTCGATCTCCGAGGCGCCCGGGTTGGGCCAGCCGACGTTGTCGCCATCGCCGGCGATAGGTTGCTCGTCGATCCGGTTTTCCAGCATCCAGAACGCCGGCCAGGTGCCGCCTTCCAGGTTGTGGAAGCGGATGCGGGCTTCGATCCGCCCGTACAGGAACTCGCGCTTGTCCTTGCTGTTGAGGCGACCCGACGTCCAGCTCCTGAACTGGCCGCCCAGGCCGGGGCACTCGACGCCGCCGCGGCGCGCGATGATTTTCAGCGTGCCGTCGGAGACATCGTAGTTGCGCACCGGCGACGAATCGTCGTCGGTATAGCACTGAACCTCGTTGTTGAAGTTCGCCTGCGTCTGGGCCGTCCAGTTGTCCCAGTTCACGCCGTCGCCGTCGAAGCGCTCGATCCACTGGACCTCCCAGCCCGCCTGGACGGAGCCGGCGAGCGACACTGCCGCGATGAGTATCAGAATGCTTTTCATGGCCCCGGACTCTCGACTGTTTGCGGTCACGCGATAGTAATCCATCCGGCACGGGCAAAATTCACGTCCGGCGTCAGCGGATTTCACTCGAGCAGTCAGTAGTCGTCGGGTTCGTTAGAAGCCTCTTCGCGGATTCGCGCAAGGCGCTCAGCCTCTTCTTCCCGGGCCGCGTCGATGATGGCCATCAGTTCGCCGAGGTTCACGTCATCGGCCGAGGGGGTATAGACGCCGGTCAGCGGACTGTCGGCTTCGAGTGTGCCGCCGGCGTAGCGCGACCACATTTCCTTGCCGTATTCGGTGGCCAGCAGTTCCGGCGCGAAACGGCCGAAGAAACGCTTCATCCGATCCACGTCGCGCACCAGCATCATCGCGGCGCTGTTGTTGGCCGCGGCATTCACCGCCTGCGGCAGGTCGATGATGACCGGGCCGGCATCGTCGACGAGCACGTTGAACTCGGAAAGGTCGCCGTGGATCAGGCCGGCGGCGAGCATGCGCACGATCTCGGCAATGATTCGGTCGTGGTAGTCGCGCGCCTGCTCGGCGCCGAACGTCATGCCGTCCAGGCGCGGCGCCACGTTGCCTTCAGCGTCGACGATCAGTTCCATCAGCAGCACGCCGTCGACGAAGCCGTGCGGTCGCGGCACGCGAACGCCGGCGGCCGACAGCCTGTAAAGCGCGTCGACCTCGGCATTCAGCCAGGCCTTTTCCTGCTCCTTCTGGCCGTAGCGGGTCCGCTTGCTCATTGCCCGGGCGCGCCGGCTGTTGCGCACGCTGCGGCCTTCCTGGTACTGGGCGGCCTGCTTGAACCCGCGCACGTTGGCTTCCTTGAACACCTTGGCGCAGCGTTTCTCGCTGCCGCAGCGCACCACGAACACGTCGGCTTCCTTGCCGCTTTTCAGCGGGCGCAGCACTTCGTCGATCAAGCCGTCTTCGGCCAGGGGTTGCAAGCGGGCGGGAATTTTCATCGGCCGCGATTATGACACTCATTGTCGAAGACCGCCGATGCCGGGGCCTGCCGGCCATTCGCCGGCAATCGCCCATCGGCGCGCCGTAAGCGCCCTGATTGAAGCGCCTCGGGTAAACTTCGGGTTCGTGCAGCCCGGTCAATCGAACCGGGGCCAAAGGTCAATCCGCTGCAACGGGCGTCCGGGCAGGGTCGTGGAGACGATCCGGCCGCTGGAGCGAGCAAAAGGGGATCACCAATGAAATATGTCCTGCCCGTCGCCACGATGCTCCTGACGCTGACGTCGGCGTTGTTCGCGCAGGCCGCCGCGCAGACGCCACCGGCCGTCGCGCCGAGCGAGCTCGCAGCACTCCGGGCGGATTCGTCCGAGACCGAGCAGGCCGCCGCGCTGGAGGCCGTCAAGGATTGGCTGGAGCGGGATTTCGGCCAGGCGCGCGCGGAACTGGTGGCGAGGATCGGGGACCCGGCGCTGCCGCCCGATTTGCGCTCCAGGCTGCTTCGGTCCGCGATCGAGGCCGCGCGCGCCCAGGCTCAACTCGGTTTCGACGGCGACGCCGCGCCCGCCTACCGGGACCTGGTCGAGCGCCTGCCCGCCGGGCCGGAGCGTTCCCGACTGCACCAGGCCTACGGCAACCTGAGCCTGGCGCGCGGCCAGTTCGCGGCGTCCGAATCGCTTTACCGGCAAGCGGTCACGGAGGACGCGGATAGAGACCTTGCCGAGCGCGCAAACCTTCGATCTTCGCTGGGCGTCGCACTGGCCCAGCAGGGCCGGCTCGACGATGCGCTGAGCGCGATGCTGCAGGCCTACCGGCTCTACGAGCAAACGCCGGCCGGCCCTTCGACCGACCTTCTGCGCAACATCGGGGGTCTGTCGATCTATCTCGAAGACTGGGAGCAGGCCGTGACCTTCTCGCGACTTGCGATCGACAAGCTCGGGCCGGACGACCCGACGGTCGCCGGCGTCTATTCGAACCTGGCCGCCGCGCTGACCGAGCAAGGCAACCTCGAAGCTGCGCTGGAGGCCCTGCAAACAGGCATGGCGCTTGCCGAGGCTGCGGGCCAGCCGAGCGCTTCGGTGATCAGCAATCTCGGCTACGTGCTGCGCGAACTGGATCGCCCGGAGGATGCCCTGGCCCACTTCGAGCGCGCCGCCGAACTCAACCGCGCGGCGAGTGACGTCGGGTCGCTGGCGATTTCAATGAAAAACATCGGCGAGACCCTGATCCTGCTCGACCGGCGGCGGGACGCCGACGTCGCGCTGCAGGCGTCGCTGGCCGCTTACCGCGAGGCCGACATCAAGCCCAAGCGGCTGGAGCTGTACCCGGTGCTGGTCGACAACCTGGAGCAACTGGAGCAGTATCCGCAGGCCCTTGCGCTGATGCGCGAATACCGGGCGTTGACCGAGGAACTCGCTTCCGCCGAAGCCCAGGCCAGGGTCGCGGAGCTGCAGACCGCGTTCGACCTGGAGCGCAAGGAGCGCGAACTGGCCGAATCCGAGCGCGAACGGCTCGCCAGGGAAACCGAACTGGCCAGCCTGCAGGCCGAGCAGTCGCGCCAGCGCCTGGTCCGCGCCCTGCTTGTGGCCGGCGTTGTGGCGCTCGGCCTTTTTCTTCTGCTGGTTCTGCGTTCGCTGCTCATGCGTACCCGCGCCAACAGACTTCTCGCCGAAAAGAACGCCGAAATCGACCTTCAGCACACGGCGCTGGGCGAGACCAACGCACTGCTGCACAGGCAAAGCATCGAGGATGAACTCACCGGGCTCGGCAACCGTCGCTCGGTTCGCCAGATGCTCGAGTCCGAATCGCCCTCGACGCTTCGACGGCGACCTGCGCTGCTGGTGCTGATAGATCTCGACCGTTTCAAGGGCATCAACGACCGTTTCGGCCATTCGGTCGGCGACCGCGTGCTGGCCGAATTCGCCAACGTACTGCGGACGGTCGCCGGCCCCGAAGACGTGCTGGCACGCTGGGGCGGCGAGGAGTTCCTCTGGCTGGTCGCCGATGCCGATATGGCCGATGCCGCCGAACGGTGCCGGATCCTGACCGAGCGGGTCCGGGCCGCCGAATTCGAAGTCGGCAGCCGCCGTCTTTCGATCACCTGCTCGATGGGCGCCACGCCGGTCGATCTCGACGTAGACGATCCGCAGGCGGCATTCGACCTTGCGCTCAAGATCGCCGACGCCGCACTCTACGAGGCCAAGGAATCCGGTCGCAACGGCTGGGCCGGGTTCCAGCGACACGGCGACGACCCGAGCCGATTCGAAGGCTCGCTCGATATCGCAGCACTTGTCGCGAGCGGTGCGCTGGTGCGAAAGCGTCTCCAGCCTTAGTCCTGGGGCACCGACGAGAAGGAACCTGCTCGGCTTAAAATCCGACAACCGGAGGAACCGCATGCATTCAATCAGGCTATCCACGATCTCGGTTTTCCTGACGCTCGCGCTTTCGGCAGCGAACGCAATATCCGCAGGCGAACTCGCAGAGCTGACAGCGGAGCTGCGCGAGGCCACCGGCGTGCCGGGCCTGGGGGCGGTGACGGTCTCGGCCGACGGCATCGAAGACCGGGCCGTGACCGGCGTACGGGCCAAGGGCAGCGAAGCCGCGATCGAACTCGACGACCCGTGGCACCTCGGTTCGAACGGAAAGGCCATGACGGCGGTCCTTGCGGCGGTGCTCGTCGACAAAGGCTTGATCGACTGGGACGACGCGGTGACCGATCACCTGTCGGACCTGAACGTCGAAGTCCACGCCGACTGGCGGTTCGCCACGCTGACACAGCTTCTGACCCACTGCAGCGGACTGCCGGCGAACGTGTCCCGGCTGAAGATGATTTCGCTGGCCGGCACCGACGACGACCGGGATGCAACCGCCGATCGGCGCGACTACGCCGAGGCCGTGCTCGGTGACCCGCCGCTGCATGAGCCCGGCAGCCGATTCGTCTACTCGAATGCCGGCTACGTAGTGGCCGGCGCGATGCTGGAGGCCGCATCGGGAGAGCCGTTCGCCGACCTGATGCGCAAGCACGTCTTCGAGCCGCTGGGGATGACCAGCGCCGGCACAGGGCCGCCGGGCTCGGCGGACAAGCTCGACTCGCCGAGGGGCCACCGGCCGGGGCTGCTCGGGTTCGGACCGGTCAAGCCCGGCGCGCTGGCCGACAATCCGCCGGCGCTGACGCCGGCCGGCAGGTTTCACATGACGCTGGCCGATTACGGTCGATTCCTCGCCGAGGTCATCCGCGGCAACCGGGGCGATGGCCGGCTGCTCGATCAGGCGGCACATCGATTCCTGGTCGAACCGGGCTGCAGCGACGATTACGCCAAGGGCTGGGGCGTGGCAGACGGCAGGCTTGCGCACGCCGGCTCCAACACGATGTGGCTGGTAATGGCGCGCGTCGACCTGGGGCAGGGCCTGGCTGCCGCGATCGCCTCCAACGACGGCCGCCTGGATCGCCAGCGCCAAGAGTTCGGGGACGCACTGGACGCGATTCTCGACCCGGGGGACGAGCGCGAACGCGAACCATCGGGCACCGACAGGTAGCTGAAGGGATTCAGCCTGTGCGCGCGAGCTTTCGCCTCAGCCGCCAGGCGTAGATTGCCGGCACAAGTGCAACCAGCAGGCCGATCCCCAGCCCTTTCGCGAAATGGATCCGCGTCATGCCCGTGTCGATGTCGTGGCGGTGGTTCCAGATCTCGACGATCTTGCCATCCTCGAAGCGGAACACGTTGATGATGGGAATGTGCGTGTCGCCCATCATCAGGTGCCCCGTCATGGTGTCGGGCAGGAAGTGCCACTGCCAGCGCGTGGCCACAAGATCGGCCTCGGCGATCTGGTAATCGATTTCGCCGCTCATCTTGCCCAGCGACCAGAAAAAGTCGGCGATCTCCTTCTGCTTGACGGCCGGCTCGGTCAGGTTCTTGTCCGCGCCGATGTCGTGGATGACGTACTCGTCGGCCAGGTAATCGGCGTAGCGATCGGTATTCTCGTTGAACCAGAGGTTCTGGTAAAACTCTCGGGCCAGGCGCTTGTTTTCTTCAGGGTCGGCCCATGCCGTCTGCACCATGCAGAACGTGGAGAACAGAAAGCCGAACAGCGCTATGCGTTGAATGCTCCTCATGACGGCAACCTTCGCGGGGGGACCGCGAAATATCTTACCCCGGCCGGGCACGCCCTGGCCGATTCACTCTTCCAGCGCAAGGCCCTGGCCGGACCAGGCCGCGAACGAACCCAGGTAGAGATCGACCTGCTCGAAGCCGTCGCGAAGCAGCAGACTGGCCGCGATCGTGGCGCGGCTGCCGCTGCCGCACATGACCGTGTAGCGACGGCCGCGGTCGAGTTCCCTCAGCGTTTCGGGCAACTCGCCCACGTAAGCCTGGCGCGCCCCGGGCACGCGACCTTCTTCCACTTCATCGTCGTCGCGAACGTCCAGAAGCGTCCAGTCATCGGCATCGGACTCGACACGCCGCTTCACCTCGTCGGTATCGACGACGTGGAGGGTACCGAACGCCTGTCCGGCCGACGCCCAACCCGCCAGAGACGGAGACAGGAAGCCCAGCACGCGGTCATAGCCGATGCGCGCCAGTGCGGTGGCCGCCCGCTCTGCCTGGCCGGGGTCCTCGGCGACCAGCGCGATTTCGTCTTCCGGCGACAGGAACCAGCCTGCGAAGCTGGCGATCATGTGCTCCGGGATGGCGATGCTGCCGGGCAGATGCGCGCCCAGAAAAGCCGATGCGCTGCGCACGTCGAGCACCGTCGCGCGCGACGCCGCTTCGAGAAAGTCCGGGGTATTCAGTGCCGCGGGCCGAATCGATGCGCCGATGGCGGACGCGCCTTTCAGGTTGCCCGCCTCCATATGGCGGAAGTACGGCGGTTGACGGTGATGCTCGGCGATCTTCGCCTCGATGAACGCCTCGCGATCTTCGATCCGGAGGCGGGCGTTGTTGCGGCGCTCGTAGCCGATCGTCGAGACCTCGCGATCGGCCATCGCGTTGCCGCAGACCGAGCCGGCGCCGTGCGCCGGATAGATCACGGCCTGGTCGCCCAGGGCGCAAAGCTTCTGCAGGCTGTCGTAGAGCAGCCCGGCAACCTCGCGTGCGCGGTCGGGATAGAAATCGGTGCGGCCGACATCGCCGACGAACAGGGCATCGCCGGTGAACACGCCGACGGCTTCTTCGCCGAAGTCGGGATCGTAGAACGCGAACGAAAGGCTGTCGTCGGTATGGCCCGGCGTTTCCAGCACCCGGACCCGGATGCTGCCGATATCGAACTGATCGCCGTCTCTAGCGGTTCGGGCATAAACGACATCGCCGGCCGCATTCGGCCCGTGGAACACCGCGGCGCCGGTTCGCTCGGCCAGCACGGCCGCGCCTGAAAGCAGGTCCTCGTTGCGGTGGGTTTCGAAAACGTGCGTGATGCGGCAGCCGTTGCTCGCCGCGATCTCGGCGTAGATGTCACAGTCGCGGCGCGGATCGATCACCGCCGCCTTGCCGTCGCTGCCGATTATCCAGGACAGGTGCGCCAGTCCCTGGCTCTTGATCTTTTCCAAAAACATCACTGCCTCCTTCGAAGAATGATTGCCCCCTGGAATTTCCCCTTCAATCGAAGCCGATTCGAACAACCGATTGCGAACCCCATGATGAATGGTCAATTCGCCCAGCCCCCGGTCCTGTTACTGTTGTATCGGAAGGCCCATGGAGAAACATGGTGGTAGAGCTGCCCATGAACAAGACCGATCCGGGCCCCTTACCGGGCGTGCCCGGCGTGTATCGCAGGTGCGCGTCGTGAAGATGCTTTCGTCAACAGGCTTCGCGCTGTTCGGCGCGGCGCTTGTCGCGATCAGCTACGGGCTGGCGCGCTTCGCCTTCGGCCTGTTCGTGCCGCCGATCCGCGCAGAACTGGAACTCACGCCTTACGTCATCGGCATCATCGGCGCCCTGCCCCTGGTCAGCTTCCTGCTGGCCACCCTGGTCGCTCCGCTTGCGGCCGATCGCCTCGGGGCGCGCTTTGCCGCCGTGCTGTCGGGCCTGTTCGGCGTCGTCGGACTGGTGACGATCAGCATGGCCTCGGGCGCGGTATCGCTGGGCGCGGGGGTATTCGCCTGCGGCATCTGCACCGGCCTGATGATGCCGGCGCTCACGGCCGCGATGCAGGCACTGGTCAGGCGAACGCTGCACGGGCGCGTCAGCGCGGTCATGAACGCGGGTACCAGCGTCGGCGTGGCCGTCGCGGTTCCGGCGGTGCTGTTCATGTCGGGCGCGTGGCGTTTCGCCTACGCGTCGTTCGCCGTGCTGGCAGGCATCGGCGTCGTCGCCGCCTGGTTCCTGATCCCGTCCGTATCGCCGATCGTGCCGGCGAACGCCGCACCGCCGCCGCCGATCAGCAAGCTGCAGTGGTCGCGCCTGTTCGGGCTCTCGCTGTTCGCGTTCGCGATGGGATTCATCTCGTCGGCCTACTGGATCTTCGCGCCCGACCTGGTGGTCACCCTGGGCGCCCTGCCGCCGGGCGCGACCGGGTGGCTGTGGCTGGCGGTGGGCATCGCCGGTCTCGGCGGGGCGGTCGTGGCCGATCTTGCCGACCGCAACAATCCGCCGATCACGCATGCATTCATGCTGATGATGCTGTCGGCCAGCCTGGCGCTGCTCGCGGCCAGCCCCGGTCGGATCGAGCTGGCGGCGTTTTCCGCGCTGGTCTTCGGCCTGGCCTACATGAGCCTGACCGGGCTTTACCTGATGACCGGCATACGCCTGCTGCCCGGTCGTCTGTCGATGGGCCCGGTGCTGCCGTTCATGGCCTGTGCGCTGGGCCAGGCGGCCGGTTCGCCGGTGGTCGGCGCGCTGGTGAGCGAATTCGGCTACACGGATGCGTTCGCCATGCTCTCGGCGATCGGCATTACCGTGGCGATCCTCTCGCCGCTGTATCCGCGCAACCTCGAGCAGGCCGCCGAGGAAGAAACCGAGGAGCAGGACACCGGCCTGCAGGCCGCGTTCGATCAACAGTTGCAGGACGCCGAAGGCGAGCCGTACAGATTCGGGAACCAGGCCATCAAGGACCAATAGAGAACCTCTTGATTACTCTGCCCGGAGCCTGTTCGGCGCCGGGGCGTGATGGCTATACTGGATTCACTTTCAAACCGATCGGACAGGCCTTGTCGAAGCAAATCCCCCTGATGGACGTGATGATGCTGCTGGCCGAAACGCAGTCGAATCCGATGCACGTCTGCGGCCTGATGCTGTTCGAAAAGCCGAAGGGCCGCCCTGGCGTGGTCAACGAGATCGTCGAAGCCTATCGTGCAGCCCGGCCGACACCGCCGTTCGACTGCGTGCCCGAACTGTCCTCCACGCACACGCCGCGATGGCTGCCGGGTGCCAACTACGACCCGCGCTATCACGTGCAGCACATCGCCATGCCCGAAGGCGCACGCTACGAAGACCTGCTCTACCTGGCCGGCGACCTCCACGAGACCATGCTCGATCGTGGCCGCCCGCTGTTCCGCGTCTGGATCATCGACCAGGTACCCGGCGGGCGATTCGCGGTCTTCGCCAAGATGCACCACGCCATCGTCGACGGCGTCAGCGCGGCCCGTCGGGTCAACGCCAGCCTGCGCGCGACGCGGCACAAGGGCGTGCCGAAACCGCTGTTCGCCGTCGACGTGCCGGTGCGCAAGCCGCGTCCACCAAAGGCCCTGGTCAAGCGGCTGGTCGGCCTGGGCACGAACGCAACCAGCCAGTACATGGCGCTGCTCGGCAGCCTGCGCAAAGGCCTGTGGAACCGGATCGGCCTGGCAACCCAGGGCAGCGTGCCGTTCGCCGCGCACCGCGGGCCGATGAACGAACCGGTGGCCAACGCCCGCTCGGTGGCCACGCTTTCCCTTCCGCTCGAGGCCATGCGTCGGGTCGGCAGGCACTATGGCGCCACGCTCAACGACGTGGCGATGACGGTGATCGACGCCGGCGTGCATCGCTACCTGGCCGGACAGAATCAGCCGTTCGGACACCGGCTGGTGGCAATGTGCCCGGTCTCGCTTCGGGAGACCGACGACGCATCCGGCGGCACCAAGGTCTCGGCGGTATTCGTGCGCATGGGCAAACCCGACGCCGATGTGGCCGAACGCCTGGTGCAGGTAACGGAATCGATGAAGGCGGCCAAGGAAGACGTCCGCGCGATGTCCAGGGAAACCGCGCTGGGCTATGCCGCCGGCATGATGGCCATCGCCGGGCTGGGGTCGGTCACCCACGCTGACCGGGTGACCCGACCGTCGGCCAACCTGGTGATTTCCAACATCCCCGGCTGGGACCGCCCGCTCTACCTGAACGGCGCGAAGCTCGCCGGCGTGTATCCGGTCTCGGCCATCGCCGCAGGGGTGGGCCTGAACGCCACGGTCATCTCGTGCAATGGAAGCATGGACTTCGGTTTCGTCGGCAACGGCGCCAGCCTGCATGACCTGCCGACCCTGGCCGATCACGTGGCGCGCGCCTGGCGCGATCTCGAGCAGGCAACGCCCAGGGGATGACCGATGATCCATCGGGACGAACGCATGGTGAATCCGGCGGGTCGATTGGATTATGATCGGCTGCTGATGAATATCCTCGCGCGCATCTTCTGACGTGGTCAGCTGGCAGACCCGAACCGCCAAGCTGATCGGCCGACTGACCATTCGCCAGGCGCTCAAGCGCGACCTGTCGGTCCAGGACATGCGCGACCAGATCAAGAGAATCGAACGTTTCTTCCCCGACGTGCCCGACGATGTGCGCGTCGAGTCCGAACCCGGGCTGGAGCACTGCGATGCCGAGTGGCTGACGCCCGCCTCGGGGCCCACCGAGCGGGTCGTGCTGCACCTGCCCGGCGGCGCGTTCATGACCTGCTTCAAGCGCGCCGAGCGCGTGTTCCTGGCCCGCCTGTGCCGGGCCGCCCATGCCCGAGGACGACTTGTCTTTTACCGTCTCGCGCCCGAAAACCCCTACCCGGCTGGGCTGGAGGATTGCCTGGAAGCCTACCGCCAGCTGCTCGACCAGGGGATTGCGCCCGAACACATATTCATCAGCGGCATGTCGGCCGGCGGCTGCCTCGCGCTGGCCATGCTGCTGTGGCTGCGCGACCAGGAGATGCCGATGCCGGCGGGCGCCCTGCTGATGTCGCCGGCGGCCGACTTCACCGAAGGTTCCGGGGAAGGCTCGCGAGTCGACAATGCAAAACGCGATGCGCTGCTGAGCCTGGAACAGGGCGACGAGATTCGCCGTCTTTACCTGGGCGGTCGCACCGAGTTGACCGACCACCCCTACGTCTCGCCGGTGATGGGCGACTTCACCGGTCTGCCGCCGCTGTTGTTCCAGGTCAGCAATACCGAGATCCTGCTCGACGACAGCCGGCGCTGCGCGGAGCGGGCCCGCGCCGCCGGCGTCCCGGCCGAAGTCGACGTCTGGGATCGCATGCCGCACGGCTGGCAGGCCCTGTCGTTCACCCCTGAATCCGGTCGCGCGATCTCGCGGCTGGCCGACTTCATACGCGAGTACTGTCCATGACGTCCAGAGTCGGCACCAAGGCTTCGGCCGCCGCGTTCATGCAACGGCTGCGGCACGATCACGCCGGCCTGTCGCGCATGCTGCGCGCCATCGACAGCATGGCCGACCGGCTGGGCACGGAACCGGAAACGGTTCAACCGCTGCTGGTCGAGGCGTTCGGGTACCTGCTCGACTACCAGCACGGCTACCACCATCCGCGCGAGGATCGGCTTTTCGCAAGCATCCGGAAAAAGCGGCCCGCGCTGGCCGACACCCTGCACAAGCTGTCGGAAGAACACGTGACCGGTGAGCACGAGACCGCCGGGATCGCCGAAGAGCTGGCCGCCGCCACGCCGGACCAGTTGCGCGGCAGGAAAGGCGAACGCCTGGCCGCGCGCATTCATGGTTATATCCGGCATTCGCGCCTGCACATGCGCAACGAGGAAGCGGTGTTCTACGCTCGCGCCGAGCAGGTGCTGGGCAAGTCGGACTGGGTCGAGATCATTGGAAACGGCGTCGGCAAGGGCAGCCAGCAGGATCCGCTGGCCGACATGGATGCGCTTGCCGACGAGTATCCCCGACTGGCAGCGCACTTCAACCTCCCCACCCGACAGTCAGGGCAGGACCGGACGAACAGCGACGAGCCCGGCGAGATGCACTATCACGTGCTGGCGCTGACCGACCTCTACGGCGGACTGATGCACGAGGGCCTGGACCTGACGCGACGAAACGCCAGGCGCCTGCTTTCGGTGCGCGGCCCGATCAGCCTGGCCCGGGCCGTCACCTCGATCACCGCCGACAACCTGCGCTTTGCCGGCCAGTGCGTCACCCGCCCGTCGCAATGGGTCCTCGACTCCGGCACGGATTTTCTTGTCGAGCGGCTGAGGCCGGCGCCCGATAAAGTGGGAAAGAACAAGTCGCAATGACTTCGGCCCGGCACGCTCGGGCTCGCTCAACGTCACGCAGGGGGCTGCAAAAAGCGGACAGGCACGACCGTGTAAGCCCGAAGTGCCTGCCCGATATATCCCGCGCCGGACAGCCGGTCGCAGGATGTCCTTCAGTCGATCATTCCGCGGCAGCGATCGGAATGACGTAGTTTGCCGGGTATTCGCGGTGCTTGTCGGTGATGGCGTCGGTGATGCCGAAATCGATGAACACCGCGCTGGCAACGATCTTGGCACCGACCGTGCTCGGGATGGAACCGAACGCTTCGCGCCCGTCCGCCGTCTGGCAGTCGTACTTGAGCGGATCGTCGGAACGTCGGATCGATGCGGTCGTCGGAATCTTCATATCCCATGCGCCGCGCTTGTTCTGCAGCTTGCAATAGCCGTTCGACCCGTCGCTGAAGGACAGGGCGACGGGCGTCATCGCATCGTTGGTAATGGTTGCACACCCTGTCGTAGCGATGATCAAAGCGATTGAAAGGATCTTCTTCATTCTGGATCTCCTGGTGTCAGCAATTGCCGAATTGATGTAACTTTCTAACGGTTATGGTTTGCCGACCGGCGTTCGCCTCTGATCATTGAAGGTCAGAAAAAAACAGCGAGAAAGTCAAATGATCCTGCAGAAAAAAGGATGCACGACAAGCCGGAAGCCCGTCGCATCAAACCCTGGTTCCATTGAATCCGCCAACTTTCGCCGAACCCCCTTGGCACACGCCAAGCTCCCTGGTCGAGTCTATCCCCTGCTTTGGTTGGTCCGCAATAGCAAAAGAGTCTTTCGGCAAAGATACAACCCGAACCAGTCTGTAAAAGCCAGCGAATCGCTATAGGACCGGAGCCATGGGGGCGATTTCGTCGGGGCTTCCGGTATGGAGCGCGTTTTGGTAATATGAATGAATCGCATTCGCATATTGGAACCGGAGCGCCGCATGAATCGCTTTCGCACCTCGCTTGCAGCCTGTCTCGTCGTAATCGCCCTGCCCGTCTCGCTCGCCATGGCCGGCGACGAGGCAGACAGCGACACTTACGTCTTCGCCTGGCCGTTCGTCGAGGGCGAGATGTCGCCGCGCGGCGGGACCACCGAGGGGCCGCCGGTGGAGACGGTGACCGCGACCACCGAGGCGTTCGAGCGGCTCCGGGCCGAGGGCATTTCGAAGCTGGAGCGCGACCGGCGGGCGATCCTGGCAATGGCCGGGACGTACCGGGTGAGTTTCGACTTTCTCGAGCTTGTCGGCTACGCGCCCGGGTTCGAACCGGCGCGGCCGTATCGGAGCTGGGCCACGGAACACGTCTACGTGGTCGACGACAGCGACGCGCGCATCTCGCTTCAGCACGTCCTGATCATGACGATCATCGACAAGGACTCCGGCGAGGAGATGGGACCTTTCGTCACCAAGCACTGGCGCCAGGACTGGGTGTACCAGGATCCGGCAGTGCACACCTATCGCGGCATGGGCACCTGGGCGCGCGCGGAAAAAGACGAGCCCGCGCGCGCCGGACACTGGTCGCAGACCGTCTGGCAGGTCGACGATTCACCGCGCTACGCGGCCTGGGGCGAATGGCGGCATACGCCGGAACGGTCGTGGTGGACCAGCGGCGAGACCTGGCGCCCGCTGCCGCGACGGGAGTTCTCGGTGCGCGACGACTACGACGCCCTGGTCGGCACCAATACCCACATCATTCTTCCGACCGGCTGGGTGCAGGAAGAGCACAACGTCAAGGCCGTGCTGGCCGGCCCGGGCGAGATCGAATCGCGGATTGCCCGCGAAATCGGAATCGTGCGCTACGAGCGGATCCGTAATTTCGATACCAGCCCCGGAGATGCCTACTGGCAGAACACGGCGGACTTCTGGGGCCAGGTGCGGGCCTACTGGCAGCGTGCGATGAGCGACGACGAGAAGATTCGGCTCAAGCCCGAAGTCGACGGGCAGAAGCTTTTCCAGCCGCTGTTCGAGCGTGCCGCCGCGATTGACGACGGGGAAACGTTCACCGCCGAACAGAACCGGGCGTTCGTTGATGAGACGATCGGCGCGTTCCGGGCAGACCCGGGCGAGACGGGTTCGGCGGAGTATTGATTCCCGGCCGGAAGTCCACATCCGAGGAATGTGCCTCACCCGTTTATCCAGTCTTCAAAGACCATGACGTTGCAGGTCATTCGCTCCCGCGAAACGGTTGGTCAATACAATCCTCCGAGCTGCGAGCATTCAATTGATTGCTCCATGATTCGGCGAGGGTGAATCACAATTGTTTCAGCCCTGGTCACCCTTCCGGGTCGCAATCGTTTCCTCGCCGAATTCTTCCTGGCGCATGACGTTGTCCTCGCCAACCACCCACCGGACGGGACGAAGCCGGACGCTGCGATCGGACGAGCCCAGGTCGAAACCCGAAACGAAGAAACTGCTGGCACCGGGCGCGAGCTCGGCCGGCAGGTCCAGCGAGCCTGAACCGCTGGTCGATCCTGCCGCTTGCGCGTCGACGTCCGAATGTGCCGAGAACATCACAAGCAGTTCGTCCTGAGGCTCTTCCAGCCCGCTTCGCACACATCCGATGAGCTTCATGCCGCCGCCATGCACCTGGACGAAATCGAATGGTCCAAGCGCTACGGTATCACCGGCCGATACGTCCGGCAGGTCTGCGCACTGCGGCTCCAACGGGTGTTCGGGGCGCGATGCGAGGGGATAATCCATGGCCAGTCGCTGGTCGAATTCGATCGTCTCGTACTGCATGCCCTGTGGCCGCTCCACGCCACGCAGCTCGATACCTTCGATGCCCCTGCGCTCCAGGCTTTCCGCGTCGGCCTTGAATTCCGAGGTGACGAACGTCGCCTGCTCGCCCGGTTCCAGCGTCGGCATCTCTACACTGCTGGTGCCGCCCCCGCCGCCGCGGGTCATGACCATGTCGTAGACAAGATTGAAGCGCGCCAGCGGCGAATCCCCGGTATTGGTCGCGCAACCGATGATTCGCGCGCCCTCGAAATCCAGCATGCCGCGATGGATCTGCAGATGGCTCAGTTGTACAGACTCGGTGGTCAGAACCGTCCCGGGTTCGGACCCCGAGCACGCGTCCGGCACTGGTCCGCCGTGGGCAGGAGACGCGAACGGCGCCGCGGCGATGATCGAAAAAAGGCCCAACCGGGCCAGCAAAATGGGATTCATGGTGTTTCACTCCTTATCGGCAAGGAAGATGATCGCGATTGCTTAGAGCAGCAATCGGCAACGGCTCACCAGAAGATACGAAATCCCGGTTCTGAACCCGCCAGAGAAATCATCAGAAATCGTCAGGACAGGCACGAATCAGAGAATGGATCGACCCGAATTCGGGTGATTTCCCAACTTCATTCCTCTCCCGATGGACCAACACCCAAGCGGGGCATTTCCAATCTGTTCGCTTCACATATCCTGTGCGACCGCGGCCTGCCCGGCTTGCTGATGCTTGTGCTCCCGGCGGCTGGCCGAGTCGCCGCTAGTACCGGCTGCAATCGAACGCCATCCGGAAATCCTGCGTCTGGTCGCCATTCAGGGCGCCGAGCGTTGCTGCCACTTCGATGACCGAGCCGTTGAGCGTCAAGGGCGCTTGTGCCTGGAGGTGACCGCGGGACTCGCGCCAGCCGTCGGCGCTGCGCGAATACGACGCACCATAGAGCTGGTTGTCGAGAATCAGATTGATCACCTGTCGACGCTGGCCGACAAACATTTGCGCGGTCTGTATCTGGAAGTCAGTGCCGGCGGAGGTTCGACCGTCGGCGATGACCTGGAGCGAAATCCCTGATCCTCCTTCGGGATCGCCGGGCCTGCACTGCGTGACCTGCATGTCGGCCGCCAGCAGATTGACCACCTCCTGCGATCCACTGGTTGCGGTGCCCGCCGGCGCATCGTCCTCCGGCCGCGCTTGCGGCGGGCGGCGCTCCCCGGATGATCCAGGCCCGGGGTCTCCGCGACCATCTTCGCCCTCATTCTCACGCTCGCGCATGCGCTCGGCCATCGCTTCCGCGGCAGCCAGCATGGCCGGGTCGACTCCCAGCTTCTCCATGATCGCCTCGGCACGCTGCTCGGTGTTCGGTTCGGCACGCGCGCGAAACCGACCACTTACCTGAATCTCCAGATCCGGGTAGTGCCAGATGCTCTCGCTGCGCTGGGTCGCGGCCATTCCCTCGGGTACGGTCCGGCGCGTCGGTGCCAGCCGTGCCTGGTAGCTGCCTTCGACCCAGTACTCGTCATGGCGCTCGATGTGCACCTCGGCCGTGCGCAACCGCCCGCGCACATATCGGTCCCCGATGGGCCCCGCGGCACTGTCGGCGTTGCTGTGAAAGCCCTGTCCGTCGACGTTGACGAATACGTGCGGCTCACTGAGTTGTCCGGTGCAGCCCGAGGGGCAGTTCGGTGCCGTGATGCGGATCGTGGTCAGGGGTTCGTCGATGCGGCCCGTCCGGGCCAGGCGCGCCATGCTGTCCGAATCTTCGAGCAGGTGATGCGATTCCAGTTCGATATGCAGCCAGGGCGGTCCCGGTCTGGGCGAGTCCGGATGAGTGAGCGCATCGGTATAGCCGGTGCCCGGCGCAATACGTTCATCGCTGATGCGGAACGTGGCGTACTCGCCCTGGCGGTGGACTGAACCGATAGGCGCACCGCCGGCCGAAAGTTCCCACGCGGCCTCGCAGTCTTCACCGGCAGCGCCCAGGGTCGCCTTGATCGTGGCGGTACGCGCTTCGGACTCGGCCGTCTTGTCGGCGGCGTTGACCAGCTGGTAGTGCGCATCGAAGGTTGCGCCGGCCGCCAGTTGCACCGAATCGACCAGGCCCGCGTAGCGTCGAGTCTTTCTCAGGAGATGCAGGTCGTCGCGACCGGCCTCAGCCTCGACCTCGATGCGCAGACAGCTGCCTTCCTCCGGATGTGCGACTGCCTTGACGTGGTGACATTCGGCCGCCACCGGCGCAACCAAGGTCGAGTGACTCTCCTCGGGATCGTCCGGATCGACTTCCAGTGCCGCACAGGTATCGAGATATCTTGACTGGGCGTTTATTTCGCCGATGCGCGCCACGAACCTCAAGAACGCTTCCGTCAGACCGTTGGAGCCGGTCGTTCGCAGTCCCTGGTCGATTCCCTCGAGGCCGTCGCCCTCAAGCCGCTTGCGGAACAGCGTATCGAAGACGTCCCAACCGTCGTTGACCGCAATGGAGCGCCAGAACAGCGAGGTGGCGTAGACGCCGCCGTCATTGGCAGGCGCGTGCAGCGGGTCGGAGTAGCTTCGCTTGAATGCGGCCCGGGGCAGACCACGCTGTTCGAGCCATTCGTTCGAGATGGCTTGCGCCGTGCCCTCGGAGATCCAGTCAGCAACTTCATCGGTAAGAAATGCGGGATAGGCTTGTTGCACTGCATGAAAGAGTTCATGAACCGCAGTGTCCAGGTCGCCGCCGGAATCAGAATCGATGCTGGACTGCGATACATACAGGCCGACATCATGCAACCGCTCAGGCCACTTGGGAAAGTAGACGCCGGCCACCCCATCGACGCAATGGCCCAGGTGACAGGCATCGTGGTCGGAAAACAGGTAAACGGTGTAGCGACCGTCCGCCACCGTCTGCCCATCGACCGGATCGCTGCCCCGGACCAGGGCGGGTGCAAGATACCCCAGTCCTTCCAGCCAATCGCTTCCCTCGACCAGGGCATTGACGAGATAGCCCGACACCGAAGACGCATCCTCGATCGGACTGCAGTCGCCGGGCCCGCTGATGCCGGCCACCGTTTCATGGCATTCCGCGCGCCAATCGATCGTCGGCCAATCGGCCGCAATCGGGAACGAGAGCAGACAACCGGCAAAAAGCGCGAAAAGGGAAAACGGCCTGGAGCCGGAAAGTATCGGCATTGGTATTGACTCAGAAGCAGCGCCCGAGGGCAGAAAGGGGTAAATACGAAAACGAGTGATTCGATGCGCCATGCAGCAACGGATCCGATTCTACTTGCCCTGCTTTCGGTCAGCGCTCCGAGGCGCCACAAGCCGTGCGCGACATTTCGGCGAGTTGTGCGGCCACCGAGTTCATTGCCAGCGCCTGCCGAAGCGTATCGGCGCGCTCCCGGTCCTCGATCGGCGCCAGCTCGAGCTTGTCATCGACGCATGTCCAGATTGGCTGAGTGCCATAGCGCTGAGGCCGTCCTGAATTCACCGCGACCCGGTCCCAGAGATAGGCGTAGTTCGCCGGCTTGATGCCGCCGCTGGCGAGATACGGTTCCATCCGGGACAGGGCTTTGGCCTGCAGGTCGACTCGGTTATCTGCATGCTGGATCAGAAGCCACGCATGCGCCGAGACCGGATGACCAAAGCGGTCGCGATCGATCCAGTCGTAGTCTTCAAGCAGGCTTTCAAGATACCGTGACGATGATACGTCCATCCGGATGGTGTGCGCCGAAGCCAGGCGGTTGGCCCAGAACCGTGCGTCCCGAGCCGCCGACAGCGGCAGGCTGACAAGCGTCGCGCGCGCGCTTTGGTCGGCGCGCCACAAATCCGTGATTCGCTTCTGCACCTCAAGGATAACGGCGTCCTCGGCCGGTTCGAAGCCGCCGGCCCCGGCGAGATTGGCCTGGTTCCGCCGCAAAAGCCGAACGAACAGCGCCTCGCCTTCGTTGACGGTGGCAAGGCACGCCTCGACCGAATCGGAATGGGCGGCAACGTCCCGGGCGGCACGTTCGAGCATCAGCGCGATCGTGCGTTCGTCGCGGCGCCGGTCCTCGTCGTCGAGGATGGCCTGTTCTTCGGGCAACAGGGGCACCAGCCGACCGATGTTCTCGGCCCGGCAATGTTCAGTCGTCGTATCGATCGACAGCGCTGGATACCGGGTGACGTGGGGTGAAGCGCATGCGGTCACCAGGCCAAGCGCGAGGCCCGCCACGGCCAGCGGGATTGCTTTCGAATGCAGGGTGGATGAAGCTCCGGTCGTCGTTGCTCGGTTCATGAACGGTCTCCTCGGAAATTTTCGTCGAAGCGCGCTGCCAGATCCCGCTTCTTGAGCGCTTCGATGGCCTGGTTCAGCTTTTTCGCAAGATCGCAGCCGATCTCCTCGTAAAGCTGTTTGTAGACGGTCGCCATGTCCGCCATGCAGCGATCCAGAACTCGTGCCTGTTCGCGACCGGTTCGGGTCAACTGCAGGTGAGTTCTGCGCCGGTCGTCGGGGTCGGGTCGCTTGACCAGCAGGTCGAGTTTCTGAAGCTTGGCAATGCGCTGGGCAGCGAGTTGATGCGGGATGTCCAGCGCGCCGGAGATGTCGGTCAGTACCGCATTCTTGTGGCGAGCCAGGTAGAGCAGCGTCGACGACACTTCGACCGGAATCCCCAGCCCGCGCCTTTCGTAGATCACTGCGACTTGCTCGGAAGACAGGTACAGCAGGTCCTGGGCGGCTTTGCCGAGAAAGGCGTCCCGATTGAGACCAGGCGAGGGTACTTTCTTCGTCATCGGGCATTTATGCAATTGATTGCGTAAATTATTGCGCAATTGGTTGCATTTGTCAATCGCCCCGCCCGGCCATGAAATTTTCCTGGAGGTGAAGTTCCCGGATGCGGGCGAGTCGGTGGATCCGTTCGCTATTGCCGGCGCAGTGACGAAGCGAACGGCAGGCCCACGCTCGCCATGAGGGTGATCAACAGGAGAAGCGCCCAGGTCGAGTCGACCGGTATCGGCCGAAAAATGTCCTGGCAGGCGATCCAGTCGCCGCCGGTAGCCGTTTCCCAGGCCTCGTCGAGCGCAGGATCTTCACTGGTGACAAGCTGATTGCCGCACAGGCTGGATTCGCCGGGTTCGAGGTTCACGTCACCGATCGGCGGCACGGGTCCGTCAAGCGCGTTGTCGGCAAGTCGTATCGACTCGAGTTGGCTCATGCCGGTCAGCGAAGGTATCGAACCCACGAGTGCGTTGCCTTCGGCCGCGAACAAAAAGAGCGTCGGTGCATCGCTGAGCTCGGGAAGCTCGCCGGTCAGGCGATTGTTGGAAACGTCGAAGGTGACGAGCGAGGACAGCCCCGCCAGCGACGGTATCTCGCCGGACACCTGGCTGTCGCGAACTTCGAAAAGCACCAGATCGGAAAGCCCCGACAAGTCGGGGATATTGCCGGTCAGTGGGCCGCCGCCGGCAGCGAAGAATCTCAGCCCCGGGACATCGCTCAGGTCGGGAAGACTTCCACTGAGCCCGTTGTTCCGGACGAAGAAGGTTTCAAGGCGGGGCATGTCGGTCAGCGCCGGGATCGTGCCTTCGAGCTGATTGTCGGAAACGATGAAGGCACTCAGCGATTGCAGGCCCGACAGTTCCGGCAGCGGGCCCGTCAGCTCGTTGCCCGAAACATTGAGAATCGAAAGATTGCTCATGCCGCTCCTGTCCGGAAGCGGGCCGGTGAGTTGGGCGGAGTTGACGATGAACTGCGTGAGCCCGGGCACGGCCTGCAAATCCGGAATCGTTCCGGTAATCGGGTTACGGCCAGCCACGAAGCGGATGAGATTGGCCGGCAGGGCGGGCACTGGACCGGTGACGCCATTGGCATCCACGTCGAACACTTCAAGCTCGGCAAGGCCCACCAGCGAGGGCAGAGGTCCGCCGGCAAGACCGTTGAGATCCAGGTCGATGCGCAGCACGTTCGTCTCCGAGCCGTTGCAGGTGACGCCGAACCATTTGCACTCGGTGCCGGCCGCGCCGCCCCAGCCGGTGTTGTCGACCCAGTTCGGGCCGTCGGTCGCGTTGTAGATATCCATGAGCACCTGCCGCTCCGATGCAGGGATCGCAGCCTGCAGGCCCGAGGCGACGAGTGCGAGGAGCACCGGCACCAGGGTTCTGGTGGTCTTGTAGGCTTGATGGAGCGAAAAACGGTGGCAATTTTTCCTGAAGGCGTTGGGCAGATTCATTGCGAGAATTCCTTTCGCTGCGCTTCACCATGTGCTCGCAGCGTCCTGGTGGCTTTAGGGTTCTTGACGCTCCACGGTCTCGCCCAATCCCGTCGAGCAGTCACGAAAACCCGGCCCCCGAGGCACGCCTTTCCCGACCGCGACGAAGAATCGGCGGTACATGATCGCGAGTTGTGGAGGCACTTCTTGTTGCTTCGGTTCCCCTCCAGTCTACAGATTCCGAGGCGGCGATGTGCCGCCGCCTCGCGATGGAAGGGTGATGAATACGGCGAGCTTAGGGTTCTTGTTGTTGCGCGGCGTGATCCTGCTTGTATTTCTGTACCGCGGTGAAAAGATAGGCCATCGTTTCAAGATCGCTGGTTTCATCCAGCTTGTACCCTTCGAATAGGTAGTCCCATGCCGGGATGAGACCGGGCATCTCGGCGATCACCACATCGATATCGTTGAAGACGCCGCGGCGGGTCGTCTCCGACAGCAGTCCGTTGATCACCGCGTTTTCGGCGTCTATCCAGGTGTTGACCTGCTGGCGCGCGGTGTAGAGCGCCTGCACCCATTCGATATCGGTGAACTCGGGGTCCGGTTGCATCAGCTTGGCGATGATCTCCGGGTTCTCGATGCGCGAGGTATTCATGCCGATGAACTGGGAGCTCCGCGTGCTCTCGGCCGTGTAGACGGCAATGCGGTTGGCCTGGTTCAGTTCGGCGATCAGGAATACCAGGCCAACGAGCACACCGACGTTTGCCAGCAGCGAAAGCCATTGGTTGAGTTTGTCAAGTTTCATGAAGCTGCCTCGAACGTCTGGGTATCCGGAATGCCATGGAGTTACGATCAGGGCTCCGGAACCTCGAAGGAATCGATGAACAGACCCGTTGGATCGGTATCCTCGGCTTCGTTGTTGACCAGTTCCGGATCGGCCGGCCTGGCGCCGATGACAAGCGCCGACATCGTGATCGGGTCGCCCTCGGGCGCGATCACGTTACCGGTCACCGTGATCTCGGCCGACGTTCCCGGCGGCATCGAAATCGTTTCGTCGACCGCGCCGGTCACGGTCGCGCCGCCGCTGGAGCAAGCGGCACCGCCGGCCGCGACGCATTCCCACTGCATGTCGCCGATGCCGATCGGCACGCTTGCGGTCACCGTTGCGCTGTCCGACTCTGTGCCCAGGTTAACGACCGGAATCGTCCACACGGCCGGGTCCAGCGGATCGATGAACGAACGACCGTTTCGGACCGCCACGCCCAGGTCCGCGGCGTCGTCCCAGAATCCGGGCTGCTGCGTCGTCTGACTGTCGGTCGCGGACGTGGTGGCGCATAACGTGGAGCCGGCCGGCTGGATTGCCGACGCATCGCCGCCGACGTCGATCAGCAGCGCGCCCTGCGGCGTGCCCGTGGCCGGCTTCGGGGATTCGCGCAGGACCAGCCGCCAGTCGTCGATGCGTCCGCCGGCATCGGTACCCAGCTCGAACTGGCACAGCCCGGTGTCGGCCAGCGATCGCGACTGCAGGCTGTCTCCGAACGCAAGCGCCGTCACCGCATGCCCCACCGCCGAGCGCGCCACGTCGTCGGGCAACGGGCGGTCGAGCTCCACGAAACCGATCGTGCGGTCGCCGAACTGCCCGGCGCCCGACGCACCGCTGGACGCACGGCCGACATAGTCGTAGATCGTGGATTCAAGCGGCGGAAAGCGGTCGCTGGACCATGAACCGCGTTCATCCACCGACGAAATCGCGGTCGGAAAGTCAGCCCCGCAGGTTTCGTTCGATAAGCCGGTCAGCACCTCGATGCGCGCGGGCGTGATGCTCAGGAACCGCTGCGTCGTGCCGCCCGGCGCATCGGGGTCCAGTACCAGCCCGATCCTCCAGTCACTGGGAACACCCCAGACGTCCGTGGCCAATTCAAACAGGCACAGGCTGCCGGCGGCATCGAAATTCTCGGTGCCGTCGGTGAAGCTGAACGCGGTCACGGCCGGAAGAATGTCGGCGAGGGGGCGCAGGGGCGGAAGCGAGCCGTCGAAGGTGACCGTGCCCGCTACCGCGTCGCCGGCGCTGTTGGGAGACTCGACCTGCGTAAACGGCGGCGCTTCGAAGTCGTAGACCGCCGGATCCGGCGTGGTCGTCACCGTGCTTGTCCAGGTGCCCGGACTGTTGAAAACGGCGGCAAAACTGTCGAACCCGAAAACCGTGGAGCACGCGACGCCGTTCGACGTGTAAGTCGCGGCCTGGTCGACAAAGCCGGTCGTATCCATCAGCACACCCGACTGCCCCGAGGGCGGGACCGGGAATGTTCTCAGCGATATCTGCCAGCCGATGATTGCTCCGGATCCGCTGGTGGTGATATTGAAGGCGCAGATCGAGGTGTTCGCGAGCGTGCGCGTGTTGACGCCGTCGCTGAACGAAAATGACTGCAATCGACCGGAGATATCGTCCCCGAGCAGCCACGGATCCAGCGGCGCTGGAATCGTGAACTGGCCACTGATGCCGTCGCCGCTCGTCCACGGCGCCTCCAGCGTGTCGAACGGATTGCCCGAGTAGGTGTAGGTTTCCTGGGCCGAGACCAGCGAACCGAACAGCGAGGCCAGGGCGACGGCGCCGAGGATCGAAAGAGAGGGATGCGACATGAAGGGCTCCGGCCCGAGGCCCGCCACTGCGGCGCCGTGGCGGTTTGATTTGAAATCAATATACCCGAAGCACTCGTCTCGGTAAATATCACGACCATATCAGGACCTTGGCGGCGCCTGTCCAGCCGGTCTTCAATTTATCCGGCCCGGCGGGCGTAAACTGGGAATGCTCGTGATTCCGGGTCGCAGGCGGCTGTCGGGAATCGTCCGTCATTCGCTCTTCGATGTGCCACGGTGAACGCATGAACAATCGAGGTCCCGGACCGTTGTTCGGAATGCTTACCCTTCTTTATCGCGCCAGGATGGTGGGGCTCAAGGCCCTGGTGACGCTGGTGCCAGTGCCTCGCCCGATGTTGTTCGTGGGCGCTGACAGCACGCGCGAACTGAGCCGCGCCATTGCGCGATTCGGCGCCAGGCACGTATTCATCGTGACCGACGCCACACTGGTCGAACTCGGCATCATCCAGCCCATCCTCGAGCACCTCGAGTCGCTGGACGTCCGGACAACCGTGTTCGACGCCGTGCAACCGGATCCGGATTTCGCGCTGATCGACGCCGGCACGGCCGAACTCGAATCAGCGGGCTGCGACGTGGTGCTTGGGGTCGGCGGCGGATCGCCCATGGATGCGGCCAAGGTGATCGCGGCGCGGGCAACAAGCAACAAGCCGGCCGCCCAACTCACCGGCATCATGAAGCTGAAAGCGCCGCCTTTGCCCATTTACGCGATCCCGACCACGGCCGGGAGCGGCTCCGAGGTCACGATCGCCGCGGTGCTGTCGGATCGCGACGCAAAGCTCAAGAAGCCGGTCGTCGATCCGAAGCTGGTGCCGGTCGCCGCTGCGCTTGATCCGAAGCTCATGCTCGGCCTGCCGCCGGGCATGACTGCCGCTACCGGCATGGACGCGATGACCCACGCGGTCGAATCCTATATCTCGCGCCATGCGACACCGGATACCGATCGCCTCGCCCTGGCGGCGGTGCGCATGATCGCCCGCCACCTGCCGCGCGCCTACGCCGACGGCAGCGACATCGAAGCCCGCGAGGCGATGGCGATTGCCGCGTCCTATGCCGGTTCGGCATTCACGAAGGCCAACGTCGGCTATGTCCACGCCATCGCCCACCAGTTCGGCGCGCGCTACCACACGCCCCATGGACTGGCCAACGCCATCGTCATGCCGCACGTGCTGGACTACACGCGCCCGGCCGCGGCAAAGCGCATGGCCGAGCTTGCCCGCGCGGCCGAGGTCGAGGGCGGGACCGACGCCGAACTGGCCGATGGTTTCATCCAGCGCATTCGCGACCTCAACGCCGAGCTCGGCATACCCGATCACCTGGCCGATCTGAAGCGGACCGACGTGCCGGCCATCGCCGCGGCCGCGCTCAAGGAGGCCCACAGCCTCTATCCCGTCCCGCGCTACATGAACCGTCGGTGCTGCGAAGCCTTGATCAAGCGCATGCTGCCGCCCGACGAGGCGGGTTAATGAGAGAGGTCGGGCTGGCGGGTGCATTGAGCCGGTTCGTCGACAAGAACTGCCTTGGGCGAGTGCTTCGAGAACTGCCTGTCCAGCCCGGCGCTGCGTTTCGCGGCCAAATTAACGACGCACCTGCGGGAAATCGCTAAACTCGCGCATCTGGACGGACGAGCGGGTCATCCTCATGACTGTTGAAATCGCCGCGGTCTTCTTCATCGTCGGCTGCGCGCTTTACCTGTTCGCGACCGAGAAGCTGCCCGTGGACGTCACCGCGCTGGCGATTCTCGTCACCGTGATGGCGGTTCCGATCCTGTTCCATTCCGATTGGCTGCTGGAGCGCGGCGTCGATCTGGAATCGGCTTTCCCCAGCGTCTCGGAGAGCCTTTCCGGGCTTTCCAGCACGGCCACGGTCACCGTGCTGTGCATGTTCATCCTGTCCGGCGGCATTCAGCGATCCGGCCTCATACACGTGCTGGGCAAGCGGCTGTTTCCGCTGGTGGGCAACTCGGAAATCCGGCAGATCATCGGCATCGGCATCATGGTCGGATTGTTCTCGGGCTTCATCAACAACACCGCCGCGGTCGCGATTGCGATTCCGCTGGTTCTCGACATGGCCAGGCGAAGCAACCTGCCTGCCGCCCGGGTGCTGATGCCGGTGAGCTTCTTTGCCATGCTCGGCGGCACGCTGACACTGATCGGGACATCCACCAATATCCTGGCGTCGGCAATCCTGGCCGAGGACCCGCGCGTGGGCCGCGAACTGAACATGTTCGAGTTCGCGCACCTGGGCCTGATCGTGCTCGGCGTCGGCGTACTGTATTTCCTGACCATCGGACGGTGGCTTCTCCCGTCCAGCGATGCCCGGCCGCTGCATCACGGGGAGGAAGAATCCTTCGTCATCGAGCTGAGCGTGCCCGCCGACAGTCCGCTGATCGGCAAGACCCTGCAGGAGGCAAAATTCGAAGCCCACGCCGGCGCCGAGGTCATGAAACTGACGCGCGGCGAGCAGACCTGGATCAAGCGCGCGCGAACCACGCCGATCGAGTCCAGGGACGTCATCATGGCCAGCGCGACGGTCCGCCAGATCATGGACCTGATCAAGGAATACCACGTCGACGTTCTTTCCGACTTCGGCGACACGCGCAAGGCCCGCAGAGACGGCCAGCTGGTGCCGATCCTGCTGCGAAACCGGGAACTGTTCAACGGCCGCACGGCCCGTGCGGTGGATTTCTGGAAGCGCTATCAGGCGCGATTGATCGGGCTCAGTACCAACGCCGTCCGTTCACGGCGTCTGGCGTCCGAGAAATTGCACGTCGGTGAGGTGGCGCTGATCGAAATTTCGCAGAAAGCGCTTCAGCGTCTGAACAGGAATTCGGACGTTGTCGTACTCGACGAATACGAGGACGACTTCAACCGCAAACGAATGATCATCGCCGCCGGGATCGTCGCCGGCGTGGTCCTGCTTGCGACGCTCACACCGATGCCGATAGTGCTTACCGCCATTGCCGGGGTGATCGCCATGGTCGCTACCGGGTGCATATCCAAGCGGGACATGTACGCCGACGTATCGTGGGACGTCATATTTCTTCTTGCCGGGGTGATCCCGCTGGGCATCGCCATGGCGAAATCCGGCGCGGCCGATTGGCTGGCGTCGCTGATGGTCGTTCACGTGGCCGACTGGCACCCGGTATTCATCCTGCTCGGCCTGTATGCGATTACCACGCTCCTGACCGAGATCGTGAGCAACAATGCTTCAGCCGTCATCCTCATACCGGTGGCGCTTTCAGTGGCCGAACTGCTGGGGCTTTCTCCACTTCCCCTGGCCCTGGCGGTGATGTTTGCGGCGTCGACGAGTTTCCTTTCCCCGGTCGGGTACCAGACCAACACCATGATCTACGGCACCGGCGTTTTGCGATTCACGGACTTCATCCGGGTCGGCGGGCCGCTGAACATCATTCTGATGATCGTTACGTGCCTCGGCCTGTACTGGCTGTGGCCCATGAACGTGTGACTCGCGCCCCGGCGCACGGGTAGCGTCGGGCGCTCAGCTGCGGCGCTGATTACGGTTTCACATCATTTCAAGAAACGATCGGAACTCCCCGTTTGAAGTTCCATCTCGCTTGCGTTCTTTGAATGACTGGCGTTACCAGCCGTCGGGCAGATCGCCTGTGCGCTCCAGCCAGGTATCAGCGGCGAGCATGCCGCCGGTAAACCGAAAGGCCTCGGCTCGACCGTCGGCGCCCAACCGGAACTCGATGACTGTCGGCTCCTCCTGCCCCGGGGTCAAACGCGCCTGCTCGAACTCTGTTTCGGAAACCGTTTTCATCTGCCAGGGAGCGACATCGCCGAACATTGCACCAAGCATCAGGTGCCCCGGCGGCACCTCTGGCGCCCGCTCCGCATACGCCGGCCGCTTCGCCTCGGCGATGAACCAGGCGCGCGCCGGCCGCTCGGGCGAAGCATAAACACCGTAGTAATTTTCAGGCGCATCGAGTGCGGGGCCCAGTCGCGAATCGCTCGGCCCCGCCGGCGCCTCGTTCGTCGCCGAAGGAGATGACTCGGACGGCAGCCGGTCCTCGACGGAATCGGGCGCTCGATCGGCATCCAGAACTTTCTCGGATTCAGCCTGCTGCTCCCCGCAGCCGGCGAGCGCAATGGCAAGAACCATCGCCGTGCACATGCGATTTCTTTTTCTCGTATTCATCGGCCATCTCCTCGACGCTCGGCCCAAAGGCCCCTATATCCAGATACGCAATCCCCGGCTCATTCGCGCCGACTTCAGGCCGCGCAAAAAGTCGGGGCAGGCACAGCCGAGGTCAGCGACGACCGTTTAGTCGGCGAGATTTTTTCTTGGCGGGGAACGGGCTCATTAAGACGTGCCTGTCCAATTTATTATGGGAAGAACGACCGGGGCTGTATCATCCAGGCTGATGGCCGTCGCGCTGCCGGTCTGCGGTGCGACGCATATAGGCACTTGTCGAGGTAATCGCCATGTCCGAATCACGCCAGAAATGGCTTCAGTATCTCGAAGCACTCGTTGGCCTTTCGGTGGTCTTCACGCTGATCGTTCTCATCTTCGAGGTTCGTGGCAACTCGTTGTTGATCGAGCGGCAGATTCTGACCGAGCGCAACATGGGCATCGTTGCGCCGTTGCTCGCCCCGACCGAGTTGCTGTCGGCCTACGAAAAGATCAAGACGAAGGATGGCTGGGAGCCTGATACCCGGGCATTCATGGATGATTACGGGCTGGCGCCCGCTGAAGCCGTGGCGTGGACGCGCATGCTATACGGCATTTGGTGGCAACGGGAACTCGACTATCTGACTATGGGATCATCCGACGAACTGGCGAAATCCGTCCGGGGACTGCTGGGCGACCCGGACAACGCCCTTTTCTGGACTATCAACAGCTCCGGCTTCGACCCGGGTTTCCAGGCCTTCGTCGAACGCCAGCGTGAACTGGCTCCGGCACGGAAGACATTGGAGCCCAAGCCCTCAACCTCTGCACCGGCCGAAAGCGTGGACAGTCAGAACTGACGGAGCTGCCTGACGACAGACCGTGCCACCTTCGAAAAGGTCCCGCTGCCGGATTCAGCGTGCGCGGAAGCACCCTCAAATCCCGAAAATCGACCCGGAGCAAGCAGAAACCGGCATTCAATGCCGCCCGGGCTGGCGGTGGACCGGCCCGTCGCCGGGATTCGTCCCGGGCGAGCCCTTCGGGACGTGCCTGTCCAATTTGTTCAATTTGTTCGCTTCCTTGCCCGGAAATCGTCGATTTTCCGCCCGGCAGGCACTCAATTTGGTGTATAAAGCACGGTTTGCTGTAGAATCGCGTCGGCGCTATCCTGCCTGGATCGCCGCGTTGCGCATTTTCCGATTTCATCAAGGCGTCAATATTGCCCGATCGGCATCGACTGGCGATATCGGGCGGCCTTTTAACCCGGATTATTCGTGGCCCGATCGTCGCGAGGTGGTTCCAGGCCCCGTGGATACAGCGTTTCGATGACCGAGCGCACCGGAAACGTACTCACCTGTACGGTGAGGATGTGCGACCGAGCGAAACGCTGTAGGCGCGGGGTCTGGGGCCACCGCAGTAGATTGGGCCATGAATAATCCGGGTTTAATGCACTGAAGTTTTCCACGAACCTATCCAGTTGGACTGACTAGACCATGAGTGATCTCTCGCACTATCGAAACATTGGCATTTTCGCGCACGTCGATGCCGGAAAGACGACCTCGACCGAGCGCATCCTGAAACTGACCGGCAAGATTCACCGGACCGGTGAGGTGCATGACGGCGCTGCAACCACCGATTTCATGGCGCAGGAGCAGGAGCGTGGCATCACGATCCAGTCCGCTGCAACCACCTGTTTCTGGAAGGATCACCGCCTGAACATCATCGACACCCCGGGCCACGTGGACTTCACCGTCGAGGTGTATCGCTCCCTGAAGGTGCTGGATGGCGGCGTCGGCGTGTTCTGTGGTTCGGGCGGCGTCGAACCGCAGTCGGAAACCAACTGGCGCTACGCCAACGACTCGGAAGTGTCTCGCATCATCTTCATCAACAAGCTGGACCGCATCGGCGCCGATTTCTACCGGGTCGTCGATCAGGTCAAGAACGTGCTGGCCGCGAAGCCGCTGGTCATGGTGCTGCCGATCGGTACGGAGAGCCAGTTCAAGGGCGTGGTCGACCTGCTCACCCGCAAAGCCTGGATCTGGGACGACACGGGTCTGCCCGAGAACTACGAGATTACCGATGTACCGGCTGACATGGCCGATGACGTCGAGACCTGGCGCCAGGAACTCATCGAGACCGCGGTCGAGATGGACGATGACGTCATGATGGCGTACATGGACGGCGAAGAGCCTTCGATAGAAGACATCAAGCGCTGCATCCGCGACGGCACCCGCACCCTGGCGTTCTTCCCGACCTACTGCGGGTCGGCGTTCAAGAACAAGGGCATCCAGCTGATCCTGGATGCGGTCGTGGACTACCTGCCGAGCCCCACGGAAGTGGAGCCCCAGGACCTGACCGACGAAGAAGGCAATCCGACGGGCGAAGTTGCGACGGTGACCCTGGAAGAGCCGTTCCGTGCGCTGGCGTTCAAGATCATGGACGATCGCTTCGGCGCGCTGACCTTCGTTCGTGTCTATTCCGGCCAGATCAAGAAAGGCGACACCATCCTGAACTCGGCGACCGGCAAGACCGAGCGCGTGGGCCGCATGGTGGAAATGCACGCCAATGACCGCAACGAGATCGAGCGCGCCCAGGCCGGCGACATCTTCGCTTGCGTCGGCCTGAAGAACGTGCAGACGGGCCACACCCTGTGTGATCCGAAGCACCCCTGCACCCTGGAAGCCATGGTGTTCCCCGAGCCGGTGATCTCGATCGCCGTCGCACCGAAGGACAAGGCGGGCAGCGAGAAGATGGGTGTGGCCATCGGCAAGATGATTGCCGAGGATCCGTCCTTCCGCGTTGAAACCGACGAGGATTCCGGTGAGACCATCCTCAAGGGCATGGGCGAACTGCACCTGGATATCAAGGTCGACATCCTGAAGCGCACCTACGGCGTGGAGCTGATCGTGGGCGAACCCCAAGTGGCCTACCGCGAAACGATCACCAAACCGGTGGAAGACAGCTACACCCACAAAAAGCAGTCCGGTGGCTCCGGTCAGTTCGGAAAGATCGATTACCGAATTCGTCCCGGCGAGCCCGGCAGCGGCTTCAAGTTCGAATCAACCGTGGTGGGCGGCAACGTTCCGAAGGAATTTTTCCCGGCGATCCAGAAGGGCTTTGCCGGCATGATGGAGGAAGGCCCGCTGGCCGGCTTCCCCGTGCTGGACGTGGAAATCGAACTCTTCGACGGCGGCTTCCACGCGGTCGACTCCTCGGCGATCGCGTTCGAACTGGCCGCCAGGGGCGCGTACCGTCAATCCATGAGCAAGGCGGGTCCGCAGCTTATCGAACCTTTCATGAAGGTCGATGTGTTCACGCCGGAAGACAACGTGGGTGACGTAATCGGCGACCTCAACCGTCGTCGCGCGTTTATCAAGCACCAGGAACCGAATCCGACCGGCATCCGCATCAAGGCCGAAGCACCGCTGGCCGAAATGTTCGGCTATATCGGCCACCTGCGTACCATCACCTCGGGCCGTGGCCAGTTCTCCATGGAGTTTTCCCACTACATGCCGTGCCCGCAGCAAATCGCCGAGAAGGTGATCGAAGCGGAGAAGGCGCGCAAGGCGGCAGCCAAGGCCGGCTAAGCGCGGGCTTCAAGGCCGGAAATCAGGGTCCCGGCGGCGAGAGCTGCCGGGATTTTTTTGCCTTTGGCCGGCCCCGTTCGTTGATGGCGAGGACTCGGACACCTGGCGAGGACTCGGACACCTGGCGAGGACTCGGACACCCATCCTGTAGGAATTTTCCTACTGAAATTCGGCCATTTTTCTGATCGACGAGAACTGAGACACCCACCTCGTAGGAAATTTCCTACAAGAATCCGGGGCGTTTTCCGATTGTTCTGACAGTCGGCTCCGCTTAGCCTGTCGTCAGGCCATTCAGGAGTTCCGGCGTGCCACATCCGCGGCAGAATCAATTTTTTGCTGGATGCGGCATCTTGCACATCCGTCGCCAGCCAGTCTTGTCGAAATCACCCGGCCCGTGAGCCCGGAAGGTGTATGAATTCCTGTTGGTCGCGGCCACCAGACATGCCAAAGTCCGCGCGAAGGGAGCACCGGGATCAGAATCTCAACCGCTCCTCACAAGCGATAAGGAGATCGCCATGCCCCATATTTATCTTGTTCCCATTGCCCTGCTCCTGTTCGCATCCCCATTCGCGTCCTCCCAGGGCGCCAGCCACCAGGCGATGCTGGCGAGCGTATATTCGGATGAAAGGGAAATCCAGGAGTACTGGGTCAGTGAAAAACTGGACGGCGTGCGCGGACATTGGGACGGAAAGGCGCTCTGGAGTCGCGGGGGCCACCGCATTTCAACGCCGGAATGGTTCACCGAAGGTTGGCCGAACACGGCCATGGATGGCGAACTCTGGATTGCACGTGGTCGGTTTGATGCCGTCAGTGGAATTGCGCGCAGTACCCGGGCAGACGATAAGGAATGGCAACGGGTTAAATTCATGGTCTTTGATATGCCCGGTCATGGTGGCGTCTTCAGCCAACGAGTCGAGGTGATGGAGGAGATTGATGACTACGGGATTCCGTGGCTGCAGCCCGTTCCTCAGTTCCGCGTGGCTGATGCCGCGGAACTGGAGGCACGCCTGGAGGCGCTGGCAGCTGCGGGCAGTGAAGGTTTAATGCTGCATCATCAGGATGCGCTGTATCGTTCCGGCCGCAGCCAGGATTTATTGAAATACAAGATGCACGACGATGCCGAGGCGCGGGTCGTCGGCTATACCGAAGGCAAGGGCAAGTACGCCGGCCTGGTGGGCGCCCTGGTGGTCGAGCGAGAAGATGGAAGACGCTTTCGGCTGGGCAGCGGTTTGAGCGACAATGACAGAGCATCGCCGCCGCCAATCGGCAGTTGGGTCACCTATCACTACAATGGGCACACCTCCACCGGCCTGCCGCGTTTCGCTCGCTTCGTTCGTATACGCAATGATATGCAGGAGACGAGCCATGATTCGTCTGATTAGCTGCGAAAAGTGAACGAATACCCCGACACCCACCCTGTAGGAATTTTCCTACTGAAATGCGGCCATTTTTCTGATTGCGCGGGCTCGATCTGAGGCTTAGGCTGGACTCAAGCCAACCTCAGTGCTGCTCGTGCCTCAAGCCCGCAGAAACCAGATCTCGCTGGACGCGACAATGCTCTACCACTGCATCAGCCGGTGTGTTCGGCGACAGTACCTGTGCGGCGAGGACCCGCTGACCGGGAAGGACTTCTCGCATCGGCGGGACTGGATTCGGGCGCGCATATTCGAGCTTTCCGACATTTTCGCCATCGGCATCTGCAGCTACGCGGTCATGAGCAATCATCTGCACGTCGTTCTTTGTGTCGACCAGGCTGAGGCCCTGGAATGGGACGAGCACGAAGTCGCGAAGCGCTGGCTGGCCCTGTTCGGGGGCACGCCGCTGATGCGCAGTTTCGTGGCCGGCGAGAAGCTTTCCGATGCGCAGTTGAGCGCGGTGTCTTCCCTGATCGAGAAATACCGGAAGCGACTGTTCAGCATCTCCTGGTTCATGCGCTGCCTGAACGAACCGATCGCCCGCTGGGCCAATTCCGAAGACAATGTCACGGGTCGCTTCTGGGAGGGAAGGTTCAAGAGTCAGGCACTGCTGGACGAAGCCTCGGTCATCGCGGCCATGGCCTATGTGGATCTCAACCCGATCCGTGCCGCGATGGCGGAGACGCCGGAGGAATCCGACTACACCTCGATCCAGCAGCGGATTCTGGAGCAGGATCCGAAAATAGCGGCCAGGGATGAATCGGCGATGGAAAAGCTCCCGGAGGACCTACGCGAAGCAATCGGTCGGCTGATGCCCTTTGCCGATCAGGCGGAAGACGATCCGGAGCGCGCAATTCCGTATGAAAGCCGGGACTACCTGGAACTGGTCGATTGGTCCGGCCGAGCCATCGTCGAAGGCAAGCGCGGCAGAATCCCGGAAAATCTGCCACCGATCCTCGAGCGCCTTAAGATCGATCCCGACAACTACGTCAGGTTCATCAACCGAACCCAGAAGCACCGTTTCCACAGCGTCATCGGCGCCGTCGATACGATGCGAGACCTGGCAGGCCAATTCGGACGTACCTTCCTCAAGGGGCAAAGCGCCGCGGCGGCGTTGTTCAGTCCCGGCTAGGAACCCATTGCCAGCCCAAAGCTACCCATATGGCCTCCCGGCCAGGCTGGGCATGTCCGAAATCCGCGTCGCTGGCCAGAAATTGATCACTTAATCCCCCAATCGCCTGTTCGGCGCCTGATTTCTGCCCAAACCCCTAGCGGTCGCACTCTACCTTCGAACCGAGCTCTGGAAGTTGGGTGATGAGATGGACGCCTCCATCATTCGCGCCGGCGTCGTAATGCGCCACACTGGTATCTCGACTCAGTCATTCGCGTAGGAGGCGTCCACTCATG
>PBLG01000038.1 GCA_002722315.1 Lysobacterales bacterium | reverse complement strand
CTTCAGGCCATGGAAGGCATCGGCGACATCACCGCCGCCGCCCTGGTCATGACGTTCCAGCGCGGCGCGTTCGGCAGCAGCGACGCCTTCATCGCCTTCCTCGGTCTGGACGTTCGGGTGCGCGAGTCTGGCTCGTTCAAGGGCCGAAGGAAGCTAACCAAGAAAGGCGCCTCGGAGTTGCGCCGGCTGCTCTACATGGCGGCGATGACGGCACGACGATCGGCCACCTGGGAGGCGTTCTACCAGCGCCATCTCGATCGAGGGCTGTCCACGATCCAATCCCTGGTCGCACTTGCTCGGAAGCTCGCACGAGTCGCCTTCGCGCTTCTCAGGAATGGCTCCGAATATCGGCCGCAGACGCGTCAGGAGGGTTGCATCGCAACATAGAATCTCCCACAGCCGCGACTGGGAATCAGCCAACCAGACTTCCAAGCGACGAAACGACGATAATCCTGATCTGCATCTGACCGGGGAGGGTCGAGGTGATGATCGAAGTTTCGGATTTTCGTCAGCGCGGCGGTGCGCTGGTTTCGGTTTTCGGCTTGGTCTTCGTGCTGGTCGGGCTGGGCATCGGCCTGTTCTTCGCCAAGGGCGCGTTCGACGTGTATGCGGCGAGGGACTGGGCGCCGGTGGAGGCCAGGCTGTTGAGCGTCGACCTGCAATCCAACCACGACCCGGACAGCGCGACGACGTACAGGGTGGTCGCCGAGTACGAGTATTCCTGGAGCGGCGAGCGGCTGTTGTCCGACCGGGTCGATCTGCACTCGGGCGCCGACAACCTGGGGGACTATCATCACGACCTCTACGCGCGCCTGAACAAGGCCTTCCGGTCTGGAGAAAGCGTGACCGCCTGGGTGGATCCCGAGCGGCCTTGGCGGGTCGTGCTCGACCGTGGAATGCGCTGGGAGCGACTCGGATTCGGCATGATCTTTCCGCTGGCCTTCGGCGGCGCCGGACTGGGCGTGTTGCTCTGGGGCCGGCGCGCCGGACGTGAACGGAAAAAACGCGACGCGCGCAGGGAGCTGCATCCCGACCAGCCCTGGATGTGGTTCGACAAGTGGCGCACGCCGCAAATCGCCGGCGAGGCGCGAAGCACGATGTGGCTGGCGATCGGATTCGCCGCGATCTGGAACCTGGTCAGCCTGCCGATTCTTTTCATCGTGCCCGGCGAGGTGTCCGGCGGCAACACCGCGGCATTGATCGGGCTGCTGTTTCCGCTGGTCGGGGTCGGCCTGGCCGTGTGGGCGGTCCGCGAGGTCATACGCCACCGCCGCTACGGCGCCAGCACGCTCGAACTCCAGTCGCACCCGGTGCCGCTGGGCGGCCGCCTGGGCGGGACGCTGAACATCCCGGCCAGGCTGCAGGCGCGCGAGGTGCAGGTGCAGCTGGCCTGCATCAACCGTTACGTGACGGGTTCGGGCAAGAACCGCTCGACGCGAGAGAACGTGCTCTGGGAGGACAGGCAGCGGGCGCCGACGACGTCCGGTGCAGGGCCGGGCCAGACCTCGGCGCGCATCGAGATGCGGCTGCCGGCCGGCCAGCCGGTCTCCAGCGAGCAGAACCCGAAGAGCCGGATCATCTGGCGCCTGACCGCGACCAGCGCCGAGCCCGGCGTGGACTACAAGGCCGTTTTCGAGCTGCCGGTGTTCGATACCGGCGAGGCGCTTGCCGACGCCGCCGAAGGCGATGCGCCCGAGGTCGTTTTCGAAGCCGACGACTGGCGCGAAACCGGCGTGGTCCACGACTACGCCGCCGGCGGCCAGCGCTTCGTTTTCCCGCGCTACCGCCTGCTGGGCGCCGGGCTTGGGCTGATGTTCGGCGCGCTGGTGTTCACCGGCGTCGGCGCCGGCATGATGCTGCTCGGCGGCATGTGGATCTTCGGCGGCATCTTCGCCGCGGTCGGCCTGCTTTTGTTGTGGGGCGCGATCTCGATGCTGTTCCAGCGAAGCGAAGTGATCATCGGCAACGGCCGGCTGCGCTGGCGGCACGGTGTACTCGGCGGCTGGCAGGAAGCAGAGGCCGGTGCCGTGAAATCCATCAGCGTGGACAAGAGCGGCAGCGTGGGCAGCAACCTGTACTTCCAGCTCGAGATCGAACGCTGGGGCCGCGAGGGCAAGACCGCTATCGCCGGCTGGATTCCCGGCGAGCGGCCGGCGAGAGCGCTGGCCGCGCACTGGGATTCACTGCTGGGCGGCGAGCGTTCCGCGACTTGAGGGCTTTGTGGTGCCGTGGTGCGTCGACTGCGAACGCGTATGATTGCGGTGAACTGCCGCTTCAGCCACCCATCCAATCGAAGAAATGATCGAACTCCAGCAAAACTACGCCAGGCTGCCGGCCGCGTTCCACGCACAGATGGATCCGGTGCCGGTCAAGGCGCCGCGGCTGATCGCATTCAACCGCGAGCTGGCCGATTTCCTGGGCCTGGATATCTCGGACTCGACCGAGGGCCAGCTGGCCGCGCTGTTCGGCGGCAATACGGTGCCCGCAGGGGCGCGGCCAGTGGCGATGGCATATGCCGGCCACCAGTTCGGAAATTTCGTGCCGCAGCTGGGCGACGGGCGGGCGATCCTGCTTGGCGAGGTCGAGGGCCGCGACGGGCTGCTGCGCGACATCCACCTCAAGGGCGCCGGCGCCACGCCGTTTTCGCGCGGCGGGGACGGAAGATCCGCGCTGGGGCCGGTGATCCGCGAATACCTGGTCAGCGAGGCGATGCACGCGCTGGGCGCGCCGACCACCCGCGCGCTGGCCGCCGTGACCACCGGCGAACACGTCCAGCGCGAGCAGCCGGTGCCCGGCGGCATCCTGGCGCGGGTCGCGCGCAGCCACGTGCGCGTCGGGACGTTCCAATATTTCGCCGCGCGCGGCGACACCGGGTCGCTGTCGGTGCTGGTCGAGCACGTCATCGACCGGCTGTACCCGGCCGCGCGAAACGCCGATTCCCCGGCGCTGGACCTGCTGGCGCGCGTGATCGCGGTGCAGGCCGCGCTGGTGGCGCGCTGGCTGTCGCTGGGCTTCGTCCACGGCGTCATGAATACCGACAACATGGCGGTATCGGGCGAGACCATCGACTTCGGGCCGTGCGCCTTCATGGAAGCCTACGATCCGGACGCGGTCTGGAGCTCGATCGACCGGCGCGGCCGCTACGCATTTTCCAACCAGCCGCGCATCGCGCTGTGGAACCTGGCGCGGTTGGCCGAGACGCTGCTGCCGCTGATCGACGACGATCAGCAGGCCGCGATCGAGGCGGCCAACGGCGCGCTGGAGGCGTTTCCCAAGGCGTTCGACCAGGCCTGGGTTGAAAACATGCGCATGAAACTCGGATTGACCGAAGCGCGCGAAGGCGACGTCGACCTTGCCCAACGCCTGCTGGATTCGATGCACGCCGGCGGCGCGGACTTCACGCTGACCTTCCGCTACCTGGCCGATGCGATGGATGAAGATGGCGACGTCGGCAAGCTGTTCGAGCTTTTTTCCGGGCGCGAGGGCATCGAGGCCTGGCTGGCCGACTGGCGCGCGCGGCTGGACGCGGAAGGTCGTGGCGATAAGGATGTCGCGACCGACCTGCTTGCGGCCAACCCGGCGCTGATCCCGCGCAACCACCGCGTCGAGCAGGCCATTCGTGCCGCCGAGGACGACGATGATTTCTCTGTCTTCGACCGGCTCCGCAGTGCCTGGCTCAGGCCGTACGATCCGGCGCCCGGGGACGCCGACCTGATCCGTCCTGCCGCGCCCGACGAGCGGGTGGCCAGGACCTTCTGCGGTACCTGATGCGCGAGCTTTTCGGGCTGGCGCGCTCGCTGTGGCTGTACCGGCGGCCCGGGCGACAGCGCGGGCTTCGCCGCCTGTACGCGCCGTTCGTCGGCCCGGGCGATCTGGTGTTCGATGTCGGCGCGCACGTGGGCGATCGAAGCCTGGCCTTCGCCGCGCTCGGGGGCAGGGTGGTCGCGCTCGAGCCGCAGCCGGTGCTGGCGTCATTCCTGCGCCGCAGTCTCGGCGGCCGCGGGCGGATCGAACTGCTCGAGCAGGCGGTGGGCGCCGAGCCCGGCGTGGCCGAACTGCAGATCAGCCGCGCCACGCCGACGGTGTCGTCGCTGAACGCGCGCTGGACCCGCGATATCGGCGCGCGCAACCCGGGTTTTTCGCGGGTGCGCTGGGACCGCCGGGTGGAAGTGCCGGTGACCACGCTGGACCGCTTGATCGAAAGCCACGGCCGCCCGCGCTTCTGCAAGATCGACGTCGAGGGCCACGAGGCCGAGGTGCTGGCCGGCCTGAGCCGGCCCGTGCCGGCGCTTTCGGTCGAGTTCGTCGCAGGCGCGCTTGAGGTGACGACGGCGTGCGTCGATCGGCTCGAACAGCTCGGCGACTACCGCTTCGATTTCGTGATCGGCGAACGGCGGGAATTCCAGTGGCGCGAATGGCGATCCGCCGACGCCGTCCGGGGATGGCTGGCGCGCGGCGCCGACGGCGTCGCGTCGGGCGATCTCTACGCGCAGTTGGCCGCCACGCCTGATCTGAAATAGACTGAACCCATGATGAGATGGCAGGACTTCACGTCGCCGACGCTCGATCGGCACATCGACGACACCACCGTTGTGGTCGCGGCGCTGGGCGCGGTCGAGCAGCACGGGCCGCACCTGCCGCTGGATACCGATACGGTGATCGCCGAGGCGCTGCTCGATGCGGCGCTCGAACGCGTGGACTCCTCTCTGGACGTGGTGCTTCTGCCGCCGATGGCGATCGGCGCCAGCGACGAGCACAAGTCGTTTGCCGGCACGCTGGGCTTCGACACCGCGACCGTCGCACGCCTGCTCGAGACTGTCGGCGCCGATGTCGCGCGCGCCGGCGGGCGGCGTCTCGTCTGGCTCAACGGCCACGGCGGCAACCGCGCGGCCATGGACATCGCCGGGCTGGCGCTGCGCCGTCGCTTCGGCATGCTGGCGGTCAAGTGCACCTATACCCGGCTGGGCGCGCCGCCCGGCGGCGACGTGGGCGAGCTGGCGCGCGGGTTCCACGGCGGCTGGCTGGAGACCGCGCTGATGCTTCACCTTGCGCCGGACCGCGTGCACGCCGACCGCCTGGCCGACTTCCGGGCGTCGGGGCTAGACGATTCCGGGTCCGCGCTCCTGGGGCCGGAGGGCCCGGCTTCGTTCGCCTGGCTTTCGGAGGACCTGAATCCCGAAGGCGTGATCGGCAACGCCGCGGCGGCGACGGCCGAGCAGGGCGCCCGGCTGGTCGAGTTCTATGCCGACAGAATCGCCGGCGTGCTGGCCGAAGCCGCCGCGCTGGACATCGAAGCATTCACCCCGGCGCGGGGCTAGTCAGCGAAATCGAACGCACAAGGCAGCTCTCGCGAAGGCGTGACGGAATGGCAGCCCGCGTAGCCCGGGTAAGCGAAGCGCACCCGGGGTCTGTGGCCGATTCGGCCTCCGGCCCCGGATGCGCGCCAGGCGCTTATCCGGGCTACAAAACCATCCGACGCTTGTTGCTGCGCTGGACCTTCAATCGCTTTCGGATTCGGCGCCCAGCCACTCTTCGAGCAGGTGCCCGGAGCGGTCCGCCTTGGCGCGCAGGTAGCGCTCGTTGTGCGCATTGAGTCGGCCGTAGACGGCCTCGCGGTCGACCACCTCGATGCCCCCGGCCTCGATGGCGGCCAGCTTGCGGGGATTGTTTGTGAGCAGGCGGACTCGCTCGACGCCGAGGTGTTCGAGCATGTCCACGGCCACCCGGTAGCGTCTTTCGTCGGGCGAGAAGCCCAGCGTGCCGTCGGCGTCGATCGTATCGGCGCCGGTATCCTGCAGCGCGTAGGCGCGCAGCTTGTTGGCCAGCCCGATGCCGCGGCCCTCCTGGGCCAGGTAAAGCAGAACCCCGCCGCCGGCCGCAGCGATGCTGGCGACGCCGTTCCGCAACTGCTCGCCGCAATCGCATCTCAGGCTGCCGAACAGGTCGCCGGTCAGGCAGGCCGAGTGCAGGCGCACGGGCACCGCGTCGGGCCATTCGGCCGGGTCACCGACCTGGAGCGCGACGTGTTCGCGCAGCCCGTCGGGTTCGCGGAACAGGATGAAACGGGTCCGGCTCGCCACTTCCAGCGGCACGTCGGCTTCGCTGACATGGTGCAGGCGGCCGCTCGATCGCTCGACGCACTCGTCGATCTCGTCGGCCGAAACGTCCAGCGCGGTCCGGTCGTCGACCAGCCGCCGGATCGTGGCCTCGTCGATCGGCGCGGTCACGGCCGCGGGGATCAGCAGCGCGCGCTTGAGCAGCGCCACGGCGGCGCGGTCGGCCCGAGACGGCGCGGCCAGCGCAAGGTTGCCGAAGTCGTCGCCCTCGGCCGGTCCGTAGGCGATCCTTCGGCAGGCCTCGAGATCCGGCGGCTCGCCGGCTGCCAGTGGCAGGCGCGCACAGTCGGACGCATCCGGCGCACCGAGCATGCGCAGCCGCTGCGGCGCCATGACCAGCGAAGCCGGTCCCGACGCCGCGGCGCCCAGCGTGTCCAGCGAACGTCGGGTCCCGGTCTCGAGCGGGAACACGATGCGGTCGTCCCCGTTTCCCTGGGCCGCACCGGCGCGAATGATGATCGCTACGCCGCGACGCAAATCGAACATCGCCCGTTCGCACTGCTGCATGGTTTTTCCGATTCATTGAACTGGTGGTCCAACATAACCGAGTTTCAGGCGTGGATGCGTGAAGTGTGAGTGGCGCGGCGGCGCGCGCGACGGGCGCGGAGGCGGTTTCGCCGCGGGATGAGGGTACCCGGCCATGGTGCACTCATAAACGCGTGGCGAAACGGCTTTTGAAGTTGATTTTGGGTTGGAAGAGCCACCCGCACCCGGCCACGGTGCCCTCATGACCTGAAGAACTCGGCTCCGAAGCGACCGCGTATGCAAATCGCCATTTCGTCGACAAGAAAAAGCGACAATCAAGATCATGAAAACAGACATCGACACCGCCTGGCAGGCCATTCTCGCCGCAGCGGGCCGGGGCGACCCGGCGCCCGGCGCGCTCGATATCGGGGCGGTGCTGCGCGATCGCGCCGACATCGATCCGGCCGCCGCCGAGATGATCGAGTGCCTGCTGCCGCTGGCAACCGCAAGCGAGGGGTTCGTGATCGGTCAGATCGGCCAGAGCCTGGACGGGCGGATCTGTACCGAGAGCGGGGATTCGCATTACGTCAACGGCGATGCGGCGCTGACACACCTGCACCGGCTGCGCGCGCTGGTCGATTGCGTGCTGGTCGGGGTCGGCACCGTCGTGGCCGATCGGCCGCGGCTGACGGTTCGTCGCGTGACCGGTCCGCATCCGGTCCGGGCGGTACTCGATCCGCGGGGCAGGGCGCCCGACGATGTTTCGCCGCTGGCGCCGGAAGCCGATGCGCCGCCGACGCTGCACCTGGTCGGCGCATCGTGCATCGACCGTTTGCCCGCACCCGCTGCCCACGTGCGGCGCCTGCCGCTGCCCGAGGGCGAAAGCGGCGTGGCGCCGCGCGACGTGATTGCCGCACTGGCCGCGGTCGGCTGCCGCCGCGTGCTGGTCGAGGGCGGGGCGAACACGATTTCGCGCTTTTTCGCCGAGGGCGCGCTGGATCGGCTGCACGTGCTGGTCGCGCCGTTGCTGATCGGGTCGGGACGCTCGGGGCTCAGCCTGCCGCCGATTCAGCGCCTCTGCGATGCGGCCCGTCCGAAGATGCGCCGCTACGCACTGGACGAAGACACGTTGTTCGACGTGACGCTTTCCCGACAGTCCTGATTCGGGCCATCGACCCGGGGGATCAGGACGCGCGCTGTGCTCGAAGAACCGGCATCAGTGCCGATATTGCCGCGCCGGGCAGGCTGGCCAGCAGGCACAGCGCGCCGTAGGCGACCGAGACCGCCACGCCCTCGGCCGCCGGCCATCCGAGCGCGACCCAGACGCCGGCCGCGGCCGTTTCGCGCACGCCCCAGCCGGCCACCGAGATCGGCAGCAGCATCGCCAGCAGCACGACGGGTGCGATCAGGGCCAGCGTTGCAGACGGTGCTTCCGCGCCGATCATGCGCCCGGCGCAGGCGAACATGGCGCAATAGGTGACAAGCACCGCCAGCGAGAGCGCCAGCTGTGTCGGCCAGGCGCGGCGTGCCAGCAGCGCCCGGTGAGCGTCCCGCCCCAGCGACGTCAGCCAGCCGGGCAAGCGGCCGCCGCGCCAGGCGGCGAAGAGACCGGCTGTCGCCAGGACCACGCCCAGCACCGTGACCAGCCAGCCCGGACCGGCCGACGTGTCGAGTGCTTCGAGCAGCCGGGCCCCCGGCTCGGTGAAGGCCAGCATGACGAACAGCGCGACCAGCAGTATGACCTGGCCCGATGCGCGCTCGAGAATCACGGCGCGGACGGCCGGGCCGGGTCGACCCGAGGTCCTGGAGTGTCGCCAGGCGCGGCCGGCATCGCCGACCACGCCGCCGGGAAGTACCTGGTTGGCGAAACCGGCAACGTAGTAGTCGGCCAGCGCACGACGCCTGCCCAGAGGCACATCGAGCCGCGCGGCGGTTCGCCGCCAGCGCTCGGCCGACAGCGCGTACTGAAGCGTGCCCAGCGCCAGGGCGGCCGCCAGCCAGGTCGGGTCGACTTCGCGGACTTGTCGAGCAACGGCCGCAGGATCCAGCCAGAGCGCAAGCCCGGCCAGCAGGCCCAGGCTGACCAGTGCCCGCAGCGACGCTGTCCCCGGGGGCCGAATCAAGGTGAGGGCTCGGCAAACATGTCGACGTGACCGACCTCGATGCCCAGCCGGCCGGCCTGGATTCCGGCCCTGCGGTTCCGCCACCAGGCCTCGATCCTTCGCGCTTCCTCGGGCGCCTGTTCGAGCAGCGCATCCCGCCAACCGTCGACCAGGGCGAGTGCAAGCGGCTGTCGTTGGCCGGGCAACAACCGCCACGGGCTGGGCGCCTCGGCGATGTTGAAGCCGTGATCGGCGAACGCCGCGCGCAGCGACTTCGGCGCAGCACCCCCGAGCGCGCGGCCGAGGCCCTTGTCGCGTGCCTGGTGGGCCTGGTAGAGCGACAGGATTGCAGCGTCGTCGCCATCCTGGATGCGGTCGCCGTCCGGACCGGTGAAGTGCCAGTCGCCATCGATGGTCATGGTCCACAGCGCCGCGCAACCGACCTCGGCACAGCGCCCTGCGAGCGCGTGCATCCATGCGTCGGACACCAGGTCGAGCAGCGCCGAGGCGGTGGCCAGGTCGGTATCGTCGGTGATGGCAGCGCTCGGGTCGGACAGGTCCAGCCGGCAAGCCTCGAACCGGATCGGTGTGCCGTCGGCGTCGCGCACGCCGACGACGCGCGACGCGGCCCGGTTGAGCAACTGTGGGTCGTGGTCGACCAGCCGCCAGTGCTGCGGGCCGGGCAGGTATGGGGCCAGGAATCTCGGGTTGGCGCCGCTGCCGGCGCCGAGGTCGGCGATTCGCAGTGGCTTCGGCCGGGCGGCCAGCCCGTCACGCGCCCTGGCCGCCAGCGTCCGGTCGCGCGCGGCCGCGTCGGCGGGTTCACGCAGCGCCAGCCAGTCGCACTCGAAGCGCTCGCTCATGCCGCGGTTGCCCCGGCGGCCATGTCCAGCGCCTGGGCAAAGCGACGGCCCGTCGCGGTCCAGTCGTTCAGCGAGCGGCGAAGTCGCCGTGCGCCGGCCTGCTTTTCGGCGCGCAGCCCGGGGTCGACGAGCCAGCGGCGCAGCGCGTCGGCCAGCGCGCGCACGTCGCCGGCGGGTACCTGCACCGCCGCGGCCGGCGGCACGGTATCGATCAGCGCGCCGCCGGTGGACGCGATCATCGGCAGCGCACGCGCCAGCGCCTCGGTGACCACCATGCCGTAGCCCTCGTAGTGCGACGGCACCACCAGCACATCGGCATTGCGGTATGTGGCGTCCAGCGTGTCCGGGTCCTGCACGCCGCGGATCTCGATGCGGTCGGCCAGGCCGTGACGGTCGATGCCGGCCTCGAGGTTCTCGGCGAATTCGGGATCGCGATCCGGATCGCCGACCAGGTCCAGCCGCCAGGAAAGGTCTTTCAGTCCGGCCAGTGCTTCGATCAGCAGGTCCTGGCCCTTTCGCGGCACCAGGCTGCCGACGCACAGCAGCCGGTGGACGGCCGAACCGGTTACCCGATGCGGCGCGGCCCGATCCACGCCCGGCGGCACTACCCGGATGCGATCGGGTAGCACGCCGAGGTCGGCAAGACGCCGGGCGGTGAAGTCACTGGTGGTCACGATCCGGCGGCACGCGGCCAGCGCCCGTGTTTCGGATTCGAGCAGGCGGTTTCGTACCAGGGGCGCCAGCCCGGTTTCGTCGGCCAGCGGGTGGTGGACCAGGGCGACCAGCGCCAGCCGCCCGGCGTGGCGATGCGCAACCTCGGGCAGCCCGCCCAGCGCCAGGCCGTCGATGACTGCGAGGTGTCCGTCGGGCAGCGCGCGCAGGGTCGCGTCGAGGGCCGCGCCGGCCTGGTCGTCGGCGTCGGGAAACCTGCCGGCCAGGCCGATCACGTCGACCGCCATGCCCAGCCGGCGCAGCTCCGCCGCCACCCGGGCGTCGTAGCGATAGCCACCGGTGGCCTGGTCGGGGTCGCCCGGAACGATCAGCGCCAGGCGATGGACGCGGCCGGAGCGTGCTTGATTGGCTGGATCATTTTCGGTCATACCGGGCTTTCGAAGCTGGCCCAGGCCAAGTGCGATTCGGCCAGCGAAACCCGGATGCGGTCCAGGTCGGCGCTGTCCGGGCCGAGCTCGTTGTTTCGCGCCGCCGCCACGAGCTGCTGCTGGATCACCCCGGCGAGGAATTCGGTGGTGGTGTTGCGGCCCTGGAACTGCGGTATTTCATCGAGGTTCTCGTAGTTGTACTGGGCCAGGATGCGGGCCAGCACTTCGGAGGCGAGACCGATGTCGACCACCAGGTTGTCGGCGTCCAGCTCGGCGCGCTCGAACGTGGCATCGACCACGTAGGTCGCGCCGTGCAGCTTTCGGGCCGGGCCGAATCTTTCGCCGGCAAAACTGTGCGCGATCATGAAGTGGTCTCGGACGGTCAGCGTGTACATGGTCGGGTTCCCCTCGGTGGACCTGGAACTTGCAATCGATGTCAGTAGCGAATCCGGTGGCACAGCGCGTCGATCTCGCCAGCGGCCAGCCGGGGCATCAGTTCGGGCAATTCGTCGAAGCCGGACTCGCCGGTGATCAGGGTGTCGAAGCGCTTGTCGGCAAGCAGTGAAAGCGCCGTCTCGAGCCGGCGCCGGCGGGTCCAGCGGGGCCGACGACCCGGCGGCACGTGGCCCACCTGGCTGGATCGCAGCACCAGCCTGCGCGCGTGAAACGCCTCGCCCAGCCGCAGCGGCACCACCGCGTCGCCGTACCAGCTCATTTCGACGATGCAGGCTTCCAGCCCGGCACAGCGCAGCGCGGTATCCAGGCCCTCGGCCCGACCGCTGGCGTGGAACACGAGGTCGCAGTTCTCGGGCGCGTCGACCGGCTCGGCAAAGGCCATGCCCAGCGCTTCGGCCGGCGCGCGCCGCTTCGAATCGATATCGACGACGGTCACCGAACAGCCGGGAATCGCCGCGGCCAGCGCCCCGACCAGCAGCCCGACGACCCCGCCACCGATAACTGCGATTCGGTCGCCCGGCCCGGGCGCGCCGTCCCAGACGGCGTTGACCGCGGTCTCGAGGTTGGCCGCCAGCACCGCGCGCGCCATCGGCACATCGTCGGGCAGCGGCACGACCATCGATGCCGGCACCACGTAGCGGTCCTGGTGCGGATGAAGGCAGAACACCGGTCGACCGACCAGCGACGCGCTGCCGGCCTCGACTTCGCCGACGCTGGCGTAGCCGTAGCAGACCGGGAACGGGAACTCGCCTTGCTGGAACGGCGCCCGCATCCGCTCGTATTCGCTTTCCGGGACGCGCCCGGAAAACACCAGCGACTCGCTGCCCCGGCTGATGCCGCTGTAGCGTGCGCGTACCAGCACCTCGCCGGTAGCCGGTTCGGCAAGCGCCTGCTCGCGCAACTCGCCGTGTCCGGGTGCGGTGGTCCAGAAGGCCCGCGCGGTTCGCTCTCGGTTCATGATCGTTCACCCATAATGCAATATTGTCATTCAAATGCAATATCGTGGCGTTCACGCGTTCGGCGTTGCTGCGGACTTGCCGACCGCACCGGGCTGCAGCAACGTCGATCGCTCATACGGAGTCGAAATGCGCGAAACGGAGCCAGGGGTATCCACCAGGTCGAAGTCCGGCTGGCCACTGGCGCTGGATCTGGCTGCCGGGTTCGCCGCCGCGCTCGCGCTTGCCCTGTCACTGCGCGCCTGGCTTGAGTCTTCGCCGGGCTGGGTGGCCGGTGCGGTGGGCGCATACCTGGTGCTGGCGGCGATGGTTTACGGCGCCTGGAACGCCGGCCGAACAGGTGACGATTTCGGCTGGGCCAATCGCGTCACGCTGGCGCGGGCCGTGCTGGTCGCCGTTCTGGCCGGCGTGTGCGCGGCGCCGGAGCTCGTCCGGCAACACGGCATCGTCCTGGCGTCGCTGGCGTTCGCCGCGATCGCGCTCGACGGGCTGGACGGCTGGCTGGCCCGCATGCTCGACGGTGCAAGTCGCTTCGGCGCGCGTTTCGATATGGAGATCGACGCGCTCCTGCTGCTGGTACTGAGCATTGTTGTCATGCTGGCCGACCGGGCCGGGGCCTGGGTGCTGGCCATCGGTGGAATGCGTTACGCTTTTGTCCTGGCAGGCGCGATGTTGCCGTGGCTGCAGCGCGAACTGCCGCCCAGTACCTGGCGCAAGGCGGTTTGCGTCGCCCAGGGCCTCGTCCTGGCCGCCGCGCTGCTGCCGTGGCTTCCGGGGCTGCTGGCGAAGTCGGCGCTGGCGGTTGCGCTGGCGGCACTCGCTCATTCATTCGGTCGCGATACGCTCTGGCTCTGGCGGCATCGCGCCGATGGACATCGCTGACAGCCAATAGCGCTTCACAAAGAATACGAAGGTAAAGCCCAGGAGGTTTTCATGCAGAAACAGAAATCGACGATTCATTCGAAACTGCTCGCCGGTTCCGCCGTTCTATTGGCCGGCTGGAGCGTGGCACAGGCCGAGCCCGCGGACTGGAAGATCGATCCCGAGCATTTCTCGATCGCGTTCGAAGTCGACCACATCGGCTATCAGCGCCAGATCGGCATGTTCACGGATGCCCGGGGCATGTTTCGCTACGACCCCGAAACGCGCCAGCTGGCAAACGGACGCGTCGAAGTCGAAGCCGCCAGCGTGTTCACCGCGCACGACAAGCGCGACGAGCACGTCCGCGGCGACGATTTTCTCGCCGCCGAGGACCACCCGCGCATCATGTTCGAGGTCACTGGTTTTTCTCCCGACGACGGCGACGGCGGAACGCTGACCGGCGACCTGACCCTGCTGGGCCAGACCCACCCGGTGGAACTGGACGTGACCATCAACAAGCGGAGCAAGTACCCGTTCGGCCACGGCAAGGAAACGCTCGGCGTTTCGGCGCGCACGACCATAGCCCGCAGCCGCTGGGGCATGGATTACGCGGTCAGCAACAACCTGGTCGGCGACGAAGTCGCGCTGCGCTTCGAGTTCGAGGCGATCCGGCAGTAGGGCTACTCGAACCGCAACGCCTCGATCGGATCCAGCTTCGAGGCCCGGCGGGCCGGGTAGTAGCCGAAGAACACCGCGATGACGATCGCGATAGCGACCGCGCCGCCCAGCGTCCAGGGACTGATCAGCACCGGGAACTCGCCTAGGCTTGCCGCGAGGTAGGTCGCGCCCACGCCGAAGGCCGTGCCCAGGATGCCGCCCAGCAGGCCGAGCACGGTGGCCTCGACCAGGAACTGGGTCAGCACGTCGCGCCGGCGCGCGCCGACGGCTCTCCTGAGGCCGATCTCGCGGGTGCGCTCGGTGACCGAGACCAGCATGATGTTCATGATGCCGATGCCGCCGACGATTAGCGAGGTGGCCGAGAACGCGGCCAGCAGGAAACCCAGCAGGCTTTCGGTCTGGTTGCGCGCGCGGATGAATTCGGCGAAGTTGATCAGCGCGAAATCGTCCTCGGCGCCGGGCTGGATGTTGCGCCGGACCCGCAGCACGTTCTCGATCTCCGATTGCACGTCGAGCACGTCGAGGTGATCCCAGACCTTCACGTAGAGCCGGCCAGCGTCGTCGGGCACGCTGTCGGCGGTGCGCGCGATGCGCGTGCGAACCGTCTCCAGCGGCATCCAGACCGTGTCGTCCTGGTCCTGGCCCCACGACGACGCGCCTTCCTCGGCCAGCACGCCGATCACGGTCACCGGGGTGCGGTCGATACGGATTTTCGCGCCGATCGGGTCGCCGCCGCCGAACAGTTCCTTGACGATGGTCGTGCCGATGATGGCGACCTTGTCGCCTGCGCGCACTTCGGCCGGGCTGAAGTTCCGGCCCGAGGTGATTTCGCGGTCCTCGATGCGCGCGAAGTCCGGCCCGACGCCGCTCACCGAGGTCGGCCAGTTGCTGCCCGCGTTGACCAGCGTGACCTGGGCCGAGACGCGGCCGGATACGGCTTCGATCACGTCGTTCATGCGGCCCAGCGCCTCGACGTCGCGATCGGTCAGCGGCCGCGCGGTGCCGGCGCCGCGCGAGCGGCCGCCGAAGAAACTCGACCCTGGGCGCACCTGCAGCACGTGGGTGCCGAAGCTCTGGATCTGTTCCTGGAGCTGTTGTCCGGCGCCCTGCGATATCGAGACCGAGACGATCGCCGCGCCGATGCCGATGATGATGCCCAGCATGGTCAGGAAGCTCCTGACCGAATTGGTCCGGATGGCCTTGAGCGCGATCGACAGGCTGGCCGACAGGTGCAGGCCGGGCCGTTCGGCGAGCGCGGCATCGGATAGCAGGGCGGTCGTGATCGCAGGGTCGATTCGGTGCTTCATGCGGTCGCCTCCGTGCTGTCTTCGATGATGAGTCCGTCGCGGAAGCGGATCTTGCGCCGGGCGTGCGCGGCGATTTCCTCTTCGTGGGTCACCAGCACGATGGTGACGCCTTCCCGGTTCAGCTCGCCGAACAGGCCCATGATGTCCTCGGCGGTGGCGGTGTCCAGCGCGCCTGTGGGTTCGTCGGCCAGGATCATGCTGGGGTCGTTGACCAGCGCCCGGGCGATCGCGACGCGCTGCTGCTGGCCGCCGGACAGCTGTGACGGCGTGTGGTCCATGCGCTCGGCCAGCCCGACCCGCTCGAGCGCGGCGCGCGCCCGGCGGTCCTTTTCGGCGGCATTCATGCGTGTGTACATCAACGGCAGCTGCACGTTGTCCACGGCGTCGGTCCGCGGCAGCAGCATGAACTGCTGGAACACGAAGCCCAGGGTCTGGTTGCGAAGCGCCGAGAGCTGGTCCGAATCGAGCTCGGCGATGTTGCGCCCGGCGATCTCCAGCCGGCCCGAGGTCGGCGTATCGAGCGCGCCGACCATGTTCATGAAGGTCGATTTGCCCGAGCCCGACGGGCCCATGATCGCAACGAATTCACCCGGGTCGATGCTCGTGTCGACGCCGCGCAGCGCGCGCACGACGTTGTTGCCCATGCGGTAGTCCTTGCACAGGTCGACGCAACGAACCAGCGGTTGCGCGGACCGGCCCGCAGTCGTCACGGTCAATCCGCTTCCGCGACGCTGACGCGGGTGACGACGCGATCGCCTTCGGCAAGATCGCCGGAGACCACTTCGGTAAAGCGATCGTCGCTGATGCCCAGGCGCACCGCGCGGGCCTGAAGCGTCCTGCCGTCGCCTTCCAGGTACAGCACCGCCGGGCGCGTTTCGGCGCGGGCGCGCTGCAGGGCTTCGAGCCGATCGACCTGCTCGGCGCCCAGGTGACGCGCTAGCACCTCGCGGCTCATGGCCTGGATGCGCTCGCGGATGGCGTCGCGGTCCATGCCCGAGGCGAACATGCCGCGCATGGACGTGAAAGCCTCGCGCATGTCCGATGCGATCGTCTCGCGGGTGGCCTCGTCGACGCCGATTTCGGTCAGCGCTTCGGCCAGTTCGGCGCCGGGATTCCGGCCCCCGCCGGGACCCCCGCCGGCCGCCGCGGGCTCTTCGGGCTTCATCGACTCGGGCGGCCGGAAGCGCACCGCGGCATTGCTCACGCGCAATGCGTCCTCGACGCGGCCGGTGACGATGTCGATGCTGGCGGTCATGCCGGGCAACAGGCGGCGGTCGGGGTTGCTCGCGTTGATCACCACCGTATAGGTCACCACGTTGCCTTCCTCGTTGGGCGCCATACGGACCTGGGCGACCCGGCCGCTGAATTCGTCGCCGGTGAATGCGTCCACGGTGAAGCTGGCCTCGGCGCCCTCGCGCACGCTGCCGATATCGGCCTCGTCGACGCTGGCCTCGATCTGGATCTCGGTCAGGTCCTGGGCGATGGTGAACAGGATAGGCGCCTGCAGGCTGGCCGCGACGGTCTGGCCGATGTCGACGGCCCGCTCGATCACCACGCCGTTGATCGGCGAGCGGATCTCGGTGCGCTCCAGGTCGATGCGCGCGGCTTCCAGCGCCGCCTCGCGCTGGGCCACGGTGGCGTTGGCGTTCTGGTGCTGGGCGCGGGCGATCGCCACCTCGGCGAGCGCCGACTGGAAAGCGGCTTCGGACGCATCCAGCGCCGACTCGGACACGCTGCCCTTCTCGACCAGCGACGCCTGGCGCTCGAATTCCCGTCGTGCAGCCTTGAGGTTGGCCTCGGCGCGCTGGATGCTCGCGGCCTGGATGGCGACGTTGGCGCGCGCCACGGCCAGGTTGGCGTCGGCTTCCTGCACCCTGCGTTCGAACGTCTGGGGGTCGATGCGGGCCAGCAGGTCGCCCGATTCGACCGGCGTGTTGAAATCGGCGAACAGCTCGATGACCTGTCCGGAAAGCTGCGATCCGACTTCAACGGTGTTCAGCGCGCGAACCGATCCAACCGAGGAAACGATGCGGGTGATGTCGCCGCGTTCGACCGGATCGGCGTCGATGCGGTTGCCGCCCGGCTGGCCGCCTTCGGGCCAGAACAGCCATGCGGCCAGTGCGATTGCTGCAAGGCCTGCGGCCGCGATGAGTTTTCGTGTCAAGGCATTGGCACCTGTATGGATCGGTCCGGATGTGACGAATAGCGTCACCCAAGCGCCGCGTGTAGCGCGCGAACTGGTCCAACGGGACACAAGATCAAGCGCTTACGGCATGTTTATGCAATGTGGCATTCATATTGTATTGCTTTTGGTGCGACGCCGGCATGAACCGCGGCCGCACGGCAATCGGAAAGGGCATGGGAGGACATTCGAATGTACGACAACAGACCGCGCAAGAGCACCGCCGCCAGAATACTGTTCGTTGACGATTCGCGCCTGATGCGGTTTGCCGGCAAGCGATTCCTGAGTCAGCACTTCGATGTCGTTCTTGCAGAGGACGGCCGGCAGGCCTGGAAGCTGTTGCAGCAGGACGATTCCATCGAGGTGGTGATTACCGACCTGATGATGCCGGAAGTCGACGGCATCGAGCTGATTCGCCGGATTCGCGAGGCCGATCACGGCCGCATCCGGGCGCTTCCGGTGCTGGTGGTGACCAGCGTCGAGGAAAAGAACGGGCGGCGACGCGCGCTGGACGTCGGCGCCAACGATCTCGTGCCAAAACCATTCTCCGGCGCCGACCTGGTCGATCCGGTGCAGGAATACCTCAAGCGCTCTGTCCTGAACAAGGATAGTCGCCCCCAGCCGGCGCGCATGGCCAACATCGTGAGCACGCGCGACGAACTGAGCCACAGGCTCGAACAGATCGGCAGTTTCCACGATCGCCATGCGCTGGAATACTCGATCCTGCATGCCAAGCTCGACGACTACGACAGGATCGCCGCTCGCCACGGCCTGAACTGGGCCGAATCGATGATGCGCCACCTCGAGCGGGTCCTGGCGCGCGAAGTGCGCGTGGAGGACACTGTGGGCCGCAGCGACGATTCGGTTTTCAGCATGATCCTGATGGCCACGCCGGCGACCGGCGCCAAGCAGCTGCGCGCGCGGCTGCGCGAGCACCTGGCGCGCAACCCGGCCAGGTTCCCGGGCCGCACGATGGCGCTGCAGGTCAGTTTTTCGATCCAGTGCCCAAGCACCCGCGACGGCCATTCGGCCGACGCCATTCTCCGGACCGGGCTGGAGCGCCTGGCCGAGCCGGCCAACGTGACGCGGTTGGCGGATCGCATCTCGGCCTGAGCCTTCGCTCTACTGCGACGCCGGTAGGGAACCTCTGAACAACTCTGCGCGGGGCGCGTTTCAGTCGGAAAAGCCGCAGATCGTGTGGTGCGATCCGAGTGACAGTAGCCATAGCTACGGCCGAGGGTCGCAACGCGCGAGATGCGGCTTTTCCGGCGAAACCCTTCGGGACGGGCCTTTGCGGGGCCTCCGGCTTGTTTGG
>PBLG01000037.1 GCA_002722315.1 Lysobacterales bacterium | reverse complement strand
GGAGAATGCCAGTGGCGCCGCCTCAGATCGCCATGAGCTCCGTCGGTTGCTGGAGGACGCCAGCTCTGGGGATATCCTGCTGGTCGAGGCCATAGACCGTCTCAGCAGGCTGCCACAGGCCGAGTGGGAGCGCCTCAGGGCCGAGATCGAGGGGAAGGGGTTGCGGGTCGTTGCGCTCGACCTGCCGACCAGCCACGCGGCCCTGGGCGAAAACTCGAGCGATGAATTCACCGCCCGGATGCTGGATGCGGTCAACCGGATGATGCTGGACATGGTCGCCGCGATCGCCCGGAAGGATTACGAACAGCGTAGGCAGCGCCAGGCACAGGGCATCGCCAAGGCCAAGGAGAAGGGCGTCTACAAGGGCCGGCCGGTTGATCGGGACAAGCACGCACGCATCCGGGAACTGCTGGAAAAGGATTTCAGCATCCGGAAGACTGCCGAAATCGCCGGTGCCGCGCCCTCGACGGTCCAGAAAGTCAAACGGAAAATCGCTGCCTCTTCCGCATGATCGTCCGATTCTGTTACTTTTCCGGCCATGAAGCCTCAAGGCCCCGTCACGGCCCGGCAGACAGGAAATGAACGAATCAGATCTAGATATCGATTTGCGGATCGCGGAGCGCCGAGCTCGGGCCTGGCTGGCCCAGCGTTTCGAGCTGGTGCCGGTGGAGGACACGCAGGATCTTGCCCTTTACGGTTTCGACCCGACTGCGGAATGGCTCTTCTGCGTCCACGACCCGAACGAACTCAGAGTCGGCGCCGCTCGCTACGTATCGGTCAATCGTACCACTGGCCAAGTGCGAGACCACTATTGCGGTGAATAAAACCGCAGAACTCTAGCGATCAGTCAGAGAGTCGTCGGCTTCCCGTCTTGAACTACGATAATTCCAATTGAGAGTCCATGATGCTGGTGAAGCTTCTCAACCGCAATGCGAAGTGCATTGTGGGGAGGGTTATTGAGCGCAATGAAGAGCCCAATCTCTTCCGGCCGAAGTTTATCCCCGGCCTCGATCACCTCCCAGGCGGCCGGTGCGGGACTCACCCCACCTGTGATTTCCTTCGGCGATATCCAAGTCGAGCTGAGTGCCATCTCCCGGTGTAATACTGCGTAGCTGCGCAGACGCTCTAGCCCGGCAGCGCCAATATCTAAGGCTCCGGCGTAGTACATAAGGAGCTGTCCAATCACTTTAGAGCTCGCATCTGGAGCCGTCGCATGCTTTGCCTCCACAAGAGCCAACTTTACGCGACCAGATCGCGGGAGTAGCATTACATCCACAAGTCCGAACGTCGACCCCACCCTGACGTTGCGGATCGCTGTCGCTCCAGCAAACCCTAATATCTCTGGGTGATTGATGACAGCGTCTTCAATTTTTCGCTCACGATTCTCTTTCATCGATAGTCCAGATGGTCGCGTAGTTTATTACGTGTCATGTTCGGACTTCGCTCGTTCGCGCAATATCCTACTGCTCACAAACGGTTGTAAGAACTGAGGCTTATTTTCTATTAACCTCCACTCTTCCGCAGAAAACTCTGTTTCGCATATATCGATCTCGTTCTCATTACAATCTGGAGACTGCCAATAGGACCAAATGCGCATTCCACCGGCTTCTGTCTCCTCATTTTTACAAGCAACCGTTTTGCCGTCGGGCCGTCTGCCATATATCCACCGTCCGAAAGAGTCGGGGTTGCCAAAAGCTCCTCCTTTATAAACGATTTGAATATCTGTGATTTGGCTTTCCATACTGACCGTCTGACACCTAATTAGAAGCTCAGAGACACGCCGCGCAGATCCGGTGGAAGGATAGGATGCCTCACAGTGCTGATTTTGCGGCTCTACCTGGCGACGAGGGATTAAGTATCCTCATGTAGTCATAGAGACTATAAATTTAACTAGCTGAGGTTTAGCTTTTTTTCTTCAATTTCCTCGCTCTGATATCAACTTCAGGTGAACATCCAGGTGAAACCGTAGACAGAAAACTGGGTCGAAAGGCGCATCTTCCAGAATTTCTCTAGGGGCCCACACGAGCTGGCATAATTCATATTTGGCCTGGTGCGTCTGGCTCTTTGCGGAAGGAGTTAGACTACGCTAAATTAGGTCTGGGATAGCACTCCTGAGGAATAGCATGGTTGAGTTTTTTATTTTCGCGCTGTTGGGGCTTGCCGTATACGTTTTAGTGAAAGGGGACAGCATAAGTCGTTACGGAGGTCTGATCGGGGCAGCGGCTGGCTTACTTATCGGTTCCAGCGCTGGACTCTCGTTCAGTGGAACTGCAGTTAATGGAGCGTTTTTTTTCTGCATTGTTGGTGGAATCGCAGGAGCACAGTTAGCGCCACTAGTTTATCCGAAACTGAAACGGCTCCATGATGAGAGGAATGGCAGCCGATCCAATCGGGTAGATGAAATTAGACGGCCCGACAAAGAAATCGCGGGCATGGCAGACCACTCTGATGTGAAGTCTAGCCCGGCCAGCGGACAGATGAAAAGCGAAGTGAGTTGGGATTCTGTAAAACCATTTTTTAAAGTGTATTTAGGCGGGGCAGCAGTGATAGCGGCAGCGACTTTCGGGCTCTATTTGGTTGGCACCTACTTGTTAGCAACAGCGATGGGAGGGGTTGGTAATTCCTACGCCGTGCTAATTCTTGCTCTTCTCGCTTCGATTTATAGCACGCTGTCTTTCCTAGTTTCGGCACCCTTATTTCTTTTTTCCAAAAGAGTAAGAAGTCGCATCTCATCGTCCATATATTTAACGCCTCTGAGCATGTTTTTATTTGGACCGGCTATTGTCTTAATAATCTTCTTGATTTTAGGCGTTCTCGGTGTAGCTCAAGAACTTTTTGTTTTAAAAACATAGAATTTATAACAGGCTTTAGGCTCGAAAAAAAAGATAGTTGTTTTCAAATGCAGTTAAACTCAAAGCAAGGTTGGTTTGGCGCCCGTTTCTCGATTAAGATAGCGCAGTAGTATGAGAGCAAATGACTCAAAGCTCTCCTGATCCTTGAGCGCGTCAGTCGATAGCTGTTCGTTATCATGAATCGCCTCCAGGAGCAGGTCATTCAATCGGGAAGGATACCGACCGTGCATGACCTGTTCTGCCGAATTGGTCCGAATCTGCTCCATGACGTCCTCTTCCCGCTCCATGCGGTTCGCGATTCCACGCAGAAAATGCAGTTGGTCTTCCTCTCGGACCTCCGCGCCGAATAGCTCATTCATCTGTTCAATGATCTCGGAGAGACGTTCTTTCTCCGGATCGTGGGGTTTTCCGGAGCCGACCTCGGTGACGGGATTGAGCCCTTCTCCAGGGTCACCCTCCCCCAGTTTCAACTGCACCTCTGCACGCTTGCTGAGCCGGTAGTGGGTTAGTTCCAGCTCGTGGATGTCGATTTCATCCTCATCCAGCCGGTCGATGCGCAGCAGCGGGTGCAGATGGCGGGCATAGACATTAAGCTGCTCTAATTCCGGGTCGTCGAAATTGACGATCTGGGACAGGAACTCGTAGGTACGGACGAAGCTCTGGAGGTTCTTGCGGAAGAGATCCAGCTCGTCTTTCATGGCGCCGGCGTCCTTCAGCTCGCTTTCGGCACGGTTTACGGCGGTCTGGTTGGCGGCTCGCTCCGCCTCCTTGCGCTCGCGCAACCACTGGCGTTGCTGCTCGACAGCCAGTCGGTAGCGCTTCTGGAAACGATCGCGTGCAGGCTGGCAGTGATAGCTCAGGCTGGAAGCTGGGGCCTTGGGGTCGAAAAAGGCCTTGGCGAAGGCTGCGACCTCTTCCCACCGATAGATTCCCGCCTGGTCGAGCGAGTGTTGCAGGTCGTAGACCACCTGCGGGTCCGAGACATCTGCGAGTTCAGCGGTCCTGTAGTAGGGCCGAAAGGCCTCCAGCACGTCCTCGGCGTCGTTGACGAAATCTAGAATGAAAGTCTGCTCCTTTCCCGGAAACGTGCGGTTCAGCCGTGAGAGCGTTTGGACGCAGTCCACCCCGGCCAGCTTCTTGTCGACGTACATCGCGCACAGCTTGGGCTGATCGAAACCGGTCTGAAACTTGTTCGCCGCGATCATCACGTTGTATTCGTCGGTCTTGAAGGCCTCGGCGTGGTCCCGCCCCTTCAAACCCGGATTGAGCAGCTTGCTGGTCTCCGTCACTTCCTCGGGGATCGCCTCGTCCGGCCCCACGCTGCCCGAGAACGCCACCAGCGGGTGTACGTCGTCGTACCCGGCCTGGGTAACGTATTTGCGCATCGCGAGGGCGTAGCGAACCGCTTCGGGCCGGCTGGAGGTCACCACCATAGCCTTGGCCTGCCCGTCGAGCATGGGTCGGACGTGTTCGCGGAAGTGCTCGACGATCACCTCCACCTTCTGACCGATGTTGTACGGATGCAGCCGCACCCACCGGGCCAATTCCCTGCGGGCCTTGCGCGACTCGACCTCGGTCTCGTCGGCATCGGGATGCGTCAGCTTCCAGGCAGTGCTGTAAGTGACGTACTGGCGCAGCACGTCCAGGATGAAGCCTTCCTCGATCGCCTGTCGCATCGAGTAGACGTGAAATGCCACGGGCCGGTTGTCGATCGCGCGCGGGAGCTCCGGATTCGGCGGCCGGCCGAAAAGCTCCAGAGTTCGCGCCTTGGGCGTGGCCGTGAATGCGTAGTAGCTGATCCGGTCGGTCGGCCCGCGTGCGGACACCGCCGCATCGAGCATTTCCTCGGCGCTGATTTCCTCACCTTCGGGGAAGTCCGACCCGAGAATAGCCCTGAGCTTGCTCGCAGCCAGCCCTGTCTGGGAACTGTGGGCCTCGTCGGCGATGACCGCGTAACGGCCCGCAGCAAGCCCCTCATGCTCGCTCAGCGCCTCGTAGAGGGCCGGGAACGTCTGGATCGTTACGACGATGATGCGTGCACGTTCGGCAAGCGCCTCGGCGAGCTGAGCGGACTTGGCGGCGCTGTCGATCTCCCGACTGATGGGCCGCACAACCCCGGTGGCATGCTCGAACTGGTCGATCGTTTGCTGGAGCTGGCTGTCGAGCACGGTGCGGTCGGTAATCACCACCACGGAATTGAACAGTTTCTGGCCGTCCTCGGCGTACAGAGAAGCGAGCTGGTGGGCAAGCCAGGCAATCGAGTTGGATTTGCCCGAGCCGGCGCTATGCTGCACCAGGTAGCGCTTGCCGGCGCCCTCTTCCCGGGTGGCCGCCAGAAGTCGCTTGACGGCGTCCCACTGGTGGTATCGCGGAAATATCAGCTTGCGGGTCTTGACCTTGCGGCCGTGGAAGTCTTCCTTGACCTCTTCCTGCATGTGCAGGTAGCGCCCCAGGATCTTCAGCCAGGCGTCGGGTGCGAAGACTTCCTGCCAAAGGTAGTCGGTGGCGTAGCTGTTTTCGTCGGGCGGCGGCGGGTTTCCGGCTGCTCCGTCGTCCTGGCCTTTGTTGAACGGCAAAAAGAAGGTCTGGTTGCCGGCCAGTCGAGTCGTCATCGCCACCTCGAACTGGCTGACCGCGAAATGCACCAGCGCGCCGCGGCCAAAAGTCAGCAATGGTTCCGGGCGCCGGGTTTTCGGGTCCTTGGGCGGCCGATCGCGCCGGTACTGCCGCTTTGCGCGCTCGACCGACTGCTGAAATTCACTTTTGAGCTCCAGCGTGGCGGTCGGAATGCCGTTGACGAACAGCACCAGGTCCAGCCTCGGGTTGTATTCGCCCTGACGGTGGTGGGGTGAGTACGAAACTTCCTGGACGACGCGCAGGCGGTTGGCGCGGTAGCCGGCCTCGGCTTCCGGGTTCATCCCGTGATCGGGCTTGAAGCTGCAAAGCGACACGCGGGCCGCAGGGACCTTGAATCCATGTCGCAGCACGTGCAGCGCGCCCTTTTTGTCCAGCTCGCGCACGGTTGCGTTGAGCAGCGCCTGTTCAGGCTCCCGCGGGTGCTGCCGGGCGAACCGCTCCCACTGGTCGGGATGGGCTTCCTGGAAGTAATCAATCAGATCTTGGGAATAGAGTGCCCGCTCCCGGTCGTAACCAGACGCCGGCCCAGTCTTCCAGCCGCCGTCGACGGCGCACATCGCGTCCACGATTTCCTGCTGGAATGGTTGCTCACGGCTATCCGCCATTCGGTCTGTTCCCCTCGCCTCCCGTCAGCATCCGATTTTGCGTGATGATCCGGACTACGTCAAACAGTCGCTCCCCCGCACGAGCGTCTCCCCCATCCAGGCCTGCCCCTTGGCCAACGTTCAGTCAGTCAGGCGCGCCTTCAGACTGAAGTCGCCCCCAAAGCGAACGCATCTCGTTGCCGGCAAGCATCATTTCGATGCCTTCTCTGGCAGCCCTGTGCCAGCCGGAGACAAGTTCCGACTCGGACCTCGCACCTTTCAAAACGGCTGCTATCGGTCGATGCAGCATCACGGGATGCCAGGGGTTGGTGCCCTCGGAAACCGTCCAGGCGCCGGCGTCGGCACGCAAGCGGGCACAGAGCGCCTGATACTCCGGACTATCCCAGAAGCCGACTTCCTCGCCCCAGTCATGCTTGACGTCCAGGATGATCGCGAAATCGCCACCCTGCTCAGCGGCAACTGGCTCGATCATGTGATCATGCGACGAGAAATAGTGCCCGACGAACAAGCTCGGGCGCCAGGGGTGCGCAAGATTGAGACCACGTCGCCCTTCAGCCATGCCGGTCTGGCTCGCGCCCCGCAGATAAGGCTTTTGGCTGCTATCCGGATCGGCGAATCGGGAAAGCGCCCATTGCCAATCCTGCTCGAGTCCTTGCTGGTTTGCGGAATCGATCGCCTCTCGGATCATTTCGGGCGCCAGATCGATCTGGTCCGAAAGCTGATCCAGTGCTTTGCGGAACTCCCGTTCGTTCGTATTCTGCGAGGGCTGGTCCGACTGGACGCGCTCTGCAATGCACTCCGGCGACTCGCTGGATACGTTTACCGCAAGTTGCCCGCTTTCGTCGCGCAGCACCCGCACCGTTGTACGGTGAATTGTCTCCGTCCTTGCAACCGGCTGGGAAAGCCAAACGACTTCCCCGGGACGTTCGGCGCTGACGAACGGCGAAACCTCGAGGACGCTGATCTGGTAGTCGGTGGCGTCATTCCGGCTGGCGCTCCGAATCCAGTCGGCAAGGCCTTCGGGCGCTTCATCGCAGGCAATGATGTAGTGCAGTTGCGCGCCGTTCAGGCGATCGCGGAAACTCTTTGCAACCCACCGCGCGCGCGCAGAATCCTCGACCAGTTGGTGCGCAAGCTCATCCAGTCGCTTGGCCGGTGGACTCGACTTGGAAAACAGTGTCGCCTGGTCGGCTTCTCCCAGGCTGCAAATTGTCGCGCCGTAATCCAGAATCTGGGAAATCACGTGCCTCCCACGCAATTCGGCGTTGCCGAATCGCTTGACCTCGACGACGCCGACATCCCCCCGATCGGTCAGAAACAGCAAATCCGGGTACTTGTGATCGCCCATGAGGTCGAGCGCCCCCGCCTGCTGAACGAGATGCACCTTGTCGACAATCATTCCGAGGCGTTCGAGGCACAGAAGATCAGGATTTCGGTAAATGACATTTTCCAGATCCGCTTCCAGCAGATTCAGCGCTGTAAGACGCTTTCGCTCCCACCGATGATCCTGACGATCGGCGCTGCTTTGAATGAAAAAATCGATCACGTTTCAGCCCCTTCAAATGTCATCGTCGAACGTTCCAGCCCGTATCGAACTCGCGGATCAGGCGGGATTCCTCCGCCTCTAACTCCGGCCGGGAAAGCCCTACGCGTTGCAGTCCGTGAATTTCCACCGATCGATCAGAGGCCAACTCACTCATGATCAGCTTTCGCACCCTGTCGCCGGCCTGGTAGCTGTAATGATCGAGGCGGGAGCGCAAAACCGTATTGGTGATGCCGAAGTATCGGGGGCGGTTCTCAACCACGAATGCGTAAATCCAGCTACTGCATTCCTTCCAGTCCAAGCCGGCGGGCTTGATACGATCGTCAACGAGCCTCCAGATTGTCAGCTTCTGAAAGCCGATATCCTCGAGCGATCTGGACTGGGATTCGTCGGGCACGGCAATCCGCAGCGCATCTGGCCGGAGCACCTGTACCTGGACTCTATCTCCCATCGAGAAGGTATTCTGCAACCAATTTCGCAATTCGGCACCGCCGAAAACCCGCGGAGTGCCATTCTGGTTGGCGTTTCGATCTACGCGCCCCTCGATGCTGCGGTGTGATCCTCCAAGCTCGATCGTGACCGGGCCGTTGTCCGGTCGCACCAGACCCTCCACGCCCACCCCAAGATTGAAGAATCCGTCGTCGTAATACGTCTTGTGAAGCGTCAACTCATAGACTGGATTCGGCATGGTCTCTTTCCTCGATCGCTCAGTTCGTCCATTCTGCTTCCGTCGGGCTGTCTGTCGTCTCCACGGCGCTGACCTGCTCGTCCTGCCAGGCGCCGTAGGTCTGGCCGGTTTCCTTGACCACCCAGGAAATCCGGCCATTGGCGCTTCTGCCGGCGACGACGGCCGCGGCGGCGCTGGGGCTTGAGAAGGATTGATCGTCGCCGAAAACCATCAAGCCTTCAGTGCCGGGCACGAGGGCACCGTCTTCGATCATCTGCCGATAGAGGCTTTCATACCCGCCGCTGGCCCCGGCCCATTCGCTCCTCGCGGCTGAACCCTTGAGCACGAAAAACTCGCCGTCGATTTCACGGGCCTCGGCCTTGATTCCATAGCGCGAAACCTCGAAGATGAAAGTTGGAGATTCGGTAGCCGTCGTCCAGGCCTCGTTGCCCGCCGCAGGGCGGCTGGTATCGCGAAGAAAGTCGAAACCGAGTACCGGCAGTACGGTTCGGATCTGTTCCAGGAAGAACGCCATGTCGGCACGGTCGGACTCGGGCAGGTTGATGTACTCATGCGCGGTGCCGTTGACGACCCGGCACCGCCCTACCTCACCAGCAATCCGGATCAGAAGGCTTTCGAGGTACTTCACGTGTGCCTTGGTCAGATTCTGGTCCTTGCTGGTCACCAGGCAGACCTTTTCCCAGAAGTCCTTGCCGCCGCTTCTGCCGTCTTCAGACTCCGGCCGATTGTGGTACTTCAGCCGCGTGCTGACGTCATCCGTCTCGCCAATGTAAACCAGTGGGCGCAGGCTATTTTCGGGATCAGGACCCACCAGAAAGTAGATACCGGTGCGACCGCACTCCGGGCGTTGCACCAGCTGGCCGAGCTTGCTGCGCGGCCCGGTCAAGACATGGCCCGTCCAGTTCATGATTTCGGCTGTCAGGAGGCCGTTGGGCGTGCCATCAACCAGAAACAGGCGGATGCTGCGGCCCTGGGTCATGCCGGCTCCCCTGCGGTTATTTCAGTGAGGGACGATGAGCCCGCCGGTGGCTGCCAACCGCGGACGTCGATCTGGCCGGTGACGGCGGCGGAGATTAGGGCGGAGCGGCGTTCTTCAAGTAGCTTAACCGCATGATCTGCTTGGGAGGATAGTTCGTCCAGCTTCCTGAGTTCTTTCTCCACGAACGAAAGAATATTCTCTATCTCATCATCGCTGGGTAACCCGATTCTTATTCCTCCCACGGTGTCAGTGTTCAGGTTTAGTTGAGTCCCCATTTTTCCTAAACCTTGGTAACACAGCCCAGACTCAAAAATAATTTGGAGAAAACGGGGGTCAATGGAAAGTTCTGGAAAATAAACAAAGCCATCGTGTATGCAGGCTTTTATCTGGGTTATGCACGGTTTGCCGACGGTCCCCGCAATGCTGACAAATAGCTGTCCAGGCTCCAGCTTTACACTTAATCCGCTACCCAGCACCGATAGAGTCTGAGTTGTGGCGGAAAGTAGCCCATTAGATGCCGTTACATCTTTAATCCTGACCCAACCGTATTTGCCATTGTCGTCAAAGTATCGCGGGTCTTCAATCGGCCTTGGAGAGGCTCCTCGTTGCACTACAGAAAGCCATTTGATTGCAACTACATCCCAATGCGCCGGTACTTCGCCCAGCCACTCCACCCCGGAGTCCTTCATCGGCACGTCGGGATCAAGCCCCTTGGTGACAGCATGGGAGATCACCGCCTGGCGCTTTTCCTTGAGCAGTTCGATCAGTCGCTTCTGCTCTTCGATCAGCGCGTCGATTCGGGCGGTTTCGTGGTCGAGGAAGGCGGCGATAGCGGCTTGTTCTGTAGGCCCTGGAACCGCTAACTGGATATTGGCTAAGTCCTCCTGAGCCATACTAGGCAAAGCTGTATTCGTTGAATACATATCGAATCGGAAGCAGGTGGCGTAGTAATAAAGAAACCGGCCAGATGCCCATTCACTCAGCTCGGTGTAAAACATCGTGTCCACCGTCCAAAATGGACCATTAACGTATAGAGGCTTGTCCACTGTTCCTTTTCTGCCAAGGAGCAGGGATTCGCCGTCATATAGGTAAGTACTGGCTAGCGAGAAAGGCCCACCAGACCCGATGACAGGGTAGCCTTCAGACTCTACCTCCACAGCTTTGTAGTCACGGCCGTTTCTGATCCGCGCAAGATGTTTCAGTTTTAGTGTCGCCCAATGCGCCGGCACTTCCCCCAACCACTCAACACCAGAGTTCTTGTATTCCGGATATCGCGGAAAGCTCACGCCGAAATCTCCTCGATCATCTGCTTGATCCGGTCGGTACAGGCCTTCAGATCGGCGTCGATTTCCTCCAGCGGCCGCGGCGGCGTGAATTTGTAGAAATGGCGGTTGAACGGAATCTCGAAACCCACGATGCCGACCTCGCCGTCCAGGGCATCACACTTGCTCTCGTCGATCCAGGCCTCCGGCACGTGCGGCCTTACCTCGCGCTCGAAGTACTCGTGGACCGATTCACCCAGCGGCACGTTCTCAAAGTCCCGGAGGCTGGTGTCCGGTTCCGGGTTGCCTTTCTTGTCGGTGCAGATCTCGGCTTCGAGGTCGCGCTCGGAAAGCGCGTTCAGGAGCGCCTTGAGAATCGGCGCCCTGGCGTCGACGCCCTCGGCCTTGAGCGCCGCCTTCAAGTCCTTGGTAAAGCTCTTTCGGCTGAGATAGCGCTTGTCCGGGTCCAGGCGAGCGCAAGCGGCGTGCAGCGCCTCGCGATCGCCCTCGTCGAGCTTCTGCATCGGCTTTTCGTCGTCGATCCGCTCGATCCGCTCCGGCGAGGCCTGGAAGTTGAGTTGCAGCGGTCGTTCGACTGTGATCCGACGGTAGCCGAACGCATCGACCGGGAAGATCTTGCTTTCCTCGGTTTCCTCGAACGCCCCGTAGGCCCGCACGATCGCGGCCAGATCATCCTCGGTAACGTACTGGCGCTTGGAGCCCAGCGACTTCCGCATTTTGCTGTAGCGGTCGGTGGCGTTGATCAGCTGCACCTTGCCGCGGCGCTCGGCCGGCTTCCGATTGGATAGAATCCAGACGTAGGTGGCGATGCCGGTGTTGTAGAACATGTCGGTCGGCAGCCCGACGATGGCCTCGACCAGATCGTTCTGTAGCAGGTAGCGGCGGATTTCCGACTCGCCGCTGCCGGCGCCGCCGGTAAATAACGGCGAGCCGTTGAGGATGATGCCGATGCGCGATCCACCCTTCTGGGAATCGCGCATCTTGCTGACAAGGTGCAGCAGGAACAGCAGCGATCCGTCCGAAACCCGCGGCAGGCCGGGACCGAAACGCCCGTCGAAGCCCTTGTGCTTGTGCTCGTCGGTGACGTCCTTCTGAACCTTCTTCCACTCGACTCCGAACGGCGGATTGGCCAGCATGTAGTCGAAATGCTCGCCCGCAAGCTGGTCGTCCGACAGCGTGTTGCCGAGCTTGATGTTGGTAATGCCCTGCCCCTTGATCAGCATGTCGGCCTTGCAGATCGCGTGAGACTCGGGGTTGAGCTCCTGCCCCAGCAGCGAGACGTCCACGTCGCTACAGATGCTCTTGATGTACTGGTCGGACTCGGACAAGAATCCGCCGGTGCCGGCCGCCGGATCGTAGACAGTGACAATACTGCCGGGTTTGAGGCGGTCGTCCTCGCCAGTCAGCACCAACGAGGTGACCAAGTGGACGATGTCGCGCGGCGTGAAGTGCTCCCCGGCCGTGTCATTGGCTGACTCGGCGAACTTGCGGATCAACTCCTCGAAAATGCTCCCCATGCCGAAGTTCGAGATCTTGTCCGGCCCCAGATGCATGGACGCGAACCGCTGGACCACCATGTACAGCAGGTTGTTGGCGTCCAACTGGTCGAGGAAGTCCTCGAAATGGAAATGGTCGAAGATTTCCCGGGCTTGGGGGCTGAACGACTGGACGTAGGACGAAAGGTCCTGCCGGGTCTGGGTGTCGGACAGCGTGCCCAGCGTCAGCGGCGAAGTGTTGTAAAACTCCGGCCCCGCCGCCTTCAACAGCATCTTCTCGCGCACACCCTCAGGCTTGCCCTCGCTGGCCCTGGCCACACGAAGGACCTCGTCGCGCGTCGGCTCCAGCACGCACTCCAAGCGCCGCAGCAGCGTAAACGGCAGGATCACCCGCCCGTACTGAGAGCGCTTGAAATCGCCCCGAAGCAGATCGGCGACCGACCAGATGAACGCGGCTAATTGCGAATGATTCTCGGTATTCAAACCCTTCCCCTAGGTGTCGAATCTAACGAATACTAACGGAACGGGAGCGGTCCGGGTCAAAAGGCAGTCGGCCAGGAGGCGGAGATAGTTACAGGGGCTGCCAGAAGTTCAACAGTTGCAAACCGCCGACCAAAGATGCGGAAAGGGGACTTTCCGCGCAGTACGCGCGAGGGTCTCTCCTTCTGCCGTCGAGTGATTCATGGTCGAACTCAAAAGGGAGATTTCGCCAAAATGGGTCGGAATCTCGGACGTTGCCGGTCGGCGGTTTGCCTACTCGAGCTTAGATATCTGCCCTTCTGTCGCCGGACCTATTTTGGTCCATATAAGCGGTCTTGCTTCGGCTGTAGGGACCTCGACCAATTACTCCAGCACGAACAGCCGGTCGGTCTCGATGCGTCTGCCCAAAGTGAAGCGGCGAGATCTTGGGAACTTGTTGGGTTGCGGCAGCAACCAGGCAAGCAGGGAAAGGCAATCCTCAATCGCCTTCGGCGTAGTTGACCGATCTTTAGGTATCGCTTTACTCATGGGCAGCCTCGCAGATCAGCGCCAGAGGGCCTGAAAAATCGTCTGCCCGTGCTGCGCGCGGGGAGATCAAAGGGTGAAAGCTCAAAGCTCAAAGCTCAAAGCGAAACGGACCTTGCCACACGGAAGCCGAAGTAGTTGACGCGAAAGCCGCGGTCGGTCGTGTTGCGGGAGGCTGAACGCAGGTTGGAACCGACGTTGACCCAGGAGCCGCTGCGCAGCACCGCGCGGCTGCACTCGCCCGTCATCCAGGCGTTGCCGTTGGTTGGGGCGCCTATGAAATCAGTATTCCAGCAATCCTGCACCCACTCCCAGACGTTGCCGTGGGTGTCGTGCAGGCCGAACCCGTTCGGGGCAAAGCTGGCTACGGGAACCGTCTGACTTCGGACAACACCGGTCGGACATCCCTGTGCCGGAGAACCGCCCCAAAAATTGGCCTGATCGGTGGTGATGCAGTCGCCAGTGTTGAAGCGGCCCGCGGTGCCGGCACGGGTGGCATACTCCCACTCCGATTCGCTGGGCAGGCGGTAGTTCTGGCCGGTCTTGTTGCTCAACCAAGTGATGTATTCCTGCGCGTCGTCCCAGCTGACGTTAATCACCGGCCGATCGCTGCGACCCCAACCGCTATCGCTCGGATCATGTGAGCAACCGCCGTCGGCCACGCAGGCATCCCACTGGGCGAACGTCACCTCGGTCTGGCCCAGAGCGAAGGCCGAAACGTTGACAGTGCGCTGTGGGCCTTCGTAGCTTGCCCGTTCCGGCTCGTCGGGTGGACTGCCCTGCACGAACGTGCCGGCCGGGATCTGGACCATCGTGGGGCAGTCGGCGCAGTCGCTGAAGGTTGTATTCGGCGTCAAGGCCCTTACCACACGGAAACCGAGGAAGTCGAAGCGTCGTCCGCGGGAGAACCAAGTGCGCCGGGCCGAACGGAGGGCTTGGCCGAAGAAACTAAAGGCGCCGCCGCGCAGCACTGGGCGGCTGCAGTCGCCCGTCATCCAGGCACTACCGTCGGTCGGGGCGCCGATGTAACTCCCGTTCCAGCAATCTTGCACCCACTCCCAGACGTTGCCGTGGGTGTCGTACAAGCCGAATGCGTTCGGGCCAAAGCTGGCGACGGGCATGGTCTGGTTTCGATCGGTTCCGGTCGGACACCCCTGGGGCGGAAGGTCGCCGCTGAAATTGGCCTGATCGGTTGTAATGCAGTCGCCGGTGTTGAAACGCCCGGTGGTGCCGGCGCGTGTGGCGTATTCCCACTCGGACTCTGAAGGCAGGCGATAGTCGTAGCCGGTGGTGTTGCTTAACCAAGTTACGTATTCCTGCGCGTCGTCCCAGCTGACTTTAATCACCGGCCGATCGCTGCGACCCCAACCGCTATCGCTCGGATCGTGTGAGCAACCGCCGTCGGCCACGCAGGCATCCCACTGGTCGAACGTCACCTCGGTCTGGCCCATAGCGAAGGCCGGAACGTTGACAGTGCGTTGCGGGCCTTCATTACTCTGCCGTTCCGGCTCGTCCGGCGGACTGCCCTGGGTGAAGCTGCCGGCCGGGATCATCACCATAGTGGGGCAGTCGGCGCAGTCGATGAATGTTGGAGGCGAAACTGACCTTGCGACACGGAAACCAGTGCCGCTGAAACTGAAACCCCCGGTGCTCCAGCCGCGGTAGGCCGACCTTAGGTTCCGGCCGAAGATGACCCAGGAGCCGCCCCGCAGCAACGTGCGGCTACAGTCACCAGTCCTCCAAGCGCTGCCGTCGGTCGGGGCGCCTATGTAATCCGGGTTCCAACAGTCCTCCACCCACTCCCATACATTGCCGTGGGTGTCGTATAGGCCGAAAGCGTTGGGCGCGAAGCTAGCGACCTGCAGGGTCTGCTGACGGTCGACACCAACCGGGCAGTCTTGGGCTGGTTCCAGTCCGTCAAAATTGGCCTGATCGGTTGTAATGCAGTCGCCGGTGTTGAAACGCCCGGTGGTGCCGGCGCGTGTGGCGTATTCCCACTCGGACTCTGAAGGC